>NZ_CP020569.1:8169811-8482298 GCF_002082195.1 Streptomyces gilvosporeus | reverse complement strand
AGAGTCCGTCTGAACCAAAGGTACCGAGACCCAGCACCACAGGTTCGGAAACGTGCACTGACGGTACAACGACGGCGCCCACCCCGGGGGATGGCCCAGGGGGCGCCTTTCTCGTTCGTGTGCTTCGGGGCCCAGGGGCGCGGCCGGCGAAGTAGACGAGCCGCCACCGCCGCGCTGGAGTCCCTCACGCTCGCCGCCGACGCCCGGTTCGGGCAGGCCCTCGCTGAGCTCCGGCCTGCGGACCCGAGCCCGAGGCCCGAGTCAGGGCCCCGGCGGTCCCGCGGCCCTCCTACGAGCAACGGAGCACTAGCAAGCTGGAACCTGTCCGAGCCGGTGGACGGCGAGCGTGCCGGTCGAGGGGTCGGGGTGATCATGTTGTAGCGGTGAGCAGGCCGATTGCGTGGTTCAGTGCGGGTGGGTCGGTGGAGCCGTCTGTAAGGGTGGTGGGGATGTTTTCGGGGGCGTACCAGGCCATAGTGCGCAGGAGGTCGGCAGCTGTGGGCTGGAGGGTCGCGATCTGGTCCAGGGTGATGTCCCAGATCCGGGCGATGGTGCCGTGTGCCGACCGACGCCGGTGGCGGTCGTGCACCGTCTTCCCTTTCCCGAACCGCGTGGGTATGTCTCGCCGCGGGGTGCCAGTTCGCTGGCGGAGGAGCATGCCGTTGATGACTGCGCGGTGATTCCGCAACCGCCCGCCTCGCCCACGTTCATCGGAAGGTGTGGCTCCAGCCGAGCCCACTGCGTGTCCGTAAGATCACCCCGCCCCGCACGGGACGGAACGATCCACCGCCAGGTCCGTGACCCGACTCGTCGGACAGCACATCTAGGGCCTGTTGCGAAAGTGGATCAAGGACGTAGATGATCACGGCCCGTGGGACGCGCTGATCTGACGAACGGCCAGTGGGAGCGGCTGGAGCCACTGCTGCCGGTGGGCAAAAAGCCGGGCCGCCCCCGGACCTGGACCCGTCGGCAGCTGATCGACGGCATACGGTGGCGGACTCGGACCGGCGCGCCGTGGCGTGACCTTCCAGAGCGCTATGGTCCGTGGGACCGAGCCTACGACCTGTTCCGGCGGTGGCAGCGCGACGGCACCTGGAAGCGGATCTTCGAACAGTTGCAGGCCGAAGCCGACGCAAAGGGCCTGATCACGTGGGACGTGAGCGTGGACTCCACCATCGCGCGCGCCCACCAGCATGCTGCTGGAGCGCGAAAAAAGGGGCTCTTCAAAAGGAGTCTCCCGGGGGCGTCGACACCGAGCCGGATGACCACGGCCTTGGCCGCTCGCGCGGCGGTCTGACCACCAAACTGCACCTGGCGGTCGAGCAGGGACAGAAGCCGCTGTCCCTGCTCGTCACCGCCGGCCAGCGGCACGACAGTCCCCAGTTCCAGCCGATTCTTGACGCTATCCGAGTGCCCAGGACCGGACCCGGCCGACCTCGCACGAAGCCGGACAAGGTCCGCGCAGACAAGGCGTACGGCTCCCGCGCGAACCGCTCCTACCTGCGCCGACGCGGCGTGAAGTGCACCATCCCGGAGAAGGCGGACCAGATTCGCAACCGCCGAAAGCTCGGCTCCCGCGGTGGCCGTCCGCCCAAGTTCGACAAGGACGACTACAAGCAGCGGCACGCGGCCGAGTGCGGGATCAATCGGCTCAAGCGCCACCGCGCGGTCGCTACGAGGTACGACAAGCTCGCCGTCCGCTATCACGCGACGGTGCTGGTCGCCGCCATCAACGAGTGGCTGTAACCGCCATGCACCGAGAAATTCATTCGGCGTGAGGAGCTACCTGGGCGAACGAGATCACGAACGCAGTGATGAGTCGGGCGAACTCGGTTCGGTCGTTGTCCGGCCAGTCCGCCATCGCGCGGGCGAAGACCTCCTGCCGGAAGCGGTGCGCGCGGTCGACCTGTTCCTGCCCCTCGTGGGACAGGGTGAGCAGGGTGCGCCGAGCGTCGGACGGATCGGTGCGGCGCGTGATCCACCCTTCCTCGGTGGCGCGCAGCACCAGGCGGCTCGCCCTGGGCTGGTCCACGCCGAGGGCGGCGGCGACATCGCTGACGGCACACGCCCGGTCTCGGCCGCAGGCCTCGATAGCGTCCAAGACGCTGAACAGCGTGGGGTCGATCGGCTTCCCACCGTCCCGCGGCGCCAGCCGTCCCAGTGATCGGCGGGTCTGGCTGCGGCGGATCGCCACCATGGCCCGCTCGACGGCGGCGACGGCTTCCTGTTGATCCCTCTTCGACATGCATGCTAGTTTACAATTGTTGTCAGAAGACATGTATTTGAGGGATTGGCATGACCGACATGACTCGCCTGCCCGACGTCCGTGAGCAGAGGCCGCTCGGCTACTGGCTAAAGCACATCGACGGAGCCATCACCGAGAGCCTGGGCCGGCTGTTCGCCGCGGACGGTCTGAACCGGCGGTCCTGGCAGGTGCTGAACACGATTTCGTACGGCCCGATCACCGTCGCCGTGCTCGATGAGACCATGGCGGCATTCCTGTCCGCCGACGAGCCGACCATGTGGCCGCATGTCGAGCGGTTCATCGAGCGCGGCTGGGCGCAGGTGGCGGGTGACGGCAGCGTGACGCTGACCGGGGAGGGGCGACGCTCCTACGAGCGGGTCGCCGAGCGGTCCGGAGCCCTGAGGGTGCGGATGATGGAGTGCCTCTCGGCCAACGAGCACGAGGTGCTGATGGAACTGCTCCAGCGGGTCGCCGCCCACCTCGACGCCCTGGCGGCCGAAGCGCCCCAGCAGTAACCGTCGGCGCACTTCTGCCTGCGAGATGGTGGCCACCCACCTGGACAACCACCCGAAAATGCTGGCCGCAGCCACCCACAATCGGCTGCGGCCAGCATTTTCACAACACTCCCTAGTCCGGCGCCCCCGGGGCCGTTCGCAGCGGCACCTCGCGGATCAGCCAGGCGGCCGCGGAGGCGACGGCACACAGCGCGGCCGTGCCGATCATGACGCTGTGCAGTCCGCCGGTGACCCCGGCACGGAAGGCGTCCCGCACCCCGTCGGGCAGCCCGAGCAGCACCGCGGGGGTCACTTCGTGGCCGCCGGCGAGCCGCTCCCCGTCCCGGCCGAGCCGGTCCGTGAGGGTGGCGGCCATGCGGCCGGTGTAGACGGAGCCGAGCACGGCGACGCCGAGCGAGCCACCGATGGTCCGTAGCAGCGTGGTGGTGCCGCTGGCCGCGCCCATGTCGCGGGGCTCCGCGCTGTTCATGGTGATGAGCATCGCGGGCTGCATCAGACAGCCCAGGCCCAGGCCGAGGACGAGCGTCAGCGCGGAGGCCACCGCTGTGGCGGTGTCCGCGCCGACCATGAGCAGGGCCAGGGCGCCCGCGGTGGCGACCGCGCCGCCCGCGATGGGGTACCCGCGGTACCCGCCGCCGCCCGCCACCGCCCGCCCGATGAACAGCTGCGCGCCCATCATGCCGAGCATCAGTGGGAGCAGCAGCAGCCCACTTTCCGTCGACGACATGCCCCGTACGAACTGCATGTACTGCGGCAGATAGCTCGCCGCGGCCAGCATCGCCGCGCCCCCCAGGAAGCTCAGCACCTGGGCGAGTGTGAAGTTGTGGTCGCGGAACAGGCGCGGCGGGATGATGGGTTCGGGTGCTCGTCGCTCCACGTGGACGAACCAGCCCAGGGCGGCCACCGAGAGTGCGGCGAGCCCCGCGATCTGCGGTGAGATCCAGTCGTACGCCGTGCCGGCCCAGGTCCCGATCAGGGTGAGCGCCAGAACGCCCGCCGTGAGGAGTGCGGCGCCCAGGAAGTCGATGCGGGCCGGGCCGCGCTCGCCGCGCAGTCGGATGCAGAGCCCGACGATCAGGAGTGCGGCGGCGCCGACGGGCACGTTGACGTAGAAGACCCAGCGCCAGTCCAGCTGGTCGGTGAGGAAGCCGCCGAGCAGCGGGCCGCCGATCATGGCGACCGGTAGCAGTACGCCGATCATCGACTGGGAGCGCCCCGCCTGCGCGGGCGGCAGGAGCGTCCCGAGGAGGGAGAGCGCACCCACGAAGAGGCCGCCCGCGCCGAGCCCCTGGAGTGCCCGGAAAGCGATCAACTGTCCCATGTCCTGGGCGAGTCCGCAGAGCACCGACCCGACGAGGAAGACCGCGATCGAGGTCAGGTAGCTGCCCTTGCGGCCGTACAGGTCGCCGGCCTTTCCCCAGATCGGGGTGGAGACGGCGGTGGTGAGCAGATAGGCAGTCACCACCCAGGAGAGGTGGTCCAGGCCGCCCAGGTCGCCGACGATCGTGGGCAGGGCGGTGCCGACGATCGTGCCGTCGAGTGTCGCCAGGATGATGCCGAGCAGCAGTCCCAGGACGGCGAGGCGCGACGGTGGCGCCACGGCCGGCGCCGCGGTCGGCGGCTGGTCAGCACAGGACTCCGCTGTCTTGGGCGCGGCTTCTCCCCTACGCTGATTCATGGTTTCCCCCAGTGTTGTTGACGCTGTATCAGGCGGTGTAGGGGCGGGCGTTCCTGGCGTCCCGCAGTGCCTGGGCCCACCAGGCGAGTTGGTCGAGCATCGTCTTGGCCGCGGCGTCGCTCTGCGTGTCCTTCATCGCGTACTCCTCGTCGAACAGGCCCCAGGCGTTGTGCAGGCTGACCGTGTTGCGGATGGTGGTCGCATGCAACTCCGCCATGACGAGCCGGAGTTGCTCGACCGCGCGCAGGCCGCCCGAGATGCCGCCGTAGGAGACGAAGCCGATCGGCTTGGCGTGCCACTGCTCGTTGTGCCAGTCGATGGCGTTCTTCAGGGACGCCGGGAAGCTGTGGTTGTACTCCGGCGTGACGAACACGAACGCGTCGGCGGCCGCCAGGCGCGGTGAGACCTCGGCGAGGGCCTCTTCGGTGCCGGGCGCGGGCGGCTGGCCGAAGGCCGGGAAGACGGTGGGCAGCGGGGTCTCGGCCAGGTCGACGACGTCGACGCTCATGTCGTCGCGCTGGTCGAGGTGGCTCTTGATCCACCGTGTGACGACGGGTGCGAAGCGGCCCTCCCGGGTGCTGCCGACGACGACCGCTACGCGCAGCTGCTGCGGCTGCTCGCTCATGGGAAATCCCCCTGATGTGTACGACGTATTGGGATGCGTACAACGTACACGTCGCTGTGTACGTCGTCTACTGGCGATACGCTGTACACGAACGGTCGGCCGGAGAGGAGCCCACGCGTGGCAGCCCAGAAGAAGAGCAGAGATGCGGATGCGCCCGTGCTGTGGGAGCGCATGGAGCGCCCCGCCGCCGCGCCCCGCGCCTCACTGACGCCGCAGAAGATCGCCGCTGTGGCGGTGCAGGTCGCCGACGCCGAGGGCTTCGCCGCCGTCACCATGCGCCGCCTCGCCACCGAGCTGGGCGTCGCACCCATGGCCGCGTACCGCCACGTCTCGGGCAAGGACGACCTGTGGGCGCTGATGGTCGACCAGGTCACGGCCGAACTCGCCGTCCCGGACGAGGTGACCGGCTGGCGCGACATCCTGCGCGCCTACGCACTGGCCAGTCGCGCCATGATGCTGCGGCATCCCTGGCTGGCCCAGCTGCCCACACCGCACTTCGTGCTGACGCCGAACCGGATGGCGGTCGCGGAACGCCAGCTTGCCGCACTCGACGGCCACGGCATGGACACCGACTCGATGATGGCCGCCTTCCGCGCGGTCAACGCCTACGTGCACGGCGCGACGCAGTCCGAGGTGGCGCTACACCAGTACATGGAGGACAACGGCTGGGCCAGCGGCGACGAAACACGCCGCGCG
This sequence comes from Streptomyces gilvosporeus, assembly GCF_002082195.1. Taxonomy (GTDB): domain Bacteria; phylum Actinomycetota; class Actinomycetes; order Streptomycetales; family Streptomycetaceae; genus Streptomyces; species Streptomyces gilvosporeus. The sequence goes on along the minus strand of NZ_CP020569.1, from coordinate 8,476,539 downwards.
CTCGCACCCCAGATGACCTACCTGATGGAGACCGGCCGCTACCCCACCTACCGGCGCTACGCCCTCGGGGCCGGGCGCAAGGACGACGCGGCCTGGCAGTTCGAGACGGGACTCGACTGCGTACTCGACGGCATCGCAGTCAGGATCAACAGCTAAGGTCTGCCCGACGAGCCATGGCCGAGCCCGCCACCCTGACCCATCGGACAGCCCCCAGGAGCTGGCTCGACGACGACACTTTGGACGGCCGGCGAAGACAGCGGCATGTCGACGGCTCCGGCGGCACAGCCATCGCCCCAGGTGCCCTCGCGGAAGATGTAGCTGAGGGTGCCCATGGACAGGGTTCGCCGCCGCAGAGCGATCAGACCGATCATCTCGTCGGTCGCGACGATGCCCCAGCTCCACTTTGCGCGCGGTGTCTCGGCGGCTCGGCACCGGCATCCTCCTGGTGTCACTGTTGTGGGCCCTCAAACTCGCCTACCTGCGCACCCGCTCGCCGTTCTTCGGCCCGCTGTTCTCGCCCGGCACCGGCATCGAAGCCCTGTTCATGGCGGCCGGTGCCGCCCTTCCCGTCGTCGCCCAGATCCGCACACGACGGCGGTACCAAAAGGCCGACTCCATGTACACCATGATCGAAGGAGAATGGGACGAGGTCATGGACGTCGTCAAACGCGCCACCGAAGCCGTCGCCGCCAAAGCCCCCCGCGTCCAACTCGTCCTCAAAGCCGACATATGGCCGGACATTCAGCACCCGCTCGATGGCAAGATTGCAGTTCTCGAACAGCGCATCGCAGACACCGCCTGAGCGGCTTTCGTGACACCTTCCGCGTGCGTGGCAGGCAGCGGCCGGCATGCACGGGCCGCGGTGCCCGGGCGGCACCGGCGGCGTTGACCGGCCTCGCGGCTCAGCACGGTCGTTGGCGGCCTGGCTTCAGCGCTTCTGCTTCACTGACAGTTTGTCGAGGTCGCCTTTCATGGCGGTACGGAGCTTCGCGAACCGGTCTTCCCGGAGGTCTCGCGATTCGGGGTAGTTGTCCTGTGTGTGGATGGAGCCGTCTTCGACCAGATCGCGCAGATCCCGCAGAGTGCGAAATGCCGTGGTCGAGGCATCGCGTAGTGTTCGCGGCGCCTTCGCAGTCCGTTTCGACGCGCCGGAGTTGCAGGCTTCAGCGAGGAGTTCTTGCCGCGGCGGGCTTGACGACGCCTACGCCAGGAGGACTTCCTTGCGGGTATCACGGCCGTCGTCGTCGGTCGGCCCGCAAGCGGCGTGTCCCGGTCGCAGGCGGTGCGCGATGTGTCCACACGCCGGCTGCGAGGCCGTAGCCGGTGTCGACGACCACGGCCAATCGACGCGTCGGTGCGATGTTCGGCGGTGGCACGGCCGCCGGTCATCGGTATCCCGGGGAGCCTGCTCCTGTGGTGCCCGGCGCGAAACTCTCGCACTCCGAAACGCTTTTTCGCCCTGCGCGGCACGATGGCGGTGCGCGATCCGAGGCGCCCGTATCCTCCAGCGTCCCTGGAGCGCTCCTGACGACTCTCGGTCGGATGACCGGTCGGCAGCGGAACCGTCCGCCTCGGGCGTGACGCTGTCGTGGGAGCGGTCGTCGCACCAATGGAGACGCCAACGTGCTCCGGGGCCTGGGCGCGGCGGGCCCGGGCCGCCCGATTCGCCCCCGCGGCAGCGGACGACGCCCTTCGCGGCCGGCCGACGCGATTTTTCTTCCGTCACCGGAGCTCCGGCCGGCCGGTGTCCACACTCTTGGGCGGCGAACGCTTCCGGTCGACGTCGGCGGCGCTGGTGCCGGCCGAGCTGCGCCTGGGCTGCGCCGGACGAGCCGCGGCGCACTGAGGAGACCTGGCCTGCCTGCGGCGGTCCTAGCAGCCGGGAGCCCTACCGCGGGGGCCTCATCATCGCCGGGGGGGGACGTAGCGTCCGGCACGAAGGGGGCATCACCCGCCGACTCCGTCCGGGCAGCGGGATCACGGCAGCGCTCCTCTGCGGGGCGCTGCGGCAAACGGTGTTTCAGGCGGACATCGACAGATCGACGCCTTTGTCCGTTTCCACGTCCCGGCCTGCCTGCTCCTGGTGGGCCTGCCAGATCCGGGTACCGCGGTCCGGTGAGGTGTCCAGCCTGGCCAGCACACCCGGCACGGCGATGCTGGGGAGAAGATGGTCGTAGAGCCTGGAAACCCGGTGCTGGAGGGACTCGCCGTCCTTGAGGTCGGAGGTGACGATCTCCATGCCGGTCCATGCCGCAACGATGACCAGCGCGGTTTCCTCCGGAACGGTGTGCGGCAGCAGTTCGCCCTGCTCCTTGGCCAGGGCCAGCTGCTCTGCCATGAAGGCGATCCAGGGCGTCCAGGAGGTGCCGAACAGGGCACGGGCCTTCAGGTCGGTCGACAGGCGGATGGCGGCACTGAGCATCGGCTCGCGGGGAACACGGTGGGCGAGCACCATCCCCACATCCACGCACTCCTGCAGTTTGGAGTCCTGCGGTACGACCCCCTCGGTGGTGACGGCCTCCTCGAGGACAGCGCGGGCCACGTCTTCCTTGGAGTCGAAGTGGAAGTACAGGGCCCCCTTCGTCACGCCCGCCTGCGCGATGATCTCGGCGATGGTCGCGGACTCGTATCCGAGCTGGTCGAACACAAGGCCCGCCGCATCCAGGATCTGCCGCCGCGTCTGTATCGCCCGTGCCTGTTTCGCCATGACAACTCTCCATGTTACCGCCGCATGCGCCGTCCCCCCTCGTTCGAACGAGCGTTCCGTAGCGCGGTGCGGCACCGCATTGAAAATCAAACCGGATAGTACGTATCTTATTGGGAGCCATCCGAAGCTCTGTTGCTTTGAGGTACCGAGGGGGACCTATGTCCACACCATCGCTGGGGCCCGGCCGTATGCACAGCCCTGTCGCACCGGACAGGAACCTGCCGCTCCCCGCGCCGCGACGTGCCACCGGACACAGTCCGCGCGTACCCAAGGAATTCGTCCACCTCCGTTACGACGACTCCGTATTGGTGACCGACTGGCACCGCACCGGGGCCATGAATTTCCGCGTCACGGCCATATGGCCGGCTTTGGACCGCGGGGCGCCGGGCCGCGGGTTTCGCAGCTGGGCCATGCAGGCCGCCCAGATGGTGCGGCAGACCGGACTGCTGCTCGCGCACGCGGAGTTCGGGGCCCCGCTGACGCATGCGGTGCTGCTGCGCACCTTCGACTTCGCCTTCGACGTGGAGCGCCTGGAGGCGGAAAGAAAACCGACCAGCCTGGTTCTTGACGTTGTCTGCGAAATCACCAAATCGCGTGGCCGTTCCATCAGCGGTCTGCGCATGACGATGAGTATCCACTGTGCCGGGCGGCAGGTCGGCACGGCGGCCACCGGTTTCGAATGGATTCCGCCAGGTGTCTACCGCCGCCTGCGGGGCGTTCACGCCGAGGCGGTGCGTGACCAGGCGCCGCTGCCGGCCCCCGTCCCGCCGGCTCAGGTGGACTGCACCGCCGATGTCGAGGTGGTACTGACCCCCACGGACACGGCCGGCCGGTGGCTCCTGCGCGGCGACTTCCGCAACACCGCGCTGTACGACCACCCCGTCGATCACGTTCCCGGTCTCGTCATGATCGAAGCCGCCCAGCAAGCCGCCCGCCTGGTGACCGCACACAGGACCTTTAGGCCGTCAGCCCTCACCACGGTCTTCGAACGCTACGTCGAATTCGACAGCCCGTGCTGGATCGGAGCACAGCCCGCCGCCGAAGGTGAGGGCACCACCACAGTGCGCGTGACCGGCCACCAGAACGGCGCAAAGGTGTTCACCACCACGCTCACCGACCCCGGCAGCTGATATCCCGCGGTGATCGCCGCGGGTACCGGCGGTGCGCGCTGTGCGTTCCGCCGGAACACCGCGGCGGGCGGCCGCCCGCCGAACCTTTCCCCGCCCGACCGCGCGGCCGTGCCGCACGCATGCCCGCACGCGCGAACAGCCCGGCGCCGGTGCCAGGGCCGTACGCGGAACGCAAGGACATGCATGCGGTAACGCGCGATTCCGCCGCCCCGCAAGGAGCGCCCCTCAAGGCCCGGCTGCTTCCCGGTGCCGCCGCAATGGCCTGGCTGAAACTGGACGACCCCGTCCGCGGCATGTCCCACGCCCGCCGGCGTTCCTCACCCACCGCCTGCGGGGAGCGCAGAAGCTCCGGTCAGCCCCACAACAGCACCGGGGCTCACACCGCAGCGCCGCCCTGCACCGCCGCGCCCGATTCCGCCGCCTTGCCCGCCCCGTCCACGGCCGTCCGAGGGGACCGAGCCGGGGACCGTCCCCATGCACCGCCCGGTGGACAGCCTCCGGTCAGGCGCCTGGGAACGCACCTCCCTCCGCAAGACGTCGAACGGCCCGATACGCCGGGCAAGGAAGTGCTCGTCGCGCCCGCAGCCAGACCGGCCGCCATGAGGGGCAAGTGCCTTCGGCCGCCCCCTCGGAAGCGGCACGGCAACCGAACCCGCTCCCGGGCCGGAATCGGCACGGAGCCTCATGAGGCTCATGAGACGGTCATACGGCCGGGCGGGCCCGCCCGCGATGCGCGACGGGCCGTGACATACCGGCACGGAGTCCCCGGCGCCGCACGTCACATCAGCGTGTACCCGCCGTCCACGGGCAGCACCGCACCCGTGACGAAGGAAGACCGGTCGCTGCACAACCAGGCGACGGCCTGGGCTATCTCCTCGGGTTCGGCGGTACGGGCCTGCGGCGTCGCACGGTGCAACTGCTCCTCCAGCCCGGGGTTCCGATCGAACCAACCAGCAATGATCTCGGTACGGGTCGTCCCGGGCGCCACGGAGTTGACGCGGATGCCCTGCGGCGCGTATTCGGCCGCAGCCGCCTTGGTCAGCCCGATGACGGCGTGCTTGGAGGCGATGTAAGGCGCCCCGGCAGGGATCGCCTGCAGTCCGGCGACACTGCTGTTGTTGACGATGGAACCGCCCACGCCGTTGTGCAGCATCGCGGAAATCTCGTGTTGCAGGCAATGCCACACACCACGGACATTGGTTCCCATCACGTCGTCGTACGTCTCCTGTTGCATCAAGTGCATGGACTCGTGATCACAGCCGACGCCCGCGTTGTTGAATGCCAGATCCAGGCGCCCGTACTTCTCCACAGTGAATTCCACGGCACGTCTCACGTCCTCCTCCTGAGACACATCCATCGCGATGTACGCCGCCTCTGCTCCGGTCCGACGTATCTCCGACACAAGAGCGTGGAGGCGGTCCACCCGGCGGGCCGCAAGTACCACCGCCGCACCTTCTCGCGCAAAAAGCTTCGCGGTTGCCGCGCCAATCCCACTACTGGCTCCTGTGATCAGGGAAACCTTGCCGGAAAGCAGACCGTGCTGATGAGTCATGCCGGGATTCTGCCATCCCGCACGGCCGGCTGACGTGCCCGGCAAACGAAACGGACACTCCAGCCACTGCCGGAGAGGAAAACACTGGCGAAGACCGACAGGCGATCCCCGGAACCGCCGCCTGAAACACTCAAAGCAACACCAGGCAGAACACCACGGCAACCCACCACTCCTCTCCCGCCGAGGACGGACAACTCGCACCCCGCCAACCGCCGTGCAAGGCACGGCAGCCCCCAACTGCCTTACAGGCAACGGACAACGCGAAACGGGTAACAGGCAACAAGCACCACGAGGGGCACTCGCCGTGAGCCCGCCCCACGAACCCGCCGAAAACAGAGGCGACCAAAGGGCACGCAGGACGCCGAGGCCCGCAGTCGCGGAAGAGGGGCGCGCCCGTACCGCGACGTCCCCCCGTTAGGTTCTTCGCGGTCTTGCAAGAGGGCCGCTGGCCCCCGGGCCCGGCATGACTGTGTCCCCCTGTCGAAGGGATTGACCTGGGCGGTGGTGTCACCGGGCCCGTGGGGTGCCGTTGGCGACGCTGATGAGAGGTCCGACTACCGCCTGTCCGAGCGCAATGCCCGGCACCGCGCGGGCGGCAGGTCTGCATCACGTGGATGCGCGCGTACGGCGCCATCGCCCTGGCCAGCACCGCACGAGCCCTGTTCGGGAGGACGGGTTGTACGACATCGACGACGTGGGCGTCTTCCTCGGCCTGGACGTCGGCAAGAGCGCCCATCACGGGCACGGACTGACGCCGGCCGGCAAGAAGGTCTTCGACAAGCAGCTGCCCAACAGCGAACCGAAGCCGCGGGCCGTGTTCGACGAACTCGCGGCGAAGTTCGGCACCGTCCTGGTGGTCGTGGACCAGCCCGCCTCCATCGGCGCCCTCCCCCTCCCCCTCACCGTCGCCCGGGACGCGGGCTGCAAGGTCGCCTACCTGCCGGGACTTGCCATGCGGCAGATCGCCGACCTGTATCCGGGCGAGGCGAAGACCGACGCGAAGGACGCCGCGGTGATCGCGGACGCCGCCCGCACGATGCCGCACACCCTGCGCTCGCTTGAGCTGACCGACGGGATCACCGCCGAACTGACCGTCCTGGTGGGCTTCGACCAGGACCTCGCAGCCGAGGCCACCCACACCTCCAACCGGATACGCGGCCTGCTCACCCAGTTCCACCCCAGCCTGGACGTGCTGTTCGCGATGCTCCGCGACGGCACCTTCTACGAACCCAGAACCCCACGCCTCGCTTGACGAAAGACAGAGAGGCACCCCCGCACCCGGCCCGACTCCTCACCACGGGCCGCCGCGAACTCCTCGATCAGCGGACGGTGTAGCAGCGGGTCCCGCGCAGCGCGAACTGCTCCAGGCTGTCGGTGACCGCGCCACGCAACCGCGCATGCTCGGCCCCATCCACAAAGGCACACTCGGCTGGGGCTGCAACGCCGGCCACAGCGGGGAATCGGCCGGCACCCGCCCGCCGGAACGTGATCCACTGGCCCGAGTCACGAGTGAACTGCAAAGGACGGGACGTCACCTGCTTGAACTCGTCGCAGCCCAACACCAGCCAGGCCGGCAGATCCCCGTCCAGCAACACCGGTGCCACCAGCCCGTGCACACAACGCAACTACTCACGCCACACACCGATCCGCCTCACCCGAGAAGGCCCGCATCGTCGATGCCGGTGCGGGATCTCCTCGTGGAGCCGGCCCAGCAACTGCCGAGCCGCCCCACGATTCCCACCACACAATGGCCCCGACCTCCCTCAGGCCGGGGCCACCGCATGGTGTTGGGCGCCAACTCACGCCGTTTACTCTGCTCCTACCAGGCCACCGGCAGCCGCTCGGGAATGCGCTTCATGAAGCGGGTACGCCATACGAGTTGGTCTACGGGGACTGCCAGGTGCAGGCCAGGCATGCGGGAGGTGAGGGTCTCGATCGCTCTCTCGATGTGCTTCTTCCCGAGTGGGACGGCGGGGCAGTAGTGCCCGCCGTAGCCGAACGAGAGGTGAGCGGCCGCGTTGGGTCGGTCGATGTCGATGGTGTGCGGGTCGGGGAACACGCTCGCGTCGGTGTTAGCGGCCTCGACCAGGACGAGGACGAGTTCGCCCTTCTTGATCTCCGTGTCGCCGAGCTGCATGTCTTCCATGGCCAGGCGGGGCAGCCCGTCGGCGATGGACAGGTTCACGCGCAGCAGTTCATCCACGGCGGCCGGTATCCTGCCGGGCTCCGCGCACAGCCGAGCCCATATATCGGGGTTCTGAAGGAGCGTGAAGACGGCCATGGTCAAGGCGCCCATGGTGGAGATGACTCCGGCGCCGAACATGGTGACGCCGACGGTGGCGAGCATCTCGTCGGTGAGGTGTGCATAGTCGGGGTCACCGCGGAGGGCGGCGAGTTCGGCCATCAGCCCGTCGGTGGCGGGGTCGTTGAGCCGTCCGGTCATATGGGCGATGTCCCGGTCCCAGTTCAGGCGCGCCCCGGTGATGGGGCAGGCCGAGTTCATGAACGCGATGTCGAGACTGGATGCCAACAGCGGTGCGTCATCGCGGGGGATGCCGAGGATGTGGCAGTGGAGGTGTTCGGCATAGGGGTTGGTGAAGTGTCCGCGCAGGTCGATCGGCGGGCCGTAGTCGAGGATGCCGTCGATCAGGTGGGCGGCGTGGTCGGTCATCCACTCCGTCAGGCCGCCGGCCTTCGGGTTGATCGCCTTGAGTACGGCCTTGCGCAGACCGGCGCCGGTGATGTTGCCCATGTTGTTGACCACCTCGGGCGGGATGGTCAGGGCGTACTGCCGGGGAACGCCGGGGGCGGAGGTGTCCTTGAGGCTGAAGCGGGGGTCTTCGAGCACCTGTCTGCACAGCTGGTAGGAGGAGACGAGCCACGCCTCGTCCCCGGCGATGGTGCGCACCCGCGTGACCGGGGTGGCGCGAAGCCGCTCGATCTCCGGGGGAAGGCGGTCGCCGCGCGGGGAGAACGGGAAGTCGATCAGGGTCGGGGCGGTCGTCACTGGTCGTGTCCTTCGGTGGTGGTGCCGGCGGGGGTGATCACGGCGTGGCCCTGGTTGCGTGTGGCGCGCAGGCCGTGCCCGCGTGCGTACAGGAGGTCGGCCATCGGCAGTGCCTGGTGGTAGCAGTTGAGCGAGGAGGGGACGCCCATGATTGCGGGGGTGTCGATGAACAGCGGCGCTTCGGCACAGATGTAGTCGAGGCAGACCTGGCGCTGACGGTCCGTGGGCTGCTTCCCGTCGAGAACCTTGCTGGTGAGGAACCGGACCACGAGCTGGTCACAGACTTCGCGGAATCCCGGGTCGGTGGACAGCCGATCGTCGAGGCTCTCGCGGATGACCCGATAGGCGGGGATGTCCAGCAGCGCGGACATGGGGCGGCCGCGGAGCCTGGTGCCGTCCGGGTCGAGCGCGGCGACGGCGGCGGTCACCTTGGCGCGTACACCGCGGAGGTTCTTCACGGCCTTGCGCTGGGCGTCGAGAGCCGGATATCCGAGTGCCTCGTACATGTCGGCGACGTGCAGATCCGTATAGATGAGATCGACCTGGCGGAAGTTGTCCAATCCCCAGGCGGCGAGGCTGAGGACTCGCTGATGGGTGAAGTAGGAGTTCCCCGGAGAGATGCCGATGACGGCGTGATCACCTTCGTCGGTGATGACTTGGCAGTGCGGGGTGTACGGACGGACGTGAAATATCTCGGTCGCTGTCGTCAAGAGACGATGTCCCCACGTGCCGCTAGTCCCTGGGAACCCCGTGTTCCCGGTGTGGCGGCGACACCGGAAACATACCCGACTGTCGGTTCCTAAGGATGCCGAACCAGGCAGTAACTCGCAGGTCAGGCCGCCTAATTGAGTTCATACGGCGTTCACAAGCGCGGCCTGGCGCTCGGCCGGCGCCGGGGCGGGATCGTTGAAACGACAGAAGTTGGTGAGCACGGACCACAGCCCCCGACCCGCACGAGCATCGGATGGACGCCCCACAAGCCCCACGACCGGCAACGTGACGATGGCGGCTCTTCCCGGCATGGCTCAACCGGGGACCGGCTCGGACAACCTCGGACGTTAAGATCCCTTTCCGGTCGATTCGGCCGGAGAGATCACATGAGGAAGGCCGTCGTGGCACGAATAGAGCTGTCGTACACACCTACAGTTGAGGATTTCCACGAGGCATTGGGCGCACGGGCCAAAGCCTCGAAGTCCGCTCGGCGCACGCGCTGGTTGCTGGCCGCAGCGACCTTCTTCCTGGCTGCTTCGGCAGTACTGAAGTTTGTGAAGGACGGCAGCGTCGATGTGCCCGTCGTTGCTGGGTTTACAGTTCTTGTCCTGCTCGGGCTGGGTGGCCAGACCCGCCTCCACGCGCGCAGCTTTCACCGGCTGGCGGCCACCAAGGGCGAGCAGCACATCGTCATCGACGATTCCGGTGTCACCGTCTCGACCGCCCATGCAACCCACACCCTCACCTGGCAGGCAACACCCCGCTACGCCGAAACCCCGGGAATGTTCCTCCTGCTGAGCGGGGACAAAAACGCCTCCACCATGACCCTGCTGCCCAAGCGCGGACTTGGTACGGCAGCCGACACCGACCGGCTGCGTGCCGTCCTGGACCAGCACTCGTCCCACGTCGGTGCGGGGCAAGGCCGTCCCGTTGCCTGAGATCAAACGGCGACGGCGCGACGCGCGCAATGCCCCTTCCCCGTCACCCCTGACAACCCTCCGTAAAGGTAATTAACAAAGCACTATTAGTAGTCGGCGGTCTCAGACCTCGGTCGGCGGCGCACCGGGCCACACAGCAGACACATGGCCTCCGCGCAAGTTCAGGATGCAGTACCGCGCCACCAGCGGTAACGTGAACGTAAAAGGATCATTCGACTTCATCAGAGGCTTCATAGGCCTGGTAGCCGTCGATCGTTCGTTCCTCGAAGGAGCTCAGAGCATTCTGACGGCACCCTCAGCGCGTCAATTGCTCTTTATTTTCCGGTTTCTGATTGGGAAATTGGAGATTCTGGGGCCACGAAAGGGAAGCTGATGAATCAGGCGGATACGCTAATCGGCATAGAGAAGGCCGAGGTCGGATATCGCGAAGGCTACTCGAACGGTCATTACAACAACCATCAGAAGTTTTCCCCCGCAGTTCCCGGGCTGGAGTGGTCGCAGAACCAGGCGTGGTGCGAGACCTTCCAGTCGTGGGCATTCCAACAGGCCCAGGAGAAAAGCCTCGCTCCGGTCACCGCCTCCTGTGCAACGGCTGTCAACTGGTACAAGAGCCAGGGCAGTTTCTCGTACTATCCCGCGATCGGGGCGCTGGCGTTCTTCGGCCCAGGCGGAGGCAGTCACGTCGGGCTGGTCTACAAGTACGACGCTGACAACGCGTACACGATCGAAGGAAACACCAACGCCAACGGGTCGGCCGAAGGCAACGGTGTATACCTGAAAACCCGTCCCCGAAGGGACGGTTACCTCTACGGTTACGGACTGCCGGCCTTCACGGAGGGTGTCGTCACGGCCGATCCCGGTTTGAAGGGCAAGGCCGGCTTCACGTACCAGGCCACCGCCTCATCCGGTGCGGTCGGCTCTCCCCCTACGACGCCCGTGGAAGCCGCGTTGCCGTGGGTGTCCTCGAACCAGCTCATCTGGGCGGCCGCCCACTCCGTGACCGAAGAGAAGGTGACGGAGACGGGCAACAGCAATCCTGCCGACGATGTGGCACTGGTGCAGGACGCATTGGAGAAGGTCATGGGTGTCGCCCCGGGCGACCCGCACGGCGTGTTCGAAGCCGAGACGCAGCAGCTGTACGACAGATTCCGCAAGGAGAAGCTGGGCTACTCCGGGGCGGAGGCCACAGGTCTCCCCGGAACGCAGTCGCTCGTCGAACTGGGGAAGCGGTCGGAGCTGTTCAACGTACGCGCAGGCTCGACGCCGGCTCTGGCGCTGCCGTGGATCGACATGAACCAGGTGGTGTGGGCCGCGACGCACAGCGCCCAGGAGCAGGAGGCGCAGCCGGCCGGGTCTGCCAGCGCGAAAGCCGATGTGACCCTGGTGCAGGAGGGGCTGGAGAAGGTCATGCATACGGTGGTGACCGATCCAACCGGAATCTTCGAGCAGGCCACGCAGTCCCTCTACGACGACTTTCGCCGGACTGTGCTGCATTTCACCGAAGGCGATGCCACGGGGACACCGGGTGAAGCGTCGCTGAAGGAACTCGGGCAGCGCTCGGGACTGTTCCAGGTCCGGGTCGGTGCCACGCCTACGGGCAGTCCGACGAGCGGCACGAGCGTCGGCTTGTCAGGGGAAATCGACCCGAAGGAAGTGACGTTCAACCGGTACGTGAACGGTGGCACCCTCGAGGAATGGATCACGCAGGGGTGTTCGGCGGCTGGAGTTCCCGCGACCAGCAGCTGGATAAGTGGGTTCAAGACTGCCGCAGTGCGCGAGGCATCCGGAAACCCGAATGTCTGCAACCTGTGGGACAGCAACGCCAAAACGCCGCACGGCTTCAGCGAGGTCCATGACTTCGGAGACGGTCAACAGCGCACTGGGCCACCCCAGAAGATGAACGGCACGCTGGCCCCATTCCAGTGCTCCCGGGGTATCGTGCAGCTGATTCCGCAGTCGTTCGCGTCGCAGCACGTTCCCGGTACATCGGTGAATATCTACGATCCTGTGGCATCGATAGCTGCCGCAATTGGGTGCCTCCGCAACAATCACGGCGTTGCCGCAGACGGCTCCAACCTCGCCTCGAAGGTCCAGCAGTTCGATCCCAACCGGCCGCGCAGGGGCTGGGCCTGTTGATCAGCCCGGTTTTCGGCAGAGACAGCGACATCCAGTCATACGACGCTATGAGCTCTTTCTATAGGGGTCCATGTGCGTTCTTCACATTCAGGAGCTCACCATGCTCAAAGGTATCGACGTATCCAGTAACAACGAGTCGTTCAGCATCAGCGGAATGGACTTCGTGATCGTCAAGGCCACCGAAGGCCACACTGTCACCAACCCCAAGCAGAAGCAGCAAGCGGCGATCGCCCGGTCCGCCGGACTCGTCGTCGGCTTCTACCAGTTCCTGTGGCCGGGCAACGTGGACGCACAAGCGCAGTACTTCGTCGAGCAGTGCGACAGCCACGAAGAGGACATACTCGCCGTCGACTGGGAGACCACCACGTCCGGCACCCGTGCATCCAGCGACGAGAAGGATGCCATCCTCCGCAAGATCAAGGCGCTGCGTCCCAACCACCGCGTGATCCTGTACTGCAACCGGGACTTCTGGCTCCACCATGACACGAGTTCCTACGCGGGCGACGGGCTGTGGATCGCCGACTACGACAACCCTCCCGGCCACCCCCACATCACCGCGCCCTGGCTCATCCACCAGTACACAAGTAAGCCCCTCGACACCAATGTCGCCCGATTCGACAGTCGTGCGGCGATGTCGCAGTGGGCCAGCGGCACCACGGTCCACACCCCGGCGTGACCCCGCCCTCCAGAGGGCATCTGAGCTTGGCTCCGTATAGGGACGCAAGCGCCACCTGGCCACCGACACCCGCGCTCGGGGCGTTCCCCGTAGCTGCTCATGCGCTCCTTCCCCGTACCTGCTCATGCGCCTTGGCTGACGGCGGTGACGGGGTCTGCGGCAAGAGTCAGCGGAAGGCAGCGGCGTGATCGGACACCCATGTGCGGTAGGTGCGTGCCGGTGTGCCGGTGACCGCTTCGACCGTGTGGGTCAGGGCTGGGCGAGGGCCGGCGAGCATGTCGGCGTAGCCGTCGAGGAGGGGGTCCACGAACGAGTCGGGAAAGGTGTCGTCGGCCAGGAGCCGGCGACGTGCTGCCTCGTGGGGCAGTTCCTGCCACTGGAGGGGGCGGTTCAGCACCTGGCCGATGGTTCGTACCTGCTCGGCCTGGGTGAGGACTTCGGGGCCCGTCAGGATATGGATGGCGCGGTCGTGTCCGTCTTCGGTGAGGGCGTGCACGGCCACGGCGGCGATGTCCGCCTCGTGGAGGAGGGCCATGGGCACGTCTCCGTAGGCGCCGTGCACCACGTCTGCGGTGCGGATCTGAGGGGCCCACCAAAGGGTGTTGGCGGCGAAGGTGCTCGGCCGCAGATGCGTCCAGCGGAGCCCGGACTCCTCGATGAGCTGTTCGACGCGCCCATGGGATCGGCCCACGGGATGGGGCTGCCGCTCGGGAGCCAGTCCGGTCTGGACAGCGCCGGACGACAAGAACACCACCCGCTGGGCGTGCCGCTTGATGACGTCCACGACTGCCGCGGCCGGATCGGCATGGTGGAAGGGCCACATCAGGAACACCGCGTTCGCTCCCTCCAACGCCGCTTCCAGCGCCGAGGGGTCGCCCAGGTCGCCCTGCCGGATGTCGACGTCGTCGGGAAGTTCTGCCGCGGCGGGGTTGCGGGTCAGCGCCCGTACCGTGCCGGAGTGCGCGGCGATGAGTTGGGAGACCACCTGCCGTCCCACGTTTCCGGTTGCTCCGGTGACGAGGATTGTGGTCTGGGCTGCCATGAAGCTCTCCTTGCCTGTTGCCGTGTCGGCGCTGGTGCCGTCACCACGGTCCCTGCTGGGAAGCGGCAGCACCACCCAGCTGGTCGCTGGCGCAGGAATCCGTCATGGAATAGCGTCAATCGATGGATACCGTCTCGATGGATACCGTCTCGATGGATGCGACTGACCGCGGCCTGGTCCATGCCCTGCAGATCGATGGGCGGGTCTCGTTCCGCGCCGTGGCCGAGGTACTCGGTGTCTCGGAGAACACTGTCGCCCGGCGCTACCGGCGGCTTCGGTCGTCCGGTGTGCTCCGGGTCGTCGGTGTGGTCAACGGGGTGCGGCTCGGCTACAGCTCCTGGACGCTGCGAGTGCGGTGCACCCCGGATGCGGCCGGCTCCATCGCGGCCGCGCTGGCTGCCCGGCCCGACACCTCGTACGTGCACCTGCTCTCCGGGGGAACCGAGGTCTCCTGCAACGTCCAGACACCGACCGCCGCCGAGCGCGACGCCCTGCTCCTGGACAAGCTCCCCCGCACCAGCCGCGTCACCGCCGTCTCCGCACATCTACTGCTGCGCGCGACGGCGCTGCCCGCCACCTGGGCCGGCTCTGCCCACCTCACCGAGGAACAAGTCCGCAGGCTCCGTCCCACGTTTGTGCCGTCGACCACCGAGGCAGTCGCCCTTGACGAGCAGGACCGGGCCATGCTGGGCATCCTGGCCCGTGACGGAAGGGCCGGCTACGGCGAGCTCGGATGCGCCACGGGCAGCGCGGACTCCACCGCCAAACGCCGACTGGACGCACTGCGTCGCGCCGGAGTCCTCACCTTCATCGTCGACATCGCCCCCGCGACGCTCGGCTTCTCCACCGAAGCCCGGCTGTGGATGTCCGTGCAGCCGTCCAGGCTCGCCGATGTGGCACGGGCCATGGCCGACCACCCGGAGGTCTCCTTCGCGGCCATGACCACAGGTCCCAGCAACCTGGTTGCGGCCGTCAACTGCCGCGACGCCGAAGACCTGTGCCGGTACCTCACCGAACGCGTGGCTGCCCTCGATGCCATCCACTCCATGGAGACCGCCCCCGTCATCCGCACCCTCAAACGCGCCGGAACCTGCACCCGTACGCCCCGCTGACCGTAACTGCCGGGGTGCCGACCGTCTCGTCCGGCGTGGTCACTCTCCCCCACCCCGCGATGGCCGCCCGCTGCATCGGGACGTGAGCGTGTCGGCGGGCAGTCCCCCACGAGCGACGACCGTGTCCCTGGCTATCCGCGGCCAGCGTGCGCAGAAGCGTTCGGGAGTTGCGAAGGGCGGCGCCCCCATGCGGAGACGGTGACTTGCGGGATGTCGATGAACGCCGGGTCGTCCAGCAGGCCGGCGAACTCGCTCAGGTCAGCTTCGGTGACGAGGCCCTCGGCCAGGAGGGCAGGGGCCGCCTGGGCGATGAGGGGACGCCAGCGGTCCTTGTCGAGTCCTCCCATGCAGCCGAGATTCCCGGTGAAGGACACCTCGGTCAGTCCGCTGCTGGCGAGCCGGGCGGGGAGGCTGCGTGCCCAGGTCATGTCTGCGCCGTGTTCGCGGTACATGCGCTGATAGCCGGCCAGGATGCGCTGGACCACGGGGAAAGAGGAGGTCTCGGCGGGCAGGTGGTAGGGCTCTTCGATGACGAGCCGGCCGCCGGGGACGAGCCAGCCGGCGGCCCTTTCGACCATCGCGTCGCGGTCGGGCAGGTGGCAGTAGAGGTAGCGGGCGTGGATGAGGTCGAAGCTGCCGGGCGCGTAGTCCTCGCACGTGATGTCGGCTTCCTGGATCTCCAGGTTCGTAGCCTGGCTCGCGTCGAGATGACGGGTGTCCAGGTCGACGGCGACCACACGTCCGTCCGGACAACGTCCGGCGAGCCAGTAGGCGATGGAGCCGGCGCCCGCGCCCAGTTCCAGGCAGTTCCAGGAGGGTTCGATGGGAAGGCCGTCGAGGACGCCGGTGGTGAACGCGTCGACGTTGGTTTGGATGGACTCCAAGCGGTCACGTTCGCGAGGGCCGTCATTGCTCAACATGCCAGTGTTCATGCCTGTGTTGTAGGGGGCGATGGCGGCAGTCTGCCGTGTCATGGGTGTCGCCTCTTCGTGGTCGACGGTCGTGGTCGTGGCCGGGGCACGATGATGATCGCATCTGTCCGGCGTGGCGGGGCCGGATGCGGTGGGCGGCAGGGCCAAGGAGCGGTGGGTGATATGGGCCTCCCCACGTGCACTCCCCCGCTCCCAGCAGGCGTGAGGCGACGCCCCTGGATCGCAGGTTGCGTACGCACCCGCGAGGTCGTCCGCGGGAGGCACCGGCAGAACACCGCATGCAGGCATCGCATGGCCGCGAACTGAGCCAGGCCGGGCCTACTCCGAGGATTCGCACAGGCGCACCGCGAGGGCGGCGATGTCGTCGTCCAGGCGTCCTCTGCTGTAGTGGAGGAGGTCGCGGTGGAGAGCCGCGAGCAGTTCGTGGGGCGGCGTCGGGGGCTGTCGGCGCATCCAGTCCGCCAGCGGGAAGAACCCGCCGTCGCGGGCACGGGCCTCGGCGACCCCGTCGGTATAGAGAAGCAGCAGGTCACCGGGGGCAAGCTCGAAGGTGTCGATGGTGTAGTGATCGCCGATCAGCTCCGCGAGGTTGAGCAGCGGCGAGGGGCTGGTGGGCTTGAGGGCACGGAGTTCCCCGCGGTTGAGGAGCAGTGGCGGGGGGTGTCCGCAGTTGAGGATGTCGATACGCCTGCCCCCGTGCGGGATCTCGACAAGAAGGGCGGTGGCGAAGCGCTCCATCGGCCCCTCGGGGGGATAGGCGGCGTTGTAACGGGTGCTGCTGGCGTCCAGCCGGCGCGCGACGCTGACCAGGTCGGCCTCGCCGTAGGCCGCCTCCCGGAAGGAGTTGACGATCGCCGCGGCCGCCCCCACCGCCGGCAGGCCCTTGCCCCGCACATCACCGATGAGCAGCCTGACCCCGTATCGCGTGTCGACCACTTCGTAGAAGTCCCCGCCGATACGGGCCTCCGCCGCTGCCGCGAGATACAGCGACTCGATCTCGACGTTCCCGCAGCGGCGCGGCATCGGACTCAGCACCACCTGCTGCGCCGCGTCGGCGACGAGCCGCACCTGAAAGAGGGTGCGCTCCCGCTGGAGCCGGACATGACTTCCGTACGCGGCCGCCACGGTGACCGCGACGATCCCGCCGGCCGTCCACCACGTCCCCAGACCGTGGAACACGATGCTGAGGCCGATCATCAGAAAGAGACAGACCGTCCCCAACAGCACGGTGGGGAGCACCGGCCACATGGCGGCGGCGAGGGCCGGTGCCGCGGGCAGGAGGCGGCTGAAGGCCATCTCCGGGGGCGTGGCGTATGCCAGGCCGGCGATGACGACGGTAAGGATCACCGGCGACATCCGCACAAGCCTCCCGGGGCCGCGGCGACGACGGAGCCTCGGCCGTCCAGACTCGATCACACTTCACAGAGTATCTACGCAAAGGAGACATAGCGCTCTGGCGGATCGAAGTCGGCCGCCCGCTCCTACAAAAGCGGACTCGATCGGGCAGGGGTCCGCTCCCATCAAAATCGAACATACGAGCGATATGGAGGCGCCCCTCGACGGCATCCCTGGACGTGGCGACCGTCGGACGTACCGCTCTCAGCGCCGGAGGCTGACGCGGGTCAGACGGGACCGCGCTTCCTTGGCGGTGAGCCCGAGGGCCCTGCCGATCGTTTCCCAGGACGGTTCGTCGGACTCCACCGCGGAGGCCGCCTCGCGCCCGATGCGCCCGACGAGGCGCTCCAGTGCCGCCACGGCCTTCAGCGCTGCCAGCGGCGCTCCGGCGGCGAGGGCGTCGAGCTGGTCCTCCAGCCGGTGCAGCAGGTCTTCGACCTCGCTGGGCAGCGGGACCGAGCGGGACTCGACGTCGGCGATGTGCTGGGCCCGGTCGTCGCGTGGCCCGGAGGTGTCGAGATCGCGGAAGCCGTCGCCATCCTGCTGGGTCCAGTCGATCGGGTAGAGGTTCGCCCCGCGCCAGCCGCACGAACACGAACCCCGCGCCGTATCCGCCCGCGGTCGGCTCAGCATCCCGTCGTAGGCCCACCACTCCGTGGTCCGGTGCATAGGGGAACCACTCCCGATGTCCGGAAACACCGGCTCGGGCTCGCTGCCGTCGGCCGGCACTGCCCCCACCATTCCCTCGGCCGGCGGTCGGCCAGTAGGCATGAGAGGAGGGTATGGGTCCCATGGCGGCGTTGAGGTTCAACGTTCCATGTGCACTCGGGGCGCCGATGCCGACCGCGCTCCATCGCCCAACAGCCGGACCACATGGGTCAGTTGCTCACGCGCGACGGCGGTCGGCGCCTTCCGGTTCTCCTCCGCAGGTCGTTCTCCCCGTACATCAGAAGTCGGATCAAGTTCGCCCTGCGGGAGGATTCGCCGGCATGGCCCGACGCGAAATGGTCGTTTCTTCCGGGAAGTTGATCGGAAGGATACGGACATCGTGCGAATACGACGCTTAGCGCCGGTGCTCGCGGTAGGAGTGACAGCAACGCTGCTCCCCGCCCTCACCCCGGCGCAGGCATCCGCTGCGGCCCCGCTGCAGAGATTCCAGAACCAGCACCCCGCATGGCACCGTTGCGGCGCCTCAACGCCCGCCGCGTACCAGTGCGCGACGATCGATGTACCGCTCGACTACAGCCACCCCACCGGCAAGACCATCAAGCTGGCCATCTCCCGTATGAAGGCCGGCGCCTCGGGCAAGCGGCACGGCGCGATTCTCTTCAATCCCGGCGGGCCGGGCGGCGAGGGTCTGTCCATGCCGGTCATGATGAACGAGACGATGCCCAAGGAGGTCCGCGAGCACTACGACCTGATCGGGTTCGACCCCCGCGGTGTGGGCCGCAGCACTCCGATCACCTGTGGTCTGACGACGGCGGAGCAGAACTTCGAACACCCCTACAGGCCCGAGACGTTCAAACGTGACGTCACCTGGGCACGGACCGTCGCCGACAAGTGCCGCGCCGAGAACGGCGACGAACTCCGGTACCTCACCACCCGCAACACCGCACGTGACATGGACGTCATCCGCGCCGTACTGGGCGAGAAGAAGATCTCCTACCTGGGCTTCTCGTACGGCACCTATCTGGGCGCCGTCTATGCCCAGATGTTCCCCCGCCGGACCGACCGCTTCGTACTGGACAGCTCGGTCGACCCCGCCCGGGTCTGGCGCGGCATGATCCAGGTGTGGGCGCAGGGCACCGAGCCGGCGTTCACCCGCTGGACGAAGTGGACCGCTCGGCGCGACCACACCTACCACCTCGGCGCCACCCCGGCCGCGGTGAAGAAGGCGTTCTGGGACTTGATCGCCCGAGCCGACCGCGATCCGATCCCGTACGAGGGCGAGAAGCTCAACGGGGACGACATCCGGGCCGTGCTGCGTCGCCAGTTCTTCAGCCCTGAGCAGGCCGCCAAGACCGTCGCCGGCCTGAAGAAAGCCGCCGACGGCGCACCCGCCCCGCACCACTCCGCGACGCCGGATCACTCCCCGGGCCGGAGCCGCTTTGCCGCGTCCGACGGGCAACCGCCGGCCGACAACTCCTCCGCCGTCTTCTGGTCCGTCGTCTGCGGCGACACCGCAGCCTGGCCGCGCGATCCGGACCAGTACCGGCGTGACGCGATCCGGGACAAGGCCCGGTACCCGCTGTACGGCGATTTCGGCTCCAACATCACGCCCTGCGCCTTCTGGAACAAGCCTGCCGAGCCGGTCACGGCCGTGCACAACGACGTCGGCGTGCTCACCGTCCAGAACCAGTGGGATTCCCAGACGCCGCTGGTCAGCGGTCTGGGCATGCACCGCGCTCTGAAGGGGTCGCGCATGGTGTACGTCGCCGGCGGTGAGGGGCACGGCGTCTACTCCGGGGACCCGCGCGCCTGCGCCAACCGGGCGGTCAACGCCTACCTGAGCACCGGACAACTCCCGGCGCAGGACCTCACCTGCAAGCCGTCCGCACACCAGAACGGCGCCCCGCGCACGGGCATCGTGCCGACACCGCGCCCCGTACCGGGAGCGCCAAGCTTCTGACCGCGTCGCTCAGCGGGCCACTCCCGCATGAGGTCTGGCTGTGGCCACGGCCAGACCTCATGCGGGATACGTGGATCGGCGGGCGGCGATGTCCGGCTTCTGCGATGCGACCGGTGCCCGGGGGCCGAACAGCGGCGTACCGAACCTGGTGTGGAAGGCACGGCTGCGGAGCACTGTGAGCGCCACGATCGCGCCGAGCAGGGCGAAGGAGTGGATCCTGCCGACCACCGGTGCCAGGTCGACGGGCAACTTCAGCGCCCACACCACGCTCAGCGCGGCATCGAGCAGCTGGGCACCGCCCCACAGGACGGTCAGTCGGCGCAACGCGGTCCGGAATTCGGGCAGTTCGCTCCAGGCACGCTCAGCAGGCTCGGCACCGTCCGGCCCGCGCAGCCGGCGCCCGAAGTGATACGCAAACGGCCGGGCCGCGAACAGGGTGCTTACTATCCACAGCCCCAGAACGGCAGGGATGGCCGCGTCCTTCAGCAGCATCACCCGTGGACTGCCACTGATCGCGGACAGCCCCGCCGACACCGCCAGAAGCACGACCACCAGCACGTCGAAGAACTCCACCCGCCGCCGCACCAGAGCCGTTCCCAGCGCGTGCACCGCCGGTACCGCGCCGCTCAGCAACAGGGCCTGCCACTGGGCGACATCCCGCGCCCGTAACACGTAATACACGACCAGCGGCAGAAGAACGGTCATGCCCAGCGACAGGCCCAGGGCGCGCCACCGTGGCGCCTGATACCTCTGCACGGTCTCCACGAAAGCCTCCAGCGGTCCGGCACCGGACGCTCCGGTACTTCGGTGACCTGCATCGACGCTAGAAGCCCGGTGGGTGGAAAAGCATCATCCCCCGGGTCGGTCCCGTCCGGTCGGCCCTCCACCCACCTACTCCACCGTCCCTCCACCCACCCACTCCACCGCTGGGTGGAGCGAGCGGCCGACACCCGCGCACAATGCCGTTGCCGACCGCCACGCGCTGTGACACGCTGCCGGGCGTGATCGCTGCTGAGAGGTCGAGCTGCCTGATCGTGACGGGGATGCCCGGGGCAGGGAAGTCGACGGTGACCAGACGGGTCGCCGAACGTCTGCCACGCTCCGCCCGGCTCGACGGCGACCAGATCAGCAGGCTCGTCGTCAGCGGTCGAGTCGGGGCCCTGGGCAAGCCCGCCGACGAAGCGGCGCGGCAACTGGAACTCTGCAACCGCAACCTGTGCATGCTGGCGAACAACTTCTCCGACGCCGGCTTCACCCCCGTCATCGACTGGGTGATCCCCGACCGCAGGCAGCTGGACTTCTTCGTGGGCCTCCTGTCGGCCCGGCAGGTCCTGTTCGTCGTCCTCGCGCCGGGCATCGAGGTATGCCGGTACCGCAACACCCTCAGGGCCCCGCACGAACGGTTCTCCTTCGACGGCTACGACAGACTCGACGCCGACATGAAACGTGAACTCGGCGATGCGGGCTGGTGGTTCGACACCGCGGACCTCGCCCCCGACGAAACCGCCGATCGGCTCCTCTGCGAAGCCCGCCACCGAGCCCCGGTGAACTGACCGGCGCACGGCTCCATTCACATGGGCTCGCGGGGTCCGTCCGTGGCTCACCTCCTCATCGGCTGTCTCCCACGGTCTGCCTGACCTCGGTCTCGGTCCCCGTCCCGCGCCGCACCTCGCTCAGCCCGGTGAGGTGATTGGCTCGCAGTGCAGTGAGCACCCCGAGCGCGGAGACAGCAGTGAAGCCAAGCAGGAGGTAGCGCGCGGAGGTCAGCGTCGAGGGGCCGCCCAGATTGACCAGCAGGCCGGCGACCGCCGCGCCGAACGCCGTCGACATCGTGAGCACCGTCGCGACCGCCGCGGCGGCCTTCTCTCCCTCCTCCTTGTTCGACGTGCTGCTCATCGCGGCAACGGACAGGTGGGGCATGGCCACGCCGATCCCCGTACCGGCGAGAAGAAGAACCGGCAGCCAGGCGATGACCAGAGGCAACGGTGCATCGCTGCGCTGTAGCAGAGCGAGCACGGCGAACCCCGCCGCGAGGAGTCCGGGACCGGCCACCCGGAGCCGTCGAACCGTTCGCTGCCGACGCGCCGAGGAGCTGGCGACCTGGCTCAGCGACCAGCCGAGCGACAAGGCCGCTCCGAAGAACCCGGCAGCGACCGGCGGCAGCCCGCCCAGGCGCTGACCGAACAACGGCAGGAACGTCTCCACGGCTACGCCGGCCGCGAGGAACACGATGGTCAGGTAGACCCACCGCAGAGCGGAGCCGGCCTGGTAGGTCGGGCGCGGTAGGACTCGGACCCGGCTCCGCTTCTCCGTCACCACAAAGGCGATGACCAATGCCAGTGCCAGCGCGATGAACACCGCCATCATGACCTCGTTCGAGAGGATTCCGGCGACGCTCACGGCGCCGGCGGACCCGATGACCGGCATCAACGAGCCCAGCGGTACCGGAACCGCCCCCGCCGCAGCCCTGCCGCTGCTCGGCAGCGCTCGGGGGACGAACGCCGCCATCACCCCCGAGACCACGGCCAACACCACGAACGCCGGCCGCCAGGAGCCGAACTGGGCGAAGAGGCCGCCCAGAGTCGGACCGACGAAGTTGCCCAGGCCGAACATGGCCGAGATCAACGCGCTGCCCCGTAGCCACAGTTGGCGCGGCAGCGCCGAATAGATCAGGGCGAGCCCCAGGCCGGTCAACAAGCCCGCCCCGAGTCCCTGCGCGCCCCGGCCGACCAGCAGCACCGGCATGGTCGGACTGACCGCACAGACAACCGACCCGACGGCGAAGACGCCGAAGCCGATGAGGTAGGAGCCGATGTTGCCGCGCCTGGCAAGAGTTCGGCTCACGAGCATGGTCGCGACAACTTGTGCGGTCAGGAAAACGGTCATATTCCATGCGTAGAGGCGTCCCCCGCCGATGTCCGCGACCGCCGTCGGCAGCAGGCTCGCGGCCAGATAGATGTTGACGGCGCCGACCAGTACGCCCCCGGCCAGCACCAGAACGGTGCCTGAATGGCGCCCGAGTTCCCGCCACGATCCGACGCTCCGACTCTCGCCCACTTGCGCACTCCATCCCTGGATTACTTGCTGTGAGTTACTTCGTGTCAGGCATCCTGGCGGAGCGCGGGGACCCGGTAATCCGGCAAAACGGACGTGATCTACGTCACATCTCTGGAGCTGGTGGCTTCGCGTACCCCGGACGAGCTCGCGCCGCAACGCGAGGCGGCACGGCGTCAGATGGGCCTTGCTCCTTGCCCGGCACCCCGGCGAGGCCGAGGCACCAAACCTGACATAGGGTTCTTGTGGCCACGAAGTTCACGTCCCAGACACGGATGTACCGGTCCGCGACACGGCCCGGTACGAACCCGAGGAGTTTCCTTGCCCATAGTCGTCGCCACCCTCCGGACCAAGCCCGGCCGCCGCGAGGAGGTGCTCGCGGCGTTCCGCCGGCACACTCCCGCCGTGCACGCCGAGCCCGGCTGCCTGCTCTACGCCGCCCATGCCGGCGAGGACCGGGTCACCGTCGTGGAGAACTGGGCCGACCAGGCCGCCCTCGACGCCCACTCGGCCGGGCCGGTGCTGGCCGCGCTGGGCGGGGAGATCGCCGATGCGCTGGCCGGCCCGATGGACGTCGCGGTGCTGGAGCCGGTGCCCGCCGGCGAGCCGGAGAAGGGGCAGCTGCCGAACACCTGAGCCGGAAGGACCGGCGGGTCATCGAGGACAGGCAGGAGCGTAAGGACAGGATCATAAAGAGCCGTGCACGACGCGGTGGTTGCGCATTCAGGAGGTGCGACACGATGACAGACGGTGCTCGGCGGATTGCCCACGTCATGCAACCCGTGGTGCAGGAGACGTATGGTCCGGCCGATCTGAGCGGCGATCCGATCTTCGCCGGAGGGTTCATCAACTTCGGGTACTGGCAAGCCGTTGACCTGGACCTCCCGCTCGGCGAGACGGAGCGGATCCGCAGTCAGGAGGATCTCTACCGTCACGTCCTGGACGCCGCTGGGCTGGCGGGAGAGCCGAAGCTGCTGGAAGTGGGCTGCGGGCTCGGCATGGGATGCGCGATGGCCCTGCGGGAATACGGCCCCTCAGCGGTCACCGGTATGGACATTCATCCGGAGCAACTGCAACGGGCGCGCGGCGCGCACGCCGGCCTGCTGCGGGATGAGTCGGCACGACTGCGGCTCGTCCAGGGGGCGGCGGAGCGCATGCCCTTCGAAGACGGCGAGTTCGACGCCGTCATCAGCGTGGAGGCAGCTCAGCACTTCCCGGATTTCGGCGCCTTCGCGGCAGAGACGTCGCGGGTGCTGCGCCCCGGCGGCCGGGTGGCGGTCGCCAGCTTCTTCACCGTGGACGACGTGCCCGGTCGACCCGAGGAGCTTGCACAGCTGCTGGACACGTACGCGAACGGCCTGGACATCGCCCGGCCGGTGAACGCGCTCGCCGATGCGTTCACGACGGCCGGGCTCACGAACGTGGGCGTCGAATCGATCGGGGCGCACGTCTGGCCGGGGTGGGACCTCTGGCTCGGCCGATCGTGGGCTCCGGGGACCTGGCCGCGGAACTTCCTACGAGCCTACGAGCAGCGGATCCTTGACTACTACGTCATCACGGCGGGTCGGCCGGGATAACGGCGCGGGCGCTGGTGGTGGGGAACCGGCTTGACCAGCCCACGCGGCGAACTTCCGCGAAACCCCGTGGCGTTGCGTATGCGGGGAGGCAGAGGATACGGGCGTGATGAACATTCGCGTCGCTTCGACGGACGACCTCGCGATACTGACGGCCCTCAACGCCATCGTTCATGACGCGCACGTCCGCCACCGGCCCGATCTCTTCGTCAGTGCTCCCGCGCGCGGCGCCCTCGAAGCGCTCCTGATCGGTCAGCTGTCAGATCCGGACACGACCTTCCTCATCGCCGAGACGACGCCCGACGGGGATGCCCTGGGATACGCCATGGCCCGAGTGGCCGCGAAGCACGGCAATGCGCGCGTTGCGCCGGACTCGATCGTCTCGCTTGAGCAGATCGCCGTGGACCCGAGCGCCTCACGCAGGGGCGTCGGCTCGGCGCTGCTGGATGCCGTGCGGGACATCGGACGGGCCGCCGGCTGCCGACGCATGGTCACCCACGTCTGGGATTTCAATGAAGGCGCCCGTTCCTTCTACCAGGCCTCCGGCCTGAGGCCCATGAACAGGATGCTCGATCAGGAACTCTGATCACCGCTGCTACCGCACCCCTCTGGAACGTCAACTCGCCGACGGTCAGGGGCGGTCGGGCCCGGCCGGAGCGAGTGCGGCATCGGCGTCGTCTGCCTTCGGGGGCGCCGCAGACCCGGGCCGCGGCGACGAGAGTCCCCCTGTTCGAGCGAGGTCGAGAGCGTGGAAGTCGAGAGCTTGGGGGAGGGTTCGGGCAGGGTGTGGAAGAACAGCCAGCTCAGCGCCGGCAGCAGGATGAGGGGGGCCAGGGCGGTGCGCAGGGACGTTGCGTCGGCGATGCTGCCGATGGCGGGGCTCGCCAGACCGCCGATGCTGACGGTCAGGCCGAGGGTGATCCCGCTGGCGGTGCCGACGCGCGAGGGCAGGTAGTCCTGGCCGAGCGTGACCTGAAGCGAGAAGGGGACGTACAGGCCGGCCGACGTCAGCGCCACGAACAGGTACAGGGCCGGGCCCGGTACGAACACCACTCCCGCGACGGCCCCGACCGATATCAGGTACGACCAGCGGCACACCGTGACCCGGTCCCAGCGGTTGGCCAGCGAGCCGCCCAGCACGGAGCCGACCGCGCCGCCGAGGTAGAGCACGAACAGCGCCGCGGGGCCCGCGGCGGCGCTGCCGTGCAGGCGCTGCGTGGCGTACAGCGAGATGAAGGCGCTCAGACCGACGAAGACGATCGACCGGCACACCACGGCCAGCGACAGTTTCACGAAGGACGCCCGGTCGTCGCCCCCGGCCGGTATCGCCGTACCGGCGCCGGCGGCTTGCCGCCGTCCCAGCGCGTGCAGCACGGGCAGGCACAGCGCGATGCCGGCGAGTGCGGGCAGCGCCAGCAGCGGCGTCAGACGCAGCCCGCCGGTGGCCACGACGGCGGCGACCATGAGCGGGGCCAGCGCGAAGCCGAGATTGCCGCCTACGGAGAACCAACTCATGGCGCTGTGGCTGCCTTGGCTGGCGAGCCGGGCGACCCGAGCGGACTCGGGGTGGTAGGCGGCCACGCCGATCCCGGAGATCGCCACGAACGCAAGCGTCAGGCCGTAGGAGCCGCTCAGCCCGCTCAGGGCGATGCCGAGTCCGCCCAGCAGCGTGCCGACCGGTAGCAGCCAGGGCATCGCCCAGCGGTCGGTGAGGGCGCCGAACACCGGCTGTGCCACGGATGACAGCAAGGAGGCGGCCAGCACGATGCCGGAGACGGCGGCGTAACTGTAGGCGCGCTCGGCGACGAAGAAGGGGACCAGGGACGCGACGGCGCCCTGGTAGACGTCGACGCAGGCGTGGCCGACGGACAGCAGGGTGATCGATGTATTCCTTTGCACTCCGTCAGGATCCGGGCCCGGAACCGTGTCGCACTTCCGATAAGCTGCCGAGCAATGCCGAAAAGCCGCCATGAGGTCCGCCACGAGATCCGTCGTGGGGTCCGCCACGGGATCCGGCATGAGCCGGTCGCTCCGACCCGCACCCAGTGGCTGGCGTCCGGCAGTGGGATCGACGCCCATCGGCACGACGACCACCAGATCGTCTATGCCGGGCGGGGAGTTCTGGCGGTCACGACCAGCGCGGGTTCCTGGGTCGCCCCGGGCACCCGCGCCATCTGGGTTCCGGCCGGCACCGTCCACGCCCACCAGGCCCACGGTGAGCTGGAACTGCATCTGGTGGGGCTGCCCGCGACCGAGAACCCGCTCGGTCTGGACGCGCCGACCGTGCTGGCCGTGGGCCCGCTGCTGCGCGAACTGCTCGTGGCCTACACCCGCACCCCGGACGACGACAGTCCCGAACGGGCCCGTTTGCGCGCGGTGTTGCTCGACCAGCTGCGGGCCTCCCCGCAACAGCCGCTGCACCTGCCCACACCGACCTCGCCTCTGCTACGGACCCTGTGCGACATCCTGCGCGCCGATCCGGCCGACAGCCGCACCCTCTCCGAACTCGGCCGTGACGTCGGGGCGAGCGCTCGCACCCTGTCCCGGCTGTTCCGCGGCGATCTCGGCATGACGTTCCCGCAGTGGCGCACCCAGTTGCGGCTCCAGCGCGCACTGGTCCTGCTGGCCGAGGGAACACCGGTGACCGCGGTGGCGCACCGGTGCGGCTGGTCGTCGGCAAGCGCGTTCATCGACGTCTTCCGACGCACCTTCGGCCACACACCGGGCGCCCACCCGACGGGCTGACGGGCTGTGAACAGGTCGCCCCCGGACCGTTACGGCAATGGACCGGGCCCTCCCCTCAGGCCGACGGCCTCAGCAGATCCAGTTCGACGCCGATCGCCTCCCGCAGTTCCTCGTGCCGCGGTCCGAGCCTGAACTGCTCGTCGCTCCACCGGTCACGCGGATAGAGCCACACCGGCGCGCCCACGAGATCGGCCGGCTCCCAGTCGAAGCGCGGCCAGACGTGCGCATGCAGGAACGGGTCCGTGTTCCCCAGGATCTCCAGGTTGACCCGCCGGAAGGCCGGATCCAGCCGTCGACAGACCCGCTCGACCGCTTCGCCGAGCTGGTCCATACCGGAGAGGAACGACAGTCGCTTGGCCTTCGGCAGATCCGACAGCCGCTGCACGTTCGGCTCGTCCACGAGGAGGACCGAGTAGCCCGGCAGGAACTGCACGTCGCCGATCACCGCGAACCCCGATTCCAGCCGCCGCAACACGGTCGGATTCGCACCCCTCAGAGCGGTCCCGATGCGATCCGTCCGCCACTCACCGTCACCGTCACCCGTCATGTCACCACAACCTACGCACCAGCACGCCACCGCGGGCCGGATTCGGCCGGCTCGGCCAGCCCGCGGGCGACGGCGCACCAGGGCAGACGTAGAATCGGCAGCTGCTCCCGGACGCCCCGGAGCGCAACTCGGCACGGAACGGGAGTGGTTGAAGTGTGGCAGGAGGTGCCGGTGTACGACCGGCTCGTCGCGGAACGGGGAGACATACCGACCGAGGTCCGCACGGAAGCGGAGAAAGTGCTGCGCAATTTGGAACAGGTGATACGCGGCGCATCGACCGTGGGCAACTCCGCACCGGCGCCGTCGTTCTCCCGGACGCTGGGCTGACCTCGGCGGACCGGCGGCAAGAGGGCGATGTCCCGGTGATGTACGTCGCCCGGCTCGCAGCGGCGCCACGCCTCCAGAAATGAGAGGTGGGGACCCCAGAGGGCAATACGCTCTGTAGCTGCACCGCTACAGAGCGCGATCTTCGCTTTCGGCGTGGTCGCGCGTTCCGTTGCCTGGAGGAGCTGCCTTGACCTCTGTCACGATCGACCATCGCGCCACCTGCTACAGCCTCGGCCACGCCCTGTGCATGGCCCATGCGGCCGACCTCGCCTACAAGGACAAGAACACCATCGAGAACACGGCGCGCGAATGGGGATTCCCGCGGGTGCGGCACCACGAGACCCGCTTCCGCCCGCCGTTCCCCCTGGAGGACACCCAGGCGTACACCCTCGCCGGGGAGCACATGATCATCACCGGCTTCCGCGGGACGGAGCCGACGAACATGCGTGACTGGCTGTCCGACGCGACCACCCCGCCGTGGCCGGGTCCCGGCGGCAGGGGATACGTGCACTACGGCTTCGCCGAGGCGCTGGACTCCATCTGGCCACAAGTGCGCGCGGCGCTCGGCGAGTTCCGGGACAACGGCCAGACGATCTGGTTCACCGGTCACAGTCTCGGCGGTGCGCTGGCCATGCTCGCCGGTGCCCGCCTGCACTTCGAGGATCCGCGGCTGAGGGCCGACGGCATCTACACCTTCGGCCAGCCGCGCACCTGTGACCGGCTGCTGGCCCAGGAGTTCAACACGGCCTTCACCGACCGGATGTACCGCTTCGTGAACAACAACGACGTGGTGCCCCAGCTCCCGCCCGAGCCGGCCTTCCATCACGTCGACGCCCTGCGCTACATCGACTCCAAGGGCAAGCTGCACGACTCGATGCCCCTGGCCGCCGGGCTTGTCGACCGCGCCCGGGGGCTGACGGCCGACGCGCTGGCACCGGCCTCGGACGGCGTGCGGGACCATTTCATCAACAACTACATCGGTGCGCTGGAGAAGAACCAGCGCTGAAGCCGAGTGTGATCCGGCCGGGCCGAATGCGCCCCGGCCGTGGGTGCCCGGCCATGGATCACCGGGGCTGCACCGTGTCCGCGCGGGCGGTGCGGCCCTTCGGGTCCCCCTCGGCCCCGCGCGGGAGCGTCGCGGGGACCGCCAGCGCGTCGACCACGTCCTCCAGGCGTCCCGTGCGCCGGTACACGGTGCGTTGCCGTGTGGCGCCGGTGCCGTGCCGTTGCAGCCGCGACAGCCAGCGCCGTACGGCGTCGAAATCGCCGGCGGCGCGCAGCGGGCCCTGGACGTGTCTGAGCAGGGCCGTGGCCAGGTACCAGGCCGGGACCGTTCGGAGTGCTCCGGGCAGCGGGGCGGTCAGGGCCTGGCCCGACATCCCGTCCCGGGCCGCGCGCCAGGTCGCCGCGCGCAGAACGGTTTCCTCCACGGGCGGGGCCGGTCTCCCCTTGCGTACGTCGGCCAGCGCCGCGGCGACCAGGGCGCGCACCAGTAGCGCATACGCGACGGTGTCGGCGGCGCCGGGCTGCACATCGGCGACCCTGATCTCGACGGTGGGCACATGCCGGGAGGGGCGGACGGACCAGTACAGCATGCCCGGGTCCAGCGCCGCCCCGCTGTTCACCAGCGCCGAGACGATCTGCTCGTAGTGGTCCACCGAGCGCAGGTACGGGGGCGGCGTGGCGGTCGGCCAGCGGCCCCACAGGATGGCCCGCCAGCTGGCGTGGCCGGTGTCGCGGCCGCGGCAGTAGGGGGAGTTCGCGGTCAGGGACAGGAGCAGCGGCATCCAGGGCCGCAGGTGGTTGACGACCTGGACGGCCTCCTCCCGGTCCGGTACGCCTACGTGCACATGGCAGGAGTTGGCGCACAGCTGATCCAGCAGCGGTCCGAACCGGGCGGCGATCGTGTGCGAGCGCGGTTTGTCCTGGACCGGCGGCGGGCCGGGATCGCCCAGTGGTGCCGTGCCGCAGGCGACCAGCAGGCAGCCGGCCTCCTGCGCGGCGCGGGCCGCACAGCGGCGCAGCCGGGTGACCTCCGCACGCAGCTGCCGGGTGGTGGAGCAGACTGCGCTGATGGTCTCCAGCTGTGCCTGTGCCAGCTCGCCCACCACATGCCCGGTCCCTGCCAGCAGGTCGGCCGCCTCCACCACGGAAGGGGCCGCGAGTGCCACCTCACGCGTCACCGCATGCGCCAGAACGAACTCCTCTTCCACCCCCACCGTCAGTTCCCCTTGCCCCGCCCGGACCTCCACACCCACTGCGCAGGACTCCCGCACGCCGCCTCCAGCCTCCGCGCCACACAGCACGAGAACGTGGCTCCCACAGTAGGCACGGCTGCGGGCGATTCGGTGGGCGCGAATGAGGCATTCTCCGTTGGCGGTCGGGAGCGCCGCGCGGGCCGCACCGCTGCCCAACTAGGGCCGGATCACGTGCCGTTCGGCCCGTTCGCTTCGTTCTGCCCGCTCGGCTCGTTCGCGCAGCATCTTGGCGGCGAGGGCGCGGACTTCGGGGCGGGCCTCGCGGAAGGTGAGGCGCGGGTCGTCGGGCTGCGGGGTGGCGGTGGCCGCTCCCGACGCGAGGTGGTGCAGGGCCTCGACCACGATGTCCGCGCAGAGCTCGTTGAGCGTGTGGACGAGTTGCGGCAGGTCGGTTCCGTCGGGCAGTTCGATCCGGCGGGCCAGCAGGATCGGGCCACGGTCGACCCCCGGGTCGATGAAGTGCGCCGTCGCGCCCTGCGGCAGGTCGTGGATGACGGACCAGATGTACGGGTTGTTGCCGCGGACGTCCGGGAGGAAGCCGGGGTGCACATTGACGATTCCGTGCGGGGCGCTGTCGATCACGAAGGGCTTCAGGATGCGGGTGTCGCCGAGGACGGCTATGTGGACGTCGGCCTCCTGGATGAGGTGGGCGACCTTCTTGTCGTTGTGGTGCGGCACCGTGTATCGGGGGATGCCGTGTGCGGCGCACAGGTCCTCGGTGAGCGGCGGCGGTTCGTAGCCCGGCACCCGGTCGAGTTCGGCGCGTTGCGAGGAGCGGCCGCTGTCGGCGAGGGCGGATTCCTCGTCGATCACCAGCGTGGGCACGAACCCCGCGGCGACCAGGCGTTGCAGCATCAGGACGCCGCGGGGGTGGTCCGCCAGGTTCAGATAGGCGAAGCGGAGTTCGCCGGGGGTGCGGCAGCCGGGGAGGTGTACGCGGTGGGGTGTGCGGGCGTGGTCGGTGGGGTCCGTGGTGGGCATGGGGGCGTGCTCGGTGGGGTTCATGGTGTTCTCCTGCTGGTGTGGTGACGGGTGGGAGGGGTGAGGACTACGAGTGGTAGGCGGCGGGGCGGTCTTCGTGGACCGCACCGGCGTCAGGGCTCTGGCCGTGTGCCGGGGGTGGTGGCGACGGCCGCCGGGTACGTCGGCCCCGTTCGGCAGCCGCACCGGCCGCCGCCAGGAGCAGCGTCGCCCCGGCGGCGATGAGCAGGGCGGTGTGGGGGGCGAGGTGGGTCAGCAGGACGCCGGACAGGGCGGCGCTGAGGCCGAAGCCCAGGCCGCTGCCGGCGTACAGCAGGGAGTAGCCGGTGGCGTCCAGGCCGCGGGGCAGCCGCTCGCGCAGGGACAGGTTGCGGGCGGTGAGCAGCGCCGCGTACAGGGCGCCGGCCGGCAGGAGGAACGCGGTGAGGGGGACCGGCCCGGCGCCTGCCGCGAGGGCGGCGCCGCCGACGAGTGTGGCCACCGCGATCAGCAGGACGAGGCTCTGCGACCGGTAGGACATGCGCCAGGTGCGCAGCCCGTAACAGAGGCCGCCCAGCAGGCTGGTCACGGCGAAGGCGCCCAGTAGCGGTCCGGACAGGGAGGCCGGCAGTCCGTTCTCGTCGAGCAGCGGGGCCAGGAGCACCTCCACCGTGGCGATGAGGAACGAGACTCCTGCGCTGGTGAGGTAGACCGGCCAGGCACCGAGCAGGGCGCGGCGTGCCGCCTGCCGGGAGCCGGCGGCTCCGGGTGCGGTCCGTTCCGTGATCCCCGGGAGCCGTCCGGACAGCAGCGCGGCGGCCAGGGCCGCGGTCCCGGCCAGCACCATGGGCGCTCGGCCGTCGATGCCGAAGGCCGTCCCGGCCACCACGACCGGGCCGAGGGCGTAGACGAACTGGTGGATGACCGATTCCCAGCTCAGCGCGGTGGGTACGTCGGCGGGGTCGAGCCGGGTGGTGAGCAGGCTGCGCAGGCCGCCCTGGAGGCCGGCCGTCGCCGCGCCGGCGGTTCCGGCCAGCGCCAGCAGCACCGGAGTGCCCGCCGCCCCGGCCACGAGGGCGATGCCCAGGAAGGCGGCCGCGGCGGTCAGCAGGGCGCATCGCAGGCCCCGGAGCACGTTGCCGCGTCCGAACCGGGCGCCGAGTACGGGGGCGGCGATCGTCTCGCAGATCATGTAGGCGGCGGCCATCCAGGCGCCGGTGGTGTAGGTGCCCAGCGTCGTACGCGCCAGCAGGACGAAGCCGATGGGCGCGCCGACGATCGGGAAGCGGGTGAGCGCGCGGACCACGCTCCATAACGGGAGGCCCTGGTGGCGGAACAGGGCGCGGTAGCGTTTCACGGGCGGCGTTTCAGGGTCGGGAGCCGGGTACGGCGCCCGGGGCATCGCCGGTGGCCGCCGTGGCGAGCCGGATCGGTGCGCAGATCGCATGGCGGCCGAGGTGGGCCTTGCGGCTGGTGTTCACGAAGGTGGCGTGGCCGCCGAGCAGCCGCGGGCCGTCCGGCTCCCGGCTGAAGACGGGGCCGAGCCGCACCCTGGCGCGGGGCATCGTGCAGAGCGTCGCTTCGCGCGGGTGCAGGAAGTCGATGTCGTAACGGTCGCTGTCCACCAGGGAGTTGACGATGTAGCGGACGTCCTCGGCATCGGTTCGGCCCGGGATGTTCCCGGCCGCGACCGCGTCGAGCACCTGCCGCCAGCGGTTGGCCGCGGTGTCGCCGAAGAAGACGCCGCGGCTGCCCCAGGTGTATTCGGGGTGGCCGGGGGCGTCCATCACCTTGAGGACGGTGCGTTTGCGGGCCTCGCGCAGGGAGTTCAGGGTTTCGGGGGCGGGGGCGGCCGGGAGCAGCGTGGCCTGCGGGGTGCCGGCTCTGACCGTGTCGAGCAGTTCCTGCCCCATCCGGCGGGTGAGTTCGTCGGCGAGGTCCTCGTGCCAGCACAGCGGGAGCAGGCCCTTGGTCCCGTAGCCCGAGAAGAGGGGGTTGGTCAGGGTCTCGCTGCCGGCGACGATCCGTTCCCGTACGGTCGCGTCGTACTGGACGAAGTCCTTGACGTAGCAGAAGCGCCATCCCTTGCGGCCGTCGTCCTGGAAGCGGGAGAAGAAGTCGACGGCGACGTCGTGGCCGAACTCCTCCTTCATCCGCCGCTGCATCAGGGCCATTTCGGGGCGGTAGGAGCCGAGTTCGTCGTCCAGCCAGACGCGGGTGACGTCCCGCCGGGCGAACGCCGAGAACAGGGGCGTCGCCGAGACGCCGTAGGCCCGTTCAAAGGCGTGCATCTTTCCCACGTTGCCGATGAGTTCTTCCAGCTCGGTGGCCATGGGGCGGCCGTCGGTGACGACCACGTCGAGCCGGAAGAGGTCGAGTGTGCGCGCCAGGTCGAGTCCGCGGACGTCGTCGGGCACCCCGATGTCCAGGTGGTCGCGCACGACCGGATGCCCTTCGGCGTACAGGTCCTGCACCGCGTCGGACAGGGCGAAAATCGCGGCGCCGAGGCTGCGCAGCCGTCCCGTCAGCTCCTCGTCCACGGGGAAGGGTTCCGCGGCCACGAGCCAGGGCACCTCGCCGCTGTCGACGCCGCGGAAGCTGACTCCCTCGTCCAGCAGGGTCTTTCGGGCGGCCAGCGCGCCGGCCGACTTCTCGTCGCCGTCGTCGGCGGGGTGGTAGAGCACGCCGTCGAGGTCGCGCAGGGCGTCCTGGGCCGTTCGGCTTCCCATACGTCGGTGCTTGCCTTTCGTTGCGTTCCTGGCGCTGAGCAGGGGTGAGGGCGGGGTGTTGGGGGTGGGGTGAGTGTGGCGGGGATGAGTGTGGTGGCGGTGTCGGTTCACGGCACGGCGGTGGCCACGGAGCGCAGACTGCGCCGCAGAAAGCTCAGGGCGCACAGGGTGAGGGCGGCGACGAAGACGGCTCCCGAGAGCAGATAGAGGCGGCTGCCGTTGCCCGACAGGGTGGCCAGCAGTCCGCCCACCCAGGCGCCGATCGCGGCCGCCGCGAAGGCGATGCCGCGGCAGATGCCGGAGATGCGGCCGACCAGGGCCGGTCCCGCGACGTGCTGGCGCATGGCGCGCCATTGGACGTTGAAGATCACCGTGCCGCAGGTGTTCGCCATCAGGGCGAGCGCCACGACGACGAGGTGGGAGGGGAAGGCCATGAGTGCGCAGGCGCTGCCGAGCCCGGCCAGCCCCAGGCCCATGCCGGGGGCGTAGCCGACGTGCTTGCCCAGACGCGGCAGGAGGGTCGCGGCCAGCATGGCGAAGAGGCCCGAGCCGGTGAAGAGGAGTCCTACGACGACCGCCGAGGCGTGCAGGTTGTGCCGGAGCGAGAAGATCGCGTAGATGTCCAGGGAGCCGGTGCACAGATTGGCTCCGGAGCTGAGCAGGATGCCGATGCGGACGGGGCGGCGGTGCCATGCCTGGGCGAGGCCGTCGCGGACGTCGGCCCACAACTCCCGTGCCGGAACGGGGGTGTTGACGGGTGTCGCCGTGACCGTGCCGGGCCCTTCGGCCCCCTTGAGTGTGCGCAAGGGGACGATCATGAGAGTGGCGACGAAGAAGCTGAGGGCGTTCAGGGCGATGGCCGGGCCGCCGTTGCCGAAACCGGTCAGGAAGCCCGCCAGTGAGGGGCCGAGCACCGTGCACAGGGTCCGGGTGCTCTCCAGCCGTGAGTTGGCCTCCAGCAGGCGGGGCGCCGGTATCAGCCGCGGGATGGCGGATTCGTAGGCGGACAGCAGGGTGGAGGCCGCGCAGGCGAGCGCCACGGTGATCACGGCCATGACGGGGACGCCCGCCCGGCCCGTCGAGACCAGCGCCGCGAGGGTGGTCATCAGGGTGCCGGCGAGGAGCGAGGTGGCGACCAGCAATGTGTAGGGGCCCTGACGGTCAGTCAGGGCGCCGCCGAAGAGGCCGGCGACGACGTGCGGGACCATGGAGAGTCCGAAAATCAGGGACATGGCCCCGGCGGATCCGGTCACCGCATAGACGACCAGGGGGAGGGCGACGGTGTAGACCTCGTCGCCCAACTGGCTGCTCGTCTGGGCGATCCAGAAGCGGACGAAGGATCCGTGCCGCCGCAGCGGAGTAGTCACTTCGTCCGCCCCCGTGTGCGCGTGCTCGACGTGAGTCATCTCGTGGTGTTCAGAGATCGTGGTGCTCAGAGACTGAAATAGTCCACCTTGATGCGCGGAATGTAGTTGGCGATGTCCGAGTAGTACTGGACGATTCCATCGTGGAACTGGTCGTACGAATGCTTGAGGTCGTGCAGATTGTTCACGGCCTTATGGGCGTTCGCGGCGGGGATGTCGCCAAGGATTCCGACCGCCTCGTCCAGCAGGCCGACGTGTCCGGCCTCGACGTCGATACGCATATGCGTGATGAGCGGTTCGGCGCAGGCTTCCGGATATCCGGCCGTGCGCGCGGCGCGCCGCAGGCTTTCGGTGCCCTCCTCGAAATCGTCGGCACGCGCCTCGAAGAGCGTGGTGCAGGCGATATAGGAGAGCGTGTCCTGGCGGGCGATTTCGCAGAGGTTGTTGATCAGCGACCAGGTGCCGATGACCGGATGGGCGCTCTTGATGTGCTCCTTGGGTACGCCCATTTTCTTCAGGGACTGCAGGAGCATTCCCGCGTGGTTGTATTCCTCGGTGAAGTAGCGGGAGAGGAGAGGCACCAGCCGTTCGTCATCGCAGTGGGCAATGGCCGTGGCGATGTGCTTGGGCGCCGCCTTCACATAGTGGTAGGTCTCCAGGATCATTCCCATGAAGACCTCGCCGCGCAGATCGCCGCTCTCCAGGCCGGCGAAGAGGTTGTGGAAGCCGATCTGACGGCCCCACATATCGCAGCTGGCCTCGATCTGCTCGATGAACGCCTTGGCAGGTACGGAGGCCATCGGCCTCGTGCGGTACAGCAGTCCGAGCTCGTCGAAGGTCTCGGCGATCTGCCGTACGGAGTCCTCGTCGACGCCCGCGCGCTCGGCGATCTGGGCGATCGAGTGCCGGCCGTCGAAGTAGCGCTTGATGGTGAGGAACTGCTCCCGGGTTCCGAAGTCCTCGGTGATTTCGAAGTATTCCTTGCCGACGATCATCAGCATAGGAGAGTCGTCCGACACCCACTTGAACGTGCAGTGACGGAGTCGCGGATGCTCTATACGAGCCTGGGCGTTCTGGATGTCCACACGGTCAGTGGTGGGCGCTGTCATGCGAGAACCTTTCTGTGCCCCATTGGCCGCAGGGGTGCCGTATCGGTGAATACGGCACCCCCGGGTCAGCAGCATCAGCCGCAGGTGGTGACGGAAGCAATCTTCGACCCCCCGGCGGGAGCCTCGACCTTCTTCACGGTGATCTTCATCATCTGATTCACCTCCCTCCGCACTGAATTACCGAGATTCGCCGAACTGCGGCGGTGAACTCGGCACGTCGAAATATTGCCGCAATGAACTGAGCACGGACAAGGCAGATCATCGTGACGGACGTCACGCGGCGGCCGCTATTCACATGGTTTAACGGCTGGTCAAGCGGTATTTGACCCATCGTTGAAGGCTGCGCCGACGGCGGTCCGGGGACTTTTCCAGGACGAGTAGGCGAAAGAATTGAGCCCCGGCCGAAAAGCGGCCCCGACAGGCCGGTTTCCGCCCCTGATATCCCGTCGCCGACGGCCGCACCGGGGCCCGGACACCGGCGGACAGCGGGTTCTCGCCGCGGCTCCGGTAGCGCTTTCGCGACACCCCGACACCCGGTATGCCGCCGGCGAACGGGCGAAGAGACGAAGACGGGGCGGAAAACGTACGGAGGCTTTCCCTGGCCGGAATCAGGGAGTCCGGTCCACCGATTCGCGCCGTCCCCCGCAATGCGCCCCCGAATTCGTCGTCGCGGCACCGGAACCGACCGCGGGGACTGTGGACGCGACGGCCGCGCAAACGGCAGGGTGTCACCGATGACTCAGTGAACGCCCTTGTGAAGCAGTGGAGTTCGGCCCGCGGCAACGGCGCCGCACCGCCCCACCGCACGGCGCGGACGGTGGGTCACCTCCCCCACGGCGCAAGACCAGAAAGAAGCACCCGGATGACCCTTGCCGCAGCGCACCGAGCCGCCCGGAGCCGAACCGCCGTCGGCCTGTTCGGACAGAACATCACCGCGATGGTGACCCCCTTCCGCCGCTCGGGCGGACTGGACTTCGATGCGGCGATCGCCCTCGCCGCGCATCTGGTGGACGAGGGATGTGACGGCCTCGTCCTCAACGGCACGACGGGCGAGGCCCCCGTCACCTCCGACAAGGAAAAGCGCGATCTCGTACGGGAAATCGTCCGCGCCGTCGGCGCCCGCGCACGGGTGACGGCCGGAATCGGCACCAACGACACCCGCCACTCCCTGGAACTGGCCGCCCAGGCGGCCGATGCGGGCGCCCACGGGCTCCTCGCCGTCACCCCGTACTTCTCACACCCGGCCCAGGAAGGCGTCGTCGCGCATTTCACCGCCCTCGCCGAGGCCACCGAACTGCCGATGATGCTGCACGACATTCCCTTCCGCACGGGCATCGCGATGGCGGCCGACTCCTTCGCACGGCTCGCCGAGCACCCGCGGATCGTGGCGGTCCAGGACGCGCGGGGCGATCTGCCGGCCGGCAGCGCGGTGATGCGCCGTACCGGGCTGGCGTACTACTGCGGCGAGGATCCGCTGTCGCTGCCGTGGCTGTCCGTCGGCGCGTCCGGGCTCATCGGCGTGGCGGGACATGTGGCGCCGCGGCTGCTGCATGCGATGATCCGGCGGTTCGCCGAGGGCGACACGGCCGGCGCGCTCGACGTGCACCAGCGGCTGTGTCCCCTCTTCCAACTGACCGCGGAGGTCGGCGGGGTGCCCTTCGCCAAGGCCGCCCTCGCCGCGCTCGGCCGTCCGGTGGGCGTTCCCCGTCTCCCCCATCTACCGGCCACGAAGCGCGAGCACGACGAGATCGAGGCCGTCCTCACCGAACTGTTCGCGCACCCTCAGCGGTAGCGGGCGCGCCCCCAGGCGGCCGCCAGCGTCAGCGGGACCGTCAGCGCGGCGGCGATCAGGAACAGCAGGCCGTACCTGTGGGCGCCGGCGGCGCCGGCGGTCAGGGTGCCGACCAGGGCGCTGCCGCCGTAGAGGCTCACACCGAACATCGCGACGCCGGTGGCCCTGGCCGTCGGCGCCAGCGCCGTTGCCCACGACTGGAGCGTGGTGTGCAGAAACGACCAACTGGCGCCCAGCAGCAGCGCGGTGACCACCAGCGCCACCAGGGATCGGCTCGCCGCGGCGACGGCGTACGCCACGGCGGCCTGCGCCCCGCCCGTCACGATGAGCCGGACCGGGCTCCACCTCCCCACCAGCTTCTTGACCAGCTGCGCGGACGACATCGCGCCCACCCCGTACAGCGCGGACACCGCACCGGCCACCGCGGTCGGCACGCCCCGGGCCTCCAGGGCGGGTGCCAGATACGTCAAGAAGCCCAGCAGCACGGCCCCTTCGACCAGGGCAATGCCCATGACGCACCACATCCAGCGCGATCCCAGCACGATCCGGAAGGGAGCCAGCATCGAGCGGGAGGCGCGGGCGGACGGCTGTCGCCACGGTTCGGGGAGCCCGCGCAGCGCCCAGCAGAGGAAGCCGGCGATCAGTCCGGGCAGCAGAAAGACCAGGCGCCAGCTGACGTCGTGCGCCAGCGCCCCGGCCACGACCGTGCCCAGGGCCGTTCCCAGGGAGAAGGCGGTCATCAGGTCGCTGAGCGGGCGCTGCCGGACCGCGGCGGGGACGACGTCGCCGACATAGCTCAGCGAGGCGGGGACACAGGCCGCGAAGCACGCCCCGGCCACGCCTCGGGCCAGGATCAGCACCGTGATGTCGGGGGCGCACGCCGAGATCACCGCGGAGAGCGCACCGGCCGCGAGCGAGAGCCGCATGACGCGTACCCGCCCCAGCCGGTCGCTGGCGAGCCCCCAGACCGGCTGCATCACGCCGTAGCACAGGAAATAGACGCTGGCGGCGAGCACCACGGTCGACATCGCTGCGCCGAGTCGTGCCGCGATGACCATCAGCATCGGGGCGATGCAGAAGCGGTCGAAGTTGCTGACCAGTCCCGCCGAACGCAGCAGCCAGAGCGTACGGCGGGGCAGGCCGGAGGTAGGGTCGGCGGTTGTCGTCGAACTGGCGGACCCGGTGGACACGCTGGACACGAGGGTTTCACTCCTTCCCACGCCCGGGAATTCCCCGGGCTCCTTCAGCTCACCACCCGTGCGGTCCGGGTTGTCCGCCCAGGCGATGACGAACACTCACAGGCTGGCGGGGCGGGCACCGCAGGCGCGGAGGTACCGAGCGGCCGGTAGGCAGGAAGGGACAGAGGCGATGAGCGTCGGGGGGCCGGGGGCCGGCAGGGAACCGGGGGCCGGCAGGGGAAGCGCCGTACGCGGCGTACGCAAGGAGCTCGGCGCCTTTCTGCGTTCGCGCCGGGAGCGGCT
Organism: Streptomyces gilvosporeus; assembly: GCF_002082195.1. Taxonomy (GTDB): domain Bacteria; phylum Actinomycetota; class Actinomycetes; order Streptomycetales; family Streptomycetaceae; genus Streptomyces; species Streptomyces gilvosporeus. Next base: position 8,436,632 of record NZ_CP020569.1, on the reverse strand, counting down.
GACCCCCGCCTCGCTGGGCCTGCCCGGCACACCGCGGCGGCGTACTCCGGGGCTGCGCCGCGACGAGGTGGCCGAGCTGGCCGGGATCAGCAGTTCCTGGTACGCATGGCTGGAGCAGGGGCGGGTGCGTACCTCGGAGCAGGTGTTGCGTGCGGTGGCGCGGGCGCTGCGACTGGATCCGGCGGAGACCGCACATGTGCTGTCCTTCGTGGAGGAGGGCACGCCGTCCGCGCAGCCACCGGGCTGGGTCTCGCGGAACCTGCTCTCGCTGGTGGAGGCGGTCGCGCCGAACCCGGCCGTGGTCCTGGACCCGCACTGGGACCTGCTGGCCTGGAACGCCGGTTACGCGGCCCTGCTGACGGACTTCGCGCGCCTGCCGCCCAGGCAGCGCAACCTGCTGTGGCTGGTGTTCCGCTGGGCCCCGGCCCGTACCCTGATCGTGAACTGGGAGCGCGAAGCGCGCGCCCTGCTGGGCCAGTTCCGCGCCAACGCGGCCCGCCACCCCGACGACCGGCGCTACGCCGAGATCGTCGCCGACCTCATCGAGGACCCGGACGCGGCCCGCTGGTACGACCAGCGCGAAACCGCGGTCTACCACCCGGCGGTCCGGCACTTCCGCCACCCCACGGCGGGCGACCTGCGGCTGCGCTATGTGAAGCTGGCCGCCGTCGACGAACCCGGTCATCACTTCCTGTGCTATCTGCCCGACGACCGGGCCGCCGAGGCGGCCGTACGCACGCTCACCGCGCAGAGGTGAACTCCGCTGCTGCCAGGCCCCGTACACCGCGCCGAAATGATGAGGTGGCACGGGGCGTCGCCATGTCATGATCATGCGCCGGTACGGTCGACTCCGCCGAGTCGATCTCCGGCGTCCGAGGGCTACAACGGCGTGGTTCCACCCCCCTCCCCGGAGGGCCGCCGCCAAGACGGCGTCATGTCACCGTTGGGAACCCCATGACATCCGCTCCCTCGTCCGCCCCCGCATCAGCTGCCTCGTCTGCTCCCTCCCGCACCCCCTCACCGTCCCGCAGCTGGCTGACCGACGCCCCCGTACTGGCCGTCGCCGTCGCCTGGGGCTCCAGCTATCTGGCGACCAAGAGCATCACCGGCCCGTCGACCGTCGTCGCCACGCTGCTCCTGCGCTTCCTCATCGCCGCGGCCCTGCTCGGGCTTCTCCGCCTCCGCGCCATCCGGCGGCTCACCGCGGCCGAGGTGCGCGGCGGCATCCTCATCGGCCTCATCCTCACCTGCGTCTTCGTCCTGGAGACCTACGGCGTCGTGCACACCTCGGCGACGAACGCCGGCCTCATCATCAGCCTGACGATGGTCCTGACCCCGTTGGCCGAGGCGGCGCTGCGCCGCACCCGGCCCACCGGGTCGTTCCTCTTGGGAGCCGCCGGATCGGTCCTGGGAGTGCTGCTCCTCACCCAGGGCGGCGGCTTCACCGCGCCCTCGCTCGGCGATCTGCTGATGCTCCTGGCGGCCCTCGCCCGGACCGCCAATGTGCTCACCACACACCGGCTCGCCTCGATCAAGAGCGCCGACGACGGTGCGCTGACCTTCGTCCAGCTGTCCACCGCCGTCCTCTGCTTCACGGTGCTCTCCCCCTTTGTCGGGACCCCGCCCCTGCGCGTGGCCGCCGCCCTGGTAGCGGGCCAGTGGCTGGACCTCCTCTACCTGGCGCTGCTCTGCACGCTGTTCGCCTTCTTCGTGCAGCTGTGGGCCGTACGCCGCACCGGCCCCTCCCGCGTCAGCCTGCTGCTGGGTACGGAACCGCTGTGGGCCGCGGTGATCGGCGTCGCCCTCGGCGGCGACCAGCTGGGAGCGCTCGGCTACGCCGGAGCGGCGCTGATCCTCCTCGGCACCGCGTGGGGGAGGCGGGCCGCCGAAACGCGCACCGCGTGAGGCGCACCGCGTGACGCGCACGGGCCGCCGGACGTTGATCGGGTCGTGAGCACTTGGTGGGGGTCTTCGGCGGTGGGAATGTCCGGGCGGCGGCAGGGTGGCGTGACCGTGGTGCTGGCGCTCGTCGCGCTGTGCGGCTGCACGGTGGTGGGACCGCATCCGGCCGACGGCCGAGCGGCTCCGTCGCCCGCGTCGCAACGCGCCGACGCCTCGGCTCCGCAGGGTCCGGAACTGCCCGAACGCCCGGTGCGGGAACGGCTGGTGACCACACCGGACAGGGAGGACGCCAAGGCCGCGAAACCGCACAAGATGCCAGAGGCTCCGAAACCGCCCAAGACATCGGAGGCGTCGGCGTCGTCGGAGCCATGGGCGGCTCCGACGACGCCGAAGGGAGCGGCGGTCGGTGCTCCTCCGCCCCCTCGCGTCATCCGCCGAACGGACCCGGCCGTGGAGCGCGCGCACCCGCGGCAGCCGGCGCCGCCGCACCACCGGCGGACGCGGCGGCATCCGACGGTGGTGCGGGTGGCGCCGCGATGGCAGCAGGGGTGGCCGAGCGGCTCCCCGGTGACGGCGCAGGGCATGGTGCCCGTATGCCGCGCGGCGGCGGGCCGGGTGCGGCCGGACATCGTCCGGCTGTGCCAACAGCTGGCACGCTGAGCGGACGTGGCCCGGTGGCGCGATACGGTCGCGGCATGGCGGACTCCCGGTTGACCACCCCTTCGTTCCTCGTGCTCGGCATCATCGACAAACTGGGTGAGGCCAGTCCGTACGACGTGAAGGTCGAGGCCGCGCGCACGGTCGCGCCGTTCTGGTCGATGCCGCATGCGCAGGTGTATGCGCAGTGCGACCGTCTCGTGGCGGCGGGTCTGCTGTCGGAGGTCCGGCAGACGGGCGGGCGGAACCGGCGGGTGATGAAGCTGACGGTGGCCGGTAGGGCGGCGCTGGAAGAGTGGCTCGGCGACCCGACGTTCGTGCCGGTCGAGGCGCGGGAGCGGGGCATCCTCAAGCTGTGGTTCGGCGCGCGGCCGGAGGTGCTCGCCCCGGTGCAGCTCACCGAGCACCACGCCACGCTCGCCGGGTACGAGGAACTCGCGGAGAGCGTCGGCGAGTTGCTGACGCGCGGGCAGCGCGAGGCGCTGGAGTTCGGGATCCGTTATGAGCGGATGATGGTCGATTTCTGGCAGTGGGTGGAGCAGCGCGGAGCGTGATGCCGCGGCGATGACCGCGGCGATGGCCGCAGAAACCGTTGACCACGGTGACGGATCGCCCCTACCTTCTCGATAGTCCAATCAGGACGATCCAAGAAGGACTATTGGGCGGGTCGAGGCCGCGTGCCGCCCGCGTGCGAGGGAGTCGCCGTGAACCGTCCGAGGGGGATCGCCTGGCGCCGCGTGGCCGCCCTCGCCGTGGTCGTCGTCTGCGTGGGCTACGCACCGGTCGCCATGACCGAACTGTGGCCGTACGCGCAGCGCGGCGCACCGGCGTTCGGGGAATGGCTGCTGTCCCGTGCGGTGTCGCCGCGCTATGTCGCCGATGCCTTCGCCACCCGGATCGGCCCGTACGGACGCAGCCTCGTGGCGATGATCGTCCACTCGGTTCTGGGCGGTGCGCTGATGCTGCTCGGGCCCGTCCAGCTGCTGTCCGCGGTGCGTCGGCGCATCCGGCTGCACCGGGCGATGGGGGTGGTGTTCGCGCTGACGGTGTACGTCTCGATGGCGGGCGCCGCGGTCTATCTGGTGCGCACGGCGCCGGGTGACGCGTTCAGCGGGGCGGCGTTCTGGATCGTGCTGGCCACGATTCTGGTCGGCACCGTGCTGAGCATGACGTTCGGCATCTTCGCCGCCGTCGGGCGGCTTCCCGACCTGCATCAGCGCTGGATGCTGCTGTGTTACGGGTACCTCATGACCGCGCCGCTGCTGCGCCTGGAGTGGGGCGCGCTGCCGGGGCTGCTGCCGGGGCTGTCCCTGGAGGACGTCAACCGGGTCGCGATCATGCACCTCGGCTCCGTGGTCGTCTTCGGTGCGCTGCTCGCCTCCCGTGCCATGGACAAGCGGACGACGGTTCCCGGGGTGTCCGGGACATGGGTGCCGCTGCCGGTGCTCGTCGCGGCGCATCTGGCGGGCGCGGCCGCCCTGGTGTGGATCGCGCGGTCCTTGGTGGGGTGGGGCGCCGAGGGGCAGCGGCTGCTGGCCGGGTATCTGATTCCGTACGCGGTGGCCTACGCCGTCATGTTCGCCGGGCAGCGGCGCGCGGGCCGGGAGGGGCGGAGCTGGGCGCGCGAGGAGTGGCGCCTGCACCTGACCGGACTGTGTCTGGCACCGGCGTTCTCGGCCGGCGCGACGCTGGCGTTCGAACGGTACCTGGGGCTCGGCGGGCAGACGGCCCTGTCCGCCGGAGTCGCCATCGGCTGCGGCATGTTGGCGTTCATGGCGACCACGGTGGTCAGCCTGCGCGTCATGTACGCCCGCGAGGCGGTCAGGCGCGAGGCGCTGCGCGGGGGCCGGGGTGAGGGGCGGGCTCCGGTGGCGGGGGCCGCGTCGGGGGTGACGTCGGAGCCGGTGTCGGGGTCGGGTCGGTAGGCGGTTTCCGGGTGCCCCTCGGGGATGCGGCGGGCGTATCGACAGGGCGACTTATCGGCTCGGCCAAGGGAACGGTCAGCAAACGGAGCGCAGATGAGCAAGGAATCGGAAACGGAAACGGACGGGTCCGGCGCCGTCGAGGCCGTGGCGTCGGAGGGGCGGAGCGGGCCCGAGGGACCGGTCGGCCGGGAACTCACCGCAGGAGTGACGATGCTGGCCACCGCCGTGGCCCTCATCAGCGTTCTGGTCGGCGCCCTGCTGGCGGCCGTGAGCCTCACCGGGCACGTATTCGGCGCCTGGACGTCGCCCGAGCCGCTCAGCCCCGGTCTCGTCGGTGCGGCGATGGTCGGCGTCGCGCCCGGCTTGTTCGTGATCGGCCGGGCCCGCGTCTGGGAGGAGGTCCGGACCCTCGTCCTGCCGCTCGCCCTCGTGCTCGTCGGTCTGCTCGCCGTCACGCTGCTCAACGCCGGCCGGCTCCAGGCAGCGGAGGGCGGTTCGCTGGTCCTGGTCCTGTTCAGCCTCGGATGGGTGGCCGTCCTGGGGCTGCTCGGGATGGCGGCGGTCGGCTGCCTGGTCGGTCAGTACCTCAAGCCCGCCCGGCCGCGCGGCGGTCGGATCGCCCCGCTGCCGGGCTGGTCGAAGCCGTTTCTGGCGGTGCTCGGTTCGGCGTGGTCCGGGATCGGGGCGGGTCTGCTCGCGCTGCCGGATTTCTGGGCCGGTTTCGTTCCGTGGACCGTGAACCGCCCCGACGCGCAGGCGCTCGGCGTCTGGGCGCTCTCGCTCGGCGTCGGCGTCCTCGGTGCACTGGCCGAGGACGACCTGACCCGTATCCGCCCCGCCCTGCTCGCCCTCCCCTGCGTCGCCCTCGCCGTGACCCTCGAACTGGGCGCCCACGCCTCGACGGTCCACTGGTCGTCCGGCCCCGGCCTGTCGCTGATCACCATGGTCGGCGGGCTGCTGCTGGCGGGCGGGGTGGGACGCCTGCTGCTGTCACGACAGGCAGGGCTTCGCCCCTGACGCATCGGCACCGGCTCCGCCGAGGCGTCGCCCCGCTCCCTCACCCACCCACTCCCCCGCACAGATCCGCGACCGCCTCCAGCACGGCATCCTGGCGCTCCTCGTGGATCCAGCCGTGCCCGGCGTCGGCGAGGATGCGGTGTTCGCCTCGCGGGACGGAGGCGGACAGTTGGGCGTGCAGCGCGTTTTTGGCGTCGTTGATGGCGCGGAGGACGTCGTCGGGCCACAGCTGGGCCTGGGTGTTGTCGTGGCCCAGGGCGGTGAGCACGATCATCGGGATATCGGGGAGACCGGGCGCGGCGCGGAGTTCGGCGGCGACCTCGTCGTAGAGGTTGCGGCTCTCGTACAGCCCGGTCTTCCAGGCGGCGAGGTGGTGGTCGAGGAGCGGCCCGCGTACGGCTTCCGGCCAGTTCGCGAAGAGTGGTGCGGCCTGCTCGCGCGCCTGCTGGAGCTGCTCCGGTGTCGGCTCGGGCATCTCCTGGCTGTTCAACTGCTCCACCATATCGCGGGCCTGCTGGGGCCCGTTGGCGTGGAGGTCCTCGTGGAAGGGGTCGAGCAGCAGGAGGCCGGCCACGTCGGCGGGGAAGCGCTGTGCGTAGTGGCGTGCGTAGGCGCCGCCGAGGGAGTGGCCGACGAAGACGTACGGGGCGGGGACGGCGGCGGTCCGCAGTAAGGCCCGGAGTTCGTCGGTGACCGCGGCGGCGGTACGGGGCAGCTCGACGGCGTCGCTCCAGCCGGTTCCTCCGCGGTCGTAGAGGACGCTGGTGGTCCGCTCCGCAATCCGGTTGTGGGCGTTGAGGTAGTCCAGACCGACCTGACCGGCGCCCGCCAGGAACACCACTGCCGGACCCCCGGTCCCGGAGCGGTGCAGCATCAGCCGACGCTCACCGGTGTCGTATCGGCGGCCCAGGGGCGGGGCCGCGGCGTCGGCAGTCTCGGGACGGGCTGCGGGAGAGGTCAAGGCCGCCTGGGGCACGGGGAGTTGCGGCGCGGAGGTGTGCGGCATGGGGTTTCCCTGTTCTCGAGTTTTTCGGAGCGGTGGCCTCCGGCACGCGAGACCATCGTCACCATTCTCAACTTTGAGAAACGTATCGGAACTGAGAATCTGTGTCCATGGATACGGTCGATCTGCTGCTGCACCCCGTACGGCTGCGCATCGTGCACGCGATGTACGACGGGCGGACCCTGACGACCACGGAGCTGTGCGCCCTGCTTCCCGACGTCTCCAAGGCCACCGTCTACCGGCACGTCGGACTCCTCGCCGACGGGGGCCTGTTGGTGGTGGAGGACGAACAGCGGGTGCGTGGCTCCGTCGAACGCCGCTACCGGCTGCACCGGGGCCGCGCGGTGATCGACGCCGACACGGCCGCCTCGATGTCGCGGGAGGACTACCGCCGCGGGTTCGCGGTGGCCATGGCCGCGCTGCTGGCCGAGTTCGACGCGTACCTCGACCGGGACGGCGCCGATCCGGCCGCCGATCTGGTGGGCTTCCGCCAGCACGCGGTCTGGCTCAGCCGGGACGAACTCACCCAGATGATCGGCGAGATGCGTGAGGTGATCGCGGCCCGCATCGGCCACGCCCCCACACCGGAGCGCACCCGCCACCTCCTGAGCCCGATCGTGTTCCCGGCCGAGGAGCCACCGCCGCGCGACACCGACACGAGCCCCGGGCAGGCCGAGCGCGGCTGACTCCCGCCAGGTGCCGGGGGCGCCGAGGCCGGACCCCGGCCGCCCCGCATGGTGCTACGCCGCCCCCTCCGGCGACGCCGCGTCGAACCGCACCGCCGCCACCCGCTCGCGCGACCCCCGGTCCAGCAGGACCACCGAGGCCGCCTCCCGTACGAGGTCCGGGACCGGCTGCGTACCGCCGCGGGGTCCGCGGGCCGGCAGCGCGCTCAGCAGGCGATCCAGGCCGCGCCGGTGCCGGGCGAAGGCGCGGCGCGAGGCCCGCCGGCCGCGGGTCTCCTGGCCGGAAAGGGCCTCGGCGACCCCCACGTCCAGGAGGACCAGGTGGAGTTCGCGCCCCTGCCGTCCGGCTCGTCCGGCCAGCCATCTGCGCATCCACGGCCGGCCTCCGCAGTCGTGTACCAGCACGGGCCGGCCGCCGTCCACCGCGGCGCGCAGCCACCGGAAGTACCGCCATCGCGCCCAGGGGCGGTAGACGGCGTACGGCAACCAGGCCGGCATCACCGCCTCGCAGGCGACATGGACCACCCTCGGGTCGATGACGAGCGCCGCCTCGGACCAGCGGCGCAGCAGCGTGCTCTTGCCGCTTCCCGGAAGTCCGGAGACCACCACCACGGTACCCGCGGGGTACGACAACACGGGCGGGACGTCCCCCGGGCCCTCGTCCGCGCCCGGGGCCCGGAAATCCACCAGTCCGCGGGGGCGAAACACCGGCTCGGCACAGGGGTCGGCCGACTGCTCCGGCTCCGTTGCGCCCGCCGGCCCGACCGCATCGTCCAAGGAACCGCTCCCCATCTTCTCCCCGTTGCCCGCAACCGCCCCGTCGTCGACTCCCCCGCCCCGACGGACCATGAAATCTACAGCACTGTAGAAATCCCTGGGCGGGACAGGGCACGCACACCGGCTCGTCGCCCCGCCGTCCCCAACCCGTAGCCGCGAATCCCCTTCCACGCCGGCGGATCCGTCGCCATACTGCATCTACCGCAACTCACTCACCATCCGTTCACGGGGGGCGAGTTGAACCACCGGGGGATCGGGGGACGGGGGACGTATGTCCGTATCCAAGCAGCCCAGCCCGACGTTTTCGGCCGCGGCCCGGACGGCGGCCGCGGCGTCGCGGCACATCCGTAGCGAGGCCACGCGGCTGCTGTGCGCGGGGGTCTACTTCGACAGCGAGTTCCGCCACCGCGTCATCGAGCAGCTGGTCGAGCACGAGGAGCGGCCGATCGCGCCCTCGCTCGGTATCGACGCCCTGCCGGTCCTCGCGCACGCCCTCCAGGCCCGGCGCCGGGAGGCGGAGACCGGGCTGGTGCTGCTGCTCGTCTGGGGGCTGTTCATCGGGCTCGGGCTGGCGGGGATCGGCGCGCAGACGGCGTATCCCATTCCGTGGTTCCTGGCGTACGGCGTGGTCTGCCTGGTGTCGTGGGGCGTGCGCGGGAGCAGGAGCTCGGTGTTCGGTCTCGGCCGGGCGGTGCTGAAGGAGGCGACGCGCGGCCGGCTGAAGGCGGTGCTGCCGGTCCTGCCGTTCGCCGCGGGGATCGCTTACTGGGGAGGCGTGATCATCGCGCTGATCAACGGTGCCGATGCCTGGACGGCGGCGGTGTTCCCGGTGTTGCTGGTGCCACCGGTGTGGTCGTACCGCACGCATGTCGTCTCCGTGATGCGGGAGAAGCTGAGCCGCGCCGCCTTCGCCAAGGCGTCGCGGGAGACGCTGCCGGACACCGCCCAGTTCCGGCGGATCGGCGCGGCCATCGACCGCGAACAGCATGCGGGCCTGGCGATCTACGACCCGTTCAGGCCGTTCGTCGGAGCCGGCGAGCCGTACAAACCGTGGTCGTTCGTCATGGAGCTGAAGCGGAAGGGGTGGCCTCCGGCCCCGCAGCAACCGGCGACGCAGAAGCCGGCCCCGCCGCAGCCGTCCACCTGGGCGGCAAAGCCCGGCACGGGCGCAGGGCCGACCCCCGCGCCGGACCCCGGGCCGCTCACCGGCCGTGAGGTCATCGACCTCATCACACCGCAGCTGGAGGCCCTGCGCACGTCGGCCGCCGCCACCAGCCGCGACCGCCTGCGCACCCTCGAAGTCGACGAGATGGTCTATCTGCCGGTCGGGATGGCGCGCGGCCTGGTGAAGTACGAGCCCGCCACCGTCCAGAAGCACCTCAACGGTGCGGTCGGCGAGGGCGGCGAGGCGCGTCGGCACTTTCTGCGCGTCCGGGTCGGGGCGTGGGACGAACAGGTCGGGATCTCGCTGCTGATCCGCGTCCACACCCAGGGCGGCATCCTGGTCCTGGAGGTGGTACCGCACATCCTCACCCCCGTGCGCCCGGAGTTCCGGTCCGTGGACGTGATCGCGGCACGCGGCGGGGAGGGCATTCTGCGCGATGCCGTCCACAGCGTGCTCGGCAGCCCGTCGGCGGGTTTCGCCGCTGGTGTCGGCCTGCTGCGCACGGCCGTCTCGCAGTTCCGTGTCTGGCTGACGATCCCGGAGTTCGCGCTGCCGGACGGACCGGCCACGTCGGTGCGGGAGCTGGGCAGTGTGAAGGAGGTGTCCCTGCTCCAGGAGATGGACATCAGCCGGTACGTCAAGACGCTTCAGGACCGGATCGCCAGCGGGGTGCGGGAGGCGCTTCGTCAGAAGGGCTATGAGACGGGCGAGTTCGAGCAGTACGTGGTCAATGTGAACGGGGGCGGAGTGTTCATCGGGCAGATGAGCGGCGGCGCGGTCTCGTCGGGCGAGAAGTCGTCGGCGAAGCACTTCGACATCGTGGGCGATGTGATGGGTGGTCTGTTTTGACTCCTCCCCCTCGTAAACGAGGAGGATTCCTGGCTCACGTCGCCTGCGGCCCAGCGGGCGCACAGGTCTTACACGATCAGCACCAGCCGGGTTGAAGACCAGCCCGGACCAGCATCACGCGGGCAGAGTTCTTATCCCGAGGGGATACGGCTCCGCACACGGTGCAGGCATACGTTCGCATCGAGAGGGGAAGTGCGTGCTTGGTTCTCGCTCCGCACTGCGCACAGTCCATCGTGGTGTGCGCGGGGTGGACCAAATGCACGGCGCGCCCGTGCTTGCGGGCCATCTCCACCAGGGCCTTCTTGGTGGCGCCGATCGCGGCGTCGGCCGCCTTCTTCGCCATGGTCGACTGTGCCAGGAACTTCGGCTTGAAGTCCTCCACCGCGATCGCATCGTGGTCGCGGACGACTTTCTTTGCCCACTTACGACCGTTGTCCTGCCGCTGCCGGGCAACCTTCTTGTGCAGCTTCGCGACTTGCCGCTTCGCCTCACGGTAGCCCTTCGATCCGGGCTGCCCCTTCGCTGGTTTGCGGCGGGCCGTCATCCGCTGATAGCGGGCGAGCTTCTGCGCGGCGGTCTTCCCGTGCTGCGCGTGGGGAAGGTCGTGGGCGTCGGATGTGGTGGTAGCGGTCTCCTTCACGCCCCAGTCGATCCCGATCACTCGGCCAGTTTCGGGCAGGTGCTCGGTGGTGGCGGCAACAACAAACGACGCGTACCAATGTCCGATGCTGTCCCGGTACACGCGCACGCTGGAGGGCGGCTCAGGAAGGGCCCGCGACCACACCACCCGAAGAACGATTCCGCCAGCGAGGTGAAGGCGGCCGTTCTTCAGCCGGAAGCCGCGCCGGGTGTACTCCAGCGTCGGCAGCGCCTCGCGCTTCTTCTTGTACTTCGGCATCCCGGCACGCTGCCGCATCGGCAACCGGGCCTTGACGTCCTTGAGCGCCTTGGCCCGAGACTTACCGATGTCCCGGATTGTCTGCTGCTGAGGAACATTCGCGCCCTCGCGCATCCACGGCGTACGGGCGCGAGCCTCGGTCAGCATCTTCGCGAGCTGCACAGGGCCGCACGTGCGCTTGTCGCCCGTGGCCTTGTTGTGCTGGTGCACGGCCTTGGATTTCGCGACGCATTCGTTCCATACCCAACGGCACCGGTCCCACTCCGCCTCAAGCGCGACACGGGCCGTGGACGACAGACGTATGCGATAGGTGAACCGGGCGTGCCCGGAACCCTCCGCCGCCTTCACGGGTGCCGTCATGAACCTGAACCTACCTGGGAGGACTGACAGTTGAGCGATCTCGATCATTGTGGGCTACCTCACCCCGCTGTGGGGTGGACGCCCGATCGCCCTGGCAGCGATCCAGCTGCCCCTGCCCTGCTCCACAGGAGCTTCGTTCCTCCCCCGGCTGAAGCCGGGGGTATCCCGAAGGAAACCTGATGACAACGGGTACGCACGAGCCGGAGGAGACGGGCGAGGAGACGGGCTCGGAGGAGCGACCGCCCGGCAACTCACCCAGGGAGCAGCGTAGTTCGGTCGGGATCAGCGTCGGCGTGCTGACCGGCGGCGCGGTGGCGGCCGGGCCGGGAGCCTCGGCCGAGGACCGTTCGCGGCGCGTCGGCCGGCCGACGCCCGTGCCGCCGCCTCCAGGGGGCGGGGCAGTGCCGCCGCCTGCCGCCCCCGACGGCGGGATCGGCATCGGCGTCATGACCGGCGGCGCCGTGGCCGCGGGCGCGGAGGCCAGGGCCGTGGACGATTCGACGCAGGTGCTCGACGCGGCGCCGGAACTCCGTACGGCCATGCGCACCCTGCGCGAGCAGTTGTGCCTGCTCCGCCCCAGCGAGGAGACGGCCGAGGTCGGGTCCCGGCTCGCCGAGGCCGAGGAGGAGATCGCCGCCACGGGGCAGGTGCGGCGCCACCGTTTGCAGTGGCTGCGCGAGCGGCTCGAACTCGGCACGTCGGCCGTGGCCGGGCTCGCCGCGGCGGTGGACGTCGTCCAGCAGATCACGCAGCTCTTGGGCGGGCAGGGGTAGTCGGCGTGAGTTGGGACGAGGACAGACAGGACTGGGTGCAGCCGGCGCACCCGCCGGGGCCGCCACCGGGGACCCGGCCCTGGCGCCTGATGATCGCGGCGGTCGTCGGGGTCGTGCTGGCCGCGGCGGCCCTTACGGGAATCTGGCTGCTGTTGCGCGACACCATGACCGGCGACCTGCCGGACGGCCCGGACTACACGCCCGGATACACGCCGAGCTACTCGCCGCCGGACTACACGCCCGGCTACACGCCCAGCTACTCGCCGCCCGACTACACGCCCGGCTACACGCCGCCGGGCTACACCCCGGACTACACCCCGCCCGGCTACACCCCCGGCTACACCCCCGGCTATCCGGGCTACACGCCATCGGACTACACGCCGTCGGGAATGCTGCCCGGGGCCGATTCCACGACGGCGCCGGGCGTTCCCGGCTCCGTCGTCTCGCTGTAGTCGTGCATGTGCCGCCTCGGCGCCGACTTCGCCGGTGCGGTGCCCCCCCCGGGTGCCGCAGTGACGGCGTGGGCTTAGCAGCGGGAGGAGTGGGGGCCGCCCTGTGGTTCCTCCCGGCCCTGGGCGCCCCCGGTAACCGCCGTCCGCGGAGCGGGCGTTGCCGTCGTCCTGGTGAGGCAGCGGATCTTGTCCGGGTCGCGGCCGGTGACGGCGGCGGTGGCGGTGGGGCCGTAGCCGAGGGCAGCGAGGACGAGGGCGTCGTAGCGCAGGACGCAGTCGGTGGTGAGGGGAGTGGTCAGGGGTAACGGGGTGGCGTGGCGGCGGACTTCGTGGGAGAGGTGGTCCCAGGCGTCGGCGGTGGGGTTGACGGAGCTGACGAGCGTCTGCCAGTGCCTGGCCAGGGTGGCGAAGGTTTCGGTGACGACCGCGGCGGCCAGGGCCGCGGGCAGATGGGCGCGGGCGTAGGCGAGATAGGGCGCGCGGTGCAGCGTACGGAAGGCCTCGAACGCGGGAGGCGGTACGCGCGCGGGCGCGGGGGCGAAAGGCATGGGAGTCCTGAGGGTCACAGGGCCTGGCGAGGGCGGGGCGTGGGGACGGGGACGAAGGGCGGACGGGGGGACGAGGACGCGGGGTCAGCCGAAGGCGCCAGCGGGGAGGTGGGGGCCGTGGGCGTCGGGCGGCGGGGGCCGGTAGGCGGCGTTCCAGAGGGGCCGAAGGTCGGCGGGGCGACCCTGGAGGGCGGCGACGAGGCGGGTGGTGGTGTGCCAGTCGGGGACGTCGGTGCCGTTGAGTGCGCGAGCGATGCGGTTGACGCCGAGCGTGTTGCCGGCGGCGCGGCGGATGGCCCACAGATGAGGGCGGTCGGCGGCGAGGTACAGGGCCCGTAGCGCGGTATGGAAGCGGCGTTTGGCGTCGTCGTGGTGGTGCGGGGCGGGGGGCCGCGTACAGGTTTCGGGGTCGGGCGGGCGCTGGGCGGCCTCCCACAGGGCGCGGAGTTCCTCGGGGTCGCCGGCACAGGTGCGGGCGAGCCGTTCGGCGACGGGCCAGGACGGCAGGCGCTGGCCGGAGAGGATCCGCGAGACATGCGAGGCGGAGATGCCGGAGGCGGCGGCGACGTCCTTGAGCGTGCGTCCGGTCTTGCGCTGGAGGGAGGTCAGGGCGCCCGCGAGGTGTTGGGCGGGGGTGTGGGTCGGCGGGCGCAGGGCGGTGCCGGCCGGGTGCGGCGGGCCGGCGTCGGCCGACGGGCGGGGCGCGGGCAGCGCGGAGGCGCCGCGGCCGCGGGCGGCGCGGCGGTTGTCCAGCCGGCGGGTAAGCGTTTCTTCCGTCCACTTCTTGCGCAGCCGTTCGGAACTGAGGCCGGCGGGTGCGGCGAGGGTGTCCCAGGTGTCGCCCTGGACGCGTCCGCGGCGGACCACGGCGGCCTCGGTGTCGATGACCATCCGTTTGAGAACCGTGAGGTGGTGGAGGAGATGGGCGGACGGGGTCCGGCCCTGGACGGCGGCGAGCAGATCGCTGGCCATGCGGTTGAGGTCCTCCGCGGCCTCGTCCATATCGGTTTCGGGCATGGAGAGGTCGGGCGGGTCCAGGGACTTGCGGCGGGCGGCGCGCTTGCAGGTCTCGGAGCACATGGTGCTGGGGCGGCCGGGGCGGGCCGGTTGCACGAAGGACGCGCGGCAGTTCTGGCAGATCCGCCGCTGCGGTGCTGCGGGAGTCATACGGGTGCCTCTTTCGGGGGGCGTACGGGAGAGGAATGGCGCGCACCGGTGGTCGTCCTCGGCCCTGCCGTGCGCCAAACTCGCGCACGGCAGGGCCGGATCGAAGGGCGCTGCTCCGGGCCGGTCAGGGCGCCCGGCGGTCCGGGGGCCCGGCGTGCCGGTCACCGTCTGCGGGCCGGCAAATGCGCCGGTAGGTGAGCCGGGATCCTCTCGCCGCCCTGATACAGGCCATGGCCAGCGCGACCGCGGCCACGCTCGCGGCGGACCCGGTCCAGGCCATGACCGGCCAGATCAGCACGGTGATCAGGACGCTGCCGTGCACGGTGACTGTCAAGTCACCGGCACCGTGCGTTTCATTGCAGGAAGTCGGCGGCATGATACTTTCGGCACCGAAATCCACGGCCCATAAAGGGCTTTGGTGGTGATAACGGTCATCTGGCATGAGCTGCTCCTGTGGTACGTGCCGAGGAATCGATCGGAATCACGGTTGTTCGACAGGCCCTGGCCATGGAGTGGACGCCCCGGCCAGGGTCGCTGTCTTTCCCGGACTGGCTATCCGGTGTCGGGGAATCTACTTCGCCCTCGGTCCGTCGCGCCACGACCACAGAGGGTTATGGCCGTAGACGACCGGGAGGATCACGTAAACCCCTCCCTGGGGGCCGGTCACCGGCGTCGCCCGCCTCCCGGACCCGCGCGATCAATCCAGAACGAGATTGATCGGATGAGGCATCAGAGATGGTCAAAACTGGTCGCTTTGGTGTTCATCCGCAGGAGGAATCCCGTACATTCGGTCGCCTCCGGGGCGTACGGTACGCGCGCACGGCTTGCCCCTCGCGTGCCTGTGCGCCACCCCGCGCCACGGCCCGCCACCAGCCGCGGCCGCCCGAAGCCGCCGCCCGGCCGCCTCCGTGGGGCCGGTGCGGCCCGGTCACGGTTTGCGGGCGAGGACCGCTCCGTTCGCCCCCGGGGCCCGGAACGGCACGGTCCGTACGCCGTCGAAACCGGCCGCCCGCAGCCACTGCCCGTACTCCGCGGCCGTGTAGTTGCGCCCCGGAGTGCCGATCAGCATGTTCAGGCTCATCAGGGCCGCATCGGCCGGGCCCGTCTTGTCGTCGTCGACGAGCAGTTCGCTGATCACCAGGGTGCCGCCGCTGGGCAGCGCGCGGAAGCAGGCGGCGAGCAGTTCGCGGTTACGGGGCTCGTCCCAGTCGTGAAGGATCATGGACAGCAGGATCGTGTCGTGCCCGCCCGGCAGCTCCGGGTCCGCGAAGAAGTCGCCCGGGTGGACGCCGATCCGTTCCGACAGCCCGGCCTCGGCGATCCGGTCGGCGGTGAACGCGCAGACATGCGGCAGGTCGTAGACGGTGGCCCGCAGGCCGGGGTGGTACCGGCACAGTTCCACGGCGAAGGCGCCCCCGCCGCCGCCGACGTCGAGCAGTCGCCCCGCGCCGAAGTCGACCGCCCGGGCCAGGGCGCGGCCGGTGAGCGCCGAAAGCGGGTAGAGCCCGTCCCAGAAGAGCTCCGGGCGGTTCTCCGCCTCGAAGAGGCCCTTGTCCGGTTCGGGGGCCTGCCGGGTGGGGCGGCCGGTGCGGACCGCGTCGGTGACCCGCATCCATCCGGGGTAGACGTAGTGCTGGAGCATCCGGACGTAGTCCCCGAAGTAGTACGGCCGCCCGCGCACCAGGTACTCCTCCGCGACCGGGGAGTTGACGTATCGCTCGCCGTCGCGCCGCAGCAGGTCCAGGGACGCGCAGGCGGTCAGCAGCATCTCGGCGGGCCGTGCGGGGATGCCCAGCCCCTCGGCGGTCTCGGCGGCGCCGGCGCCGCCCTCCTGGGAGAGGAAGGTGAACAGGCCGACGGCCTCGGCGGCCACCAGCGCCTGCGAGGCCCACAGTCCCGAGGTCAGGGCGAAGAGCGGGTCCACGGGAGGCGTGCCGTGCGCCGCGTCGGCGGGGGACGCGGGGGGATACGGGGGCCGGTCGTCCATGACGCAGCTCTCCCGTCTCTCCGCCCCCGTGGCGGAGTCTCGAAGCGAACCGGGTATCCGGTGGTGGGACGCCAGGTCGTGATCGGTCGAGGCATGATCGGTCGAAGGACGACCAGTCGGCGCCCGGAGACGATAGCAGCAGCTGATCATTGGCGCGATGGTTCCGGGATGGTCCGTGATGCCCGTCTTGGAGCGCGTAGTCCCCCTGACAGCAAGGGAGTTGGCGGCAATGCCCGTATCCGGGCGCCCTGGGTGCAGGCCGTGCCCGGCCGGGGACCGCGCGGAGGCCGGCGGGCGCGCGGCGGGCGGCCCTCTATCCTGAAACCGGCACCCGCTCCGCGCCCGCCACCTCCCGCACCGTCTCCCGCCCGCACTAAGGACAACTCCCCCGTGAAAAAGAGCGCGATAGCCGGCCTCGGTCTCCTCGGCCTCCTCGCGGCGGCCGGTGCCTATGAGAGCAGCACGCTGGCCAGCGATCCGATGTCCCTGGCGGAATACAACGCGATCAAGGTCGGCAGCAGTGAGAAGGATCTGCTCCGCTACGCCACCACGTGCCAGCAGGAGGACAAGGCCGCACCCGGGGACGGCTACCCCGTCACCTGGACCTGCTACGGCGCGGACGGAAGCAGCAATGCGGTGTTCTTCTACTCGCGGGGCCAGCTGTTCAGCAAATCGGAGTCGGGGCTGGAATAGCGCCCGGCCCGGGGCCACCCCGCCGCCCCACCGGGGCGGCGATCAGCCGTCGGTCACCTCGGAGAGCCGGAACGGCCCCGCCGCGCCCGGCCCGAACATCACCGGCAGATTGCGCCCCTGCGGCACCACGACCAGCGGCTCGTCACGGTATTCCCGCAGGAATTTCTCCAGCGGCTCCCAGATGAGGCTCCGGTACGCGGAGGCGGACCGCTGACGTTCAAAGGACAGGGTCAGCGCGGCCTCGCTCACGGAGACGCTCACGGCGCCCACCTCCAGCCACTCTCCACCGATCCAGGCCTCGAGCCTCACATACGACATAACCCACAGAGTGCCTGGCCAAGCGGGTGACCGCAATCAGCCACCACGCGAGCGACCCCGAGCGGACGTGCGGCCCCGCCGGGGAGCGCGGGGCCGGTCCGATGGGTCTGCACCCCTCCGTCGGACACGCCTGGACTGTGTGACGGGACTCCGACCGACTGCCCCTAGGCCCGGCCCCGCCGCGTCCCCCTGCCGTCCAGCAGCGGCCGGGCCGGGTTCCACACGTCCCCCCGCTTGCGCGCGGCCATCCCCGACAGCGCTTCGAGCACGATCCGGTTCCCGAGATACGCCGTGATGTCGGCGTGGTCGTACGGCGGCGAGACCTCGACCACATCGAGGCCCGCGACGGGCAGCTCCAGGGCCAACCGGCGTACGGCGTCGAGCAGTTGGCGCGAGGTGAGGCCGCCGGGTTCGGGCGTACCGGTGCCCGGGGCCATCCCCGGGTCGACCACGTCCACGTCGACCGAGAGGAACACCGCGTCGCAGTCGTCCAGCGCCAGGGCCATGGCCTCCTCCAGGCAGGCGTCCAGGCCGCGCGCGACGATCTCGCTCATCTCGTACGAGCGCATCTTCTGGTCGGCCATCCAGTCCAGGGTCTCGGGCCCCGGCCAGTAGCCGCGCAGCCCCAACTGGAGGAAACGGTCGCCGCGCGCCGCACCGGATTCGATCAGCCGGCGCATGGGCTGGCCGTGGCCGTGCAGATGGCCGAACTCGATGTCACCGGTGTCGGCGTGGGCGTCGAAGTGGATGATCGAGACGCGGCCGAAACCGTGGTGGCGGGCGACGCCGGTGACGTCGGGCAGGGCGATGGTGTGGTCGCCGCCGAGGATGACCGGCACCGCGCCGGAGGCGGCGATGGTGGCGACGGCCTCCTCGATCGCCGCGATGCTGCCCTCGATGTCACCGGCGAACATCTCCACGTCGCCGGCGTCGAGCACCCGCAGATCCCGCAGTCCGTCGACGCGCATCGCCAGGGACGGCCGCGAGCCGTCGTGCGCGCCGTAGTCGGTGGCGCGGATCGCCTGCGGCCCGAAGCGGGTGCCGGGCCGGTGGCAGACGCCGCCGTCGAAGGGGGCGCCGACGATGACGACGTCGGCGTCCCGGTAGGTGTCGGGTTCGTCGAGGGTGCAGCGGTCCACGCCGAGGAAGGTGATGTCGGGACCGAACATGGGGCCGTAGCGGGGCATGCGATCTCCTGGGGGCGGAGGGGCGGCGCGCGGGCGGGGCGCGCCCGGTCGGCGCGGCGACGGCGGGGCCGCCGACCGCCCTGACTTTAAAGTCAGGCCACGGCGGATTCAATCCCCCGGCCTGTGGCAGGATCGGCCCCATGAGCGCGAACGACGGCCGGGAACGGATTTTGCGCGCGGCCCTGGAACTGATCGCCCGCGACGGCTTCGACGGCGTACGCATCGCCGATATCGCCCGCCGCGCCGGAGCCTCCACCGCGCTGGTGCACTACCACTTCTCCACCCGCGCGCAGCTGCTGACCGCTTCCCTCACCCACTCCCTGAGCGCCGCCGAGGCCCGGCTGGAGCGCCGTACGGACAGCGAGCACCGCTCCGCACCGCCGGAACGGCTCGCCGATCTGATCGACTTCGGGCTGCCGCTGACCCATGAGGACGTCATGGAATGGCGCCTGTGGTCCGAACTGGAAATGCGGGCCGCCGGCTCCCCCGAACTCGCCCGCACGCTCGCCTCGCTCAACGACCGGATCATCCAGCCGCTCGCCGCCACCGTGACGGCCGGGCTCGCCACGGGCGACTTCCGCGACTGCGACCCCGACGAGGTCGCCACCGTCGCCCTCGCCCTCCTCACGGGCCTCGCCACCCGCCTGATCGCCCGCGACCGGGCCCTGACCCTCGCCCACGCCCGGCACCTGGCGGGCCATCAGCTCGCCCTCGCCGTCGGCTACGCGGGCGAACTCCCCTTCCGGCCCCTCCCTCCGCAGCCCGCCCCGGCCCCCGACGCCGAGACCCCGACCACCGACGCCGCCCAGCCGCCCCGCCCCTCCGCCCGGCGCCGCGCGCCGCGGACGAGCTCGCGTCCGTGAGGTGAGGAAAGCCCTCACCGCGCTGACGCGCCGCGGATCCCTTCCGCCACCGCGGCGAGCATCCGGCGCATGACGTCCGCAGGCAGCGCCGGATTGCTCGCCGTCCGGTGACAGCGTCACGAACTCGGGCCGCCCCGGGCGCGCGCCGAGGACCCCGGCCAGGTCCCACCGTGCGGTGAGCCGCACCCGCGTCCAGGGCGCGGTCCCGCCCACCGGGCCGCCGATGTGCAGCAGGAACTCGCCGCCCGCGTCGAGCACTCCGTGCTCCGCCGCGAGCCGGTGCCAGTGCGCATTGAGTGCGGCGACCAGGTCGGGGCGGTCGTCGCGTAGCGCGACGGTCGGTTCGGCCTCGTATGCCGCCACCGGGCGCCAGGGGCATACCCGTGGTCATGGACATGCATCCTGCCGCACGGACACGAGGGACGGCCCCCGCGCACCGGTAGCGGCGTACGCGCCGGCCGATCCCCCCTGCGCCGCCCGAGTCGTCCTTCCCTCGTCCCCTCCCGACCGCCACGATGGGGCGATGGCAGGCCACCGCGCCCCGTTGGCGGACCGTCCCGTACCTTCCTGGAGCCACCGATGACCACAGACCGGCACGGACATCGCATGACCGACACCGGCGCCGAGGCGCTGGAACACTACGAACATGCCCTGGACGACCTGCTGTTCTTCCGACCGGACGTGGCCCGCCATGCGCAGGCGGCGCTCGCCGCCGCGCCGGGGTCGGTGATGGGGCAGGTCCTGGCGGCGTATCTGGGGGTGCTGGGGACCGAGGAGAAGGACGCGGCGGCGGCGCGAAAGGCGTTCGGGCGGTTCCGTACGGGGTTCGACGAGGCGGCTGCGACGCGTCGGGAGCGTATGCATCTGGCCGCCGCGACGGCCTGGCTGGACGGTGACCTGCACGGCGCGGGGCGGGTTCTCGACGACCTGAACATCGCCTACCCGCGCGATGCGCTGGCGCTGTTCGCAGGGCATCAGCGGGACTTCCTCACCGGGGACGCCGCGCGCCTGCGCGACCGGATCGGCGGCGCGCTGGGCGCCTGGAACCGGGACGACCGGCACCACGGGCCGCTGCTGG
Source organism: Streptomyces gilvosporeus (assembly GCF_002082195.1). Classification (GTDB taxonomy): domain Bacteria; phylum Actinomycetota; class Actinomycetes; order Streptomycetales; family Streptomycetaceae; genus Streptomyces; species Streptomyces gilvosporeus. The sequence goes on along the minus strand of NZ_CP020569.1, from coordinate 8,416,327 downwards.
GCATGTACGCGTTCGGGCTGGAGGAGACCGGGCACTACGAGCGGGCCGAGGAGGCCGGTCTGGCGGCGCTCGCACAGCATCCGCACGATGTGTGGAGCATCCACGGCGTGGCGCACACCTACGAGATGCGGGGCCGCTTCGCCGACGGGATCCGCTTCCTGGACGACCGGAGCCGGGAATGGTCGGCGGGCACCTTCCTCACCGTCCACACCTGGTGGCACTACGCCCTGTACGCACTGGAACGGGGGGACACCGCCCGCGTACTGGAGATCTACGACGCCGCCATCCACCACGAGAGCTCGGCGCCGGTGGCGATGGAGCTGCTCGACGCCGCGGCGCTGCTGTGGCGGCTCCATCTGGTGGGCGACGATCAGAGCGCGCGGTGGGCCCGGCTGGCCGATGCCTGGGAGAGCCGTCAGGACGGCGCCCACTACGCCTTCAACGATGTGCATGCGGTGATGGCGTACGTCGGGTCGGGCCGCCTGGCCCAGGCCGAGCGGCTGGTGCGGGACCGGCAGAGCTGGGTGGCCGAGGCGGCCCCCGGGGTGACCAATCACGCCATGACGGCCGACATCGGTCTGCCGGTGTGCCGGGCGCTGATCGCCTTCGGCCGGCAGGAGTACGCACGGGCCGCCGATCTGCTGCTGCCGCTGCGCCACCGGCTCCACACCTTCGGCGGCAGCCATGCGCAGCGGGACGCCGTCCAGCGCACCCTCGTCGAATCGGCCCTGCGCGCCGGCCGCACCGAGCTGGCCCGGACGTTGCTGAGCGAACGCATCCAGCTGCGCCCGGTCTGCCCGTACAACTGGTCGGCGCAGGCCCGCCTGGAGGAGCAGCTCGGCCGGGCGGACCGGGCCGCCGACGCCCGCGAGCGCGCCGCGGCGCAGGCCGCGGGGAGGGGGTGAGCGGCGGTCCCCGCGTCCCTCGCCCCTCCCACCCCCCGGAGGTAACCTGAACCCAGTGCTCGGCCGAGCACTGCTGCCCCTGGTGCCGCCGGGGAGGTCGGATGACCGTCTGCGAGAGCCTCCGCCCCAGCAAGTCGGACGTGCCCCGTTACACCCCCATCGCCGAGCACGGTCTGATCGGCGATATGCGCACCGCCGCGCTGGTCGGGACGAACGGCACCATCGACTGGTACTGCTGTACACGTTTCGATGCGCCCAGCGTCTTCGCGGCGATCCTCGACGCCGACCGCGGCGGCGCCTTCGAGCTGGCGCCGGACGTGCCGGCCCGCACCAAGCAGTTCTACTTCCCCGACACCAACATCCTGATCACCCGGTTCTTCGCCGACGACGGCGTGGGCGAGGTCCAGGACTTCATGCCGATCGTCGACGACTCGCGCGAGGCGGACCGGCATCGGCTGATCCGGCGGGTGCTGTGCGTGCGCGGCTCGCTGCCGTTCACCGTCCGGGTGGCGCCCCGTTTCGACTACGGCCGGCAGCCGCACACCGTCGGCTCCCGGCAGTGCCAGACGGTCTTCACCTCCCCCGCGCTGTCCCTCGCGCTGACGTCGAACATGCCGGTAGAGATCGACGGCCCGGACGCGCGGTCCTCGTTCACCCTGGCCGAGGGCGAGTCCGCGGTGTTCGCCCTGGACCGGATCGGCGACGGGATCGAGCCGCGGGACTGTGCGGTGACGGAGGCGGAGCAGCTGTTCGGTGCCACGGTGCGCTACTGGCGCGGCTGGCTGTCCCAGTCGCGCTACCGGGGACGCTGGCGGGAGATGGTGCACCGCTCCGCGCTCACCCTCAAACTCCTCACCTACGCGCCGACCGGAGCCATCGTGGCCGCCCCCACGACCAGCCTCCCCGAACAGATCGGCGGCGAACGCAACTGGGACTACCGCTATGTATGGGTACGCGACGCCGCCTTCTGCCTGTACGCGCTCCTGCGGCTCGGCTTCACCGACGAGGCCAAGGCGTTCGTCCATTTCCTCTCCGAGAACATCTGCCTGGACGAGACCCCCGGTGGCCCGTTGCAGATCATGTACGGCATCGACGGCCGCAGCGATCTCCCGGAAGAAGAGCTCCCACATCTGGAAGGCCATTGGGGATCGGCGCCCGTCCGGATCGGCAACAATGCCGTCAAACAGCTCCAGCTCGATATCTACGGCGCCCTGATCGACTCCCTTTATCTCTACGACAAATGGGGAGAGCCGCTTTCCAGCGAGCACTGGGACAGCGTCGGGCGGCTGGTGGACTGGGTCTGCGCCAACTGGGACCAGCCGGACGAAGGAATATGGGAGACCCGGGGAAAGATCCAGAATTTCCTCTATTCGCAGCTGATGTGCTGGGTGGCGATCGAACGGGCGATCCGGATCGCCACGCACCGCGGCCTGCCGGCGGACCTGGTCCGCTGGTCGGGGACGCGCGACGCGATCTACCGGCGGATCATGCAGCGCGGCTGGTCCGCCGAGCGGCGGGCGTTCGTCCAGCACGAGGGCGACGATGTGCTGGACGCGGCGGTGCTGATGATGCCGCTGGCGAAGTTCATCTCCCCCACCGATCCGAAATGGCTCTCCACTTTGGATGTCCTGGGCGAGGGGCTGGTATCGGATTCCCTGGTCTACCGCTACGACCCGCGCAGCAGCCCGGACGGGCTTCGCGGCGATGAGGGCACCTTCTCCATCTGCTCGTTCTGGTACGTCGAGGCCCTCTCCCGCGCCGGCCGTGTCGACGAGGCCCGTCTCGCCTTCGAGAAAATGCTCACCTACGCCAACCACCTCGGCCTGTACGCGGAGGAAATCGGCCGCACCGGCGAGCAGATCGGGAATTTCCCGCAGGCGTTCACCCATCTTGCGCTCATCAGCGCCGCATTCAATCTCGACCGGACACTGGGGTGAGCGGCGGGGGTTGCCCACCCCGCATTCACGGAGAGCGACGAATCCGTCACCGAGGGAGCCGGATCGGCACCAAAGGAGCCGAGGTCAGTCGACAAGCTTCCCGTGAATGTCGCGCAGGGCGTCCTCAAGGGTCTCGGCAGCCCGGTCATGACCGGTGAAGCCGTCGTCCTCGGCGGGGTCGATGGTGTACGCCCAGCCCGTGTCGGGGTGCCCGTCGATGGTGGCGGAGTGCCGGCTGCCGGCGATGGCGAGGGACAGGTTGCCACCGGGGAAGCCGGTCACCTCGGCGTGGACCCGGTCGCCGAAGACGCTGCGGACGAGGTCGCGGGCCTGCTGGGGGTTCATGGGCGGCTCCTGTGCGCACACAACAGTCCCCGGTAGTCCTCATCGACGCCGTCTGCCTCAGTCGTCGCTGAGTCTCCGGCATCGCAGGGCTTCCGGGGGCCTAGCCAGAGCCACGCCAAGGGTCTCCTGCCGACAGACGTCTCTGCCGACGGTGCGGCTCTCCGGTTGTCTGGTGTATTAACCAGTTTCCTCCCGGTTCAGGAGGAGTCAAGAGGAGCCAGAGGAGTCAAAGGGAAAAGCCCGTCCGCTCCCCCGCCGCCACCCCGGCCCGCGCATAGTGGGCGGCGATCTCGTCGCTGGTCGTCGACCACACCCCGGGGTGGTTCACCACGTATTCGAGCGCCTGGTCCAGATACCTGCGCCGGAACGCCTGGCCGATGACGAACGGATGCAGGGCCAGCGACATCACCCGGCCGCTGTCCGCCGCATCCTCGTGCAGCTGATCCAGCTGGTCCTTGACGATCTGCACGAAGTCCGGACCGGTGAGGCCCTTGCTGACGAACAGGCCGATGTCGTTGAGTTCGACGGAGTACGGCACGCTCAGCATGCCCGGCACATCAAGAGGGTACGGCTGGTCGTCGTTGGTCCAGTCCAGTACGTAGCTCAGGCCGAGTTCGGCGAGCAGGCCCGGGGTCTGGAAGGTCTCGGTGAGCGCCGGCCCCATCCAGCCGCGCGGCCGCTGTCCGGTGGCCTTCTCGATGGTGTCGATCACGTCCGTCAGATAGGCGCGTTCCTCGTCGGGGGACATATCGGCCTGGAAGATCGAATTGTTCTTGCCGTGGGCGAGCCACACCCAGTTCCGGGCGCGCCCCGCCTCGATGATCTGCGGATAGCGCTCGCCGACATCGGAGTTGAGGAGCACGCTGGCGCGCAGCCCGTGCCGGTCGAGGCTCTCGATCACCCGCCAGATGCCCACCCTGGGGCCGTAGTCGCGCCAGCCGTAGTTCAACGGGTCCGGGGTCAGCCCGGCGGTACCGGGAAACGTGCTGGTCGAGGGCCGGTCGACCTGGTAGTGCTCGACGTTCAGCCCTACGTAGAAGGCGACCCGGGCGCCGCCTGGCCAGTGGAGCGGCGCCCGCTCGACGATGGGGCTGTAGGGGAAGAGTTGGTTGTCCATCGGAGCTCGCTCCTCGTCGCTGCTGCATGGATTGCGGTTCTCCGCCGTGGTCTGCGGTCCGCTTGAGGAACATGCTCGAAGCTTCACATTGATGTGAGGGTCAAGGCGGGGCAGTGTGAGCCCGGTCACCTGGGCGATGACGGCCGATCAGTCCCCGGCCCCGGCCCCGGCCCCCTCCCCCGCGTCCGCCTCTGCGCACAGCGCGCATCGGTCCCTGCTGTCCCACTCCTCCCACCCGAAATCCCCGGGCGACAGGGGCAGCCCCTCCAACTCCTTGCGCACCGCCACGCGATAGGCCCAGACGGCCGCGAGATAGGGGTGATAGGCGTCGTGGAAGGCCCGCGAGTGCTGCGCCGCCCCCGCCGCGACGGCACGCCGGAGGGCACCGAGCCGTTCGAACATCGCCTGTCCGGCGCCGGCGACCGCGGTGGTCGCATCGATGAAGAGCCTTTCGCGCACCTCGTAGAGCTCGGCATCGTTCAGCGCGGCGCGGGTGGCCGCGTCGAGATCGGTTTCGGCCTGCGGGGCCTGGGCTATCCGGCGCAGCCGCGTATGGCACACCCCGGCGGCCGTGATGAATTCGATGTACACCGCACGCCGCCGGGTCTCCACGCTGCGGTCGCTGTCATGGCGATGGCGCAGATGGTCGGCCAGAACGGTCCCGGAGATGGCCACGAGACCACCGCTCACCGTCGCCACGAGTGTTGCCCAGTCCATGGTCCCCCCGTTCCCCGACCCCTGACCCCTCACTGCCCATCGGTCACACACACCACACCCAAGCCCGCCGGGTGGTCCGCACGGTGAGGGGACATTCACGTAGGTTCACGCATATTCGTTCATCGCGATCTTTCCGCCGCGTACCTACGGATCACCGCGCACTACACCACGTGAGCGGGGATCTTGGCCCCAACGGCCGCTCCGGTGGGGCGTCGTCGCAGTACATCCGCCCTTGGCTTGACGAAATGGCCATGTCCGATCTTGACTGCCGGGGTCCCCCTGCGGGTCGTGTCCCCCTACCGACTACCAAAAGGTCTCGAACATGACGGTTGACGCCTCCGCCGCCACTGAAGTCGGGCAGTTTTTTCTCGGCGACTCGTTCCCCTGTCTGGCAGGCCGCTCGGCGTGGCGGCAGGGTGGGATCACCCATCACCATTACACGTGGTTCGGGGACGACGACACGGCACGGCAGATGGCGGCCGACCTCGAGCGGTACGTGAAGGCGGTGGACTGGGACGCCAAGCCCTTCACCAGCTTCGTGGCCACGTTCTCGGGCCCGCTCCAGCTGTCGGAGATCGAGTTCGAGGACGTGCTGTGGCGGCAGCTCCAGGCCCTGCACGATCATGACAGCCTCACCCACGGGTGGGCCGAGGGCTACGACCGCGACGCCTCGTCCGGCGCCTTCGCCTACAGCGTCGCCGGGCACCCGTTCTTCGTGATCGGACTGCACGAGACGCACAGCCGCATCGGCCGCCGCCCGCCCTTCCCGATGCTCGCGTTCAACTCGCATGCGCAGTTCGACCGGATAAAGGCCGCCGGACTGTGGGACCGGCTCCAGGAGAAGATCCGCAAGCAGGACATCGAGCTGCAAGGCAACATCAACCCCAATCTCGTGGAGTACGAGAAGCTCTCCGAGGCCCGGCGCTACTCGGGCCGACGCAAGCCCGAGGACTGGGTCTGCCCGTTCTCGGCCCGGGTCTGAGCCCGGAGGCTCGGGTCTGGCCCCGGTAGGCCCGGGTCCGAGCCCAGGTCCGAGCCCGTTACGCCGCCGGGGCGCCGCCCCGGCGCCCGCACGGCCGCTGCGCACCACGGCACCGACATACCGACAGGCGCGCGGCGTGCGCTTTTTCGGTCGCGTTCAATTCCCGGTCATGCCCACCGCGCACCCTGTCGGAAGGAGATGTTCCGCTTGGTGACACCGCCGTGACCGGCACGCCGGTCAGGGCACGGAGGGCCACATGGCCGGCAGCGAAACCAGCGCCGCAACCACCGCCACCCCGACCTCGACCTCATCCTCAGCCACCAACCGCCGTCGATTCCTCGTCACTTCCTCTGCCGCCGTCGCCGGTGCCGGAGCCGCCCTGGTCCTGCCGGGGCAGCGCCGCAGCAGCGCGGCCGCGGACACCCCTCCCGGGCAGGGCGCCCCCCATGCGTCCCCGGCCCGCTCATCCGCCGGGCGGGCGGCACCGTTCGGGGCCACGACCCTGGAGACCACGGCGCGCCTGGCGCCCGGCAGCGGCTACCGGCGCCTGGTCTCCGGTCCCGGCTGGCCGCTGGCCGTCCGGGACGAGCTCGCCGCCGCGCGCTCCGGCCGCGCGGACCGGCGTACCGCACTCGCCTGCTTCGTGCAGGTCACCGACCTGCATGTGGCCGATGTGCAGAGCCCGTTGCGCACGGAGTTCCTGCGCGCCGGCTCGGCGGGGTCGTGGCGGGCCCAGGAGGCGCTGTCGGTGGCCGGTTCGGTCGCGCTGGTGGAGCAGATCAATGCGCTCGGCGACGGGCCGTACACGGGACGGCCGCCGGCGTTCGTCATGTCCACCGGGGACAACGTCGACAACCACTCCGCGCTGGAGCTGGAGTGGTTCCTCACCCTGATGAGCGGCGGCCGGATCACCCCCAACTCCGGCGATCCCCACGCCTACGAGGGCGTGCAGAACTCCGGCCTGCCGCTGTACTGGCACCCCGACTCCGACCTGTCCGACCAGGACAAACGGCGCGGTCTGCCGCGGATCCCGGGCTATCTGGAGGCCGCGCTGCGCCCGGTGGTCAGCCCCGGTCTGCGCATGCCGTGGTACTCGACGCCCGGTAACCACGACGATCTGCCCGGCGGCTGCCTCTCCCCGTACGATCCGGTCCTGCGCGAGTACGTCACCGGGGCGCGCAAGCTGTACTCCGTACCGGATGCGGAGGTGGCCGCCCTCGCCCGCGTCCTGGACACGGGCGGGGATCCCAAGAGCACCGTGCTCCGGGAGATTCTGCTCCGCCACGCCGCCGGAGCCCGTGCCGTGACACCCGATCCGCGTCGGCGCATGCTCACCCCGCAGGAGTATGTGCGGGCGCATCTGGACCCGGCCTTCGCCGGTGCGGGACCGGCCGGGCACGGCTACAGCGAGAACCAGCTGGACGGTGAGCGGATGTACTACTCCTTCCGCGCGGCGGACGGGGTCCTCGGCATCAGCATCGACACCACCTACCGCAGCGGGCACTACGAGGGTTCCCTGGGCAGCGAGCAACTCGCCTGGCTGGAACGGACGTTGGCGGCACACAGCGCGCACTATTACGACGCGGACGGGCGGCTGGTGCACAATGCGGCGGCCGACGATGCGCACATCCTCGTCTTCAGCCACCACCACAGCCCCAGCATGACGCGGCGCCCGGATGCGGCACGGACGGAGGAGACGCGGCACGACGGCGCGGAGGTCATCGCGCTGCTGAACCGCTTCCCGAACGTCGTCGCATGGATCAACGGCCACAGTCACATCAACCGCATCACGCCGCATCCCCATCCCACGGCCGCCCGCTCGTTCTGGGAGGTCAACACCGCCTCCCATGTGGACTATCCGCAGCACGCCCGGCTCTTCGAACTGGTCGACAACCACGACGGGACGCTGTCCCTGTTCACCACCCTCATCGAATCCGGCGCCCCGCACCGCACCGACTTCGGCGACCTGTCGGCCGTGGGTCTGGCGTCGCTCTACCGCGAGGTGTCCTACAACGCCCCCGGGCTGGCCGCGCAGATGGGCGGTGGCGTCCTTGAGGCGATGGCGGGCCGGGCGGTGGACCGGAATACGGAGCTGATGGTGCGGCGGGGGTGACCAGCGAGGCGCTCACAACGGCCGGAAGGCCGGGGCGGTGAGCGCCGAACGGCGGTGAGCACAGGGCGCATTCGGGGTATCACCTTGAGTAACCCGCCTTTTGTGCCCCTGGGAGCTGCTCATGAAGCACACCCATCCCCAGCCCGGCGATATCGGACTCACTCGGATATCCGGTGTCACCGGCCAATTGATCCGCTTCGGACAATGGCTCAACAAAGAAGGCTTCGCCGACTACGAACACGCCTTTCTCGTGCTGCCCGACGGCCGGCTGCTGGAGGCCGAGCCGGGCGGGGCCCGGATCGGCAGCCTCAGCGCCTACGACGGCGCCCCCGTGCTCTACGTCTGCCCCGAGGGGCTCACCACACCGCAGCGCACCGCCATCTGTGAGGCGTCGGCGCGGTACGTCGGGGTGCCCTACAGCTTCCTCGACTACGCCGCGATCGCCGCGCACCGCTTCCGTCTCCCCGTTCCGGGACTGCGCCGCTATATCGCGAGCACGGGGCACCTGATCTGCTCCCAACTCGTCGACCAGTGCTACCTGGACGCCGGGGTGCATCTCTTCACCGACGGGCGCTGGCCCGGCTATGTCACGCCCATGGCGCTGTACGACCTGCTGGCCTGACCAGCGGGGCCGGGCACGCCACGGCGGACGCCGGACGTGCCCGGCCACGGTCACCGGGGCGCCGGGCCCGAGCAACCTGCCGCTGCGCCGAACTCACGTGCCGGGCTTGCGGCCGTAGACATAGACGTCGTCGCCGTAGCCGAGCAGCGACCAGTACTTCTTGGCGTCCACGGGGCGCATGTTGACGCAGCCATGCGAGCCCGGGGCCGACCAGACGCTGCCGCTGATGGAGTGGAACGCCTGGCCGCCGTCGAAGAACTGGCTGTAGGGCATGGCCACGTGGTACAGCGTCGACACATGGTGCAGATGGCGCCAGTAGATCTTCGAGGAGCCGGTTCGGGTTTCAAAACCGTTGCGGCCGGTGCGCACCGGTACGGGGCCGAAGACCAGCTTCGATCCGTCCTGGACCCAGCTGATCTGCCGGTCGAGGTCGACGCAGGCGATCCGCCCTCGGGTGGTGGGACACTTGTGCGCCTTGTTGGGGTCGTGTCCGGCGGCCTGCTGGCGGGCGACCACCTGCATCACGCCCCAGGTGACGGGGCCGGCGTAGCCGTAGTTCGGGTAGATGCCGTGGCCGGTCTGGAAGGCGCGGATCGCGCGGCAGTCGGACGCCGACTGCCGGCCGTCGACCGGCAGTCCGAGGAACCGCTCCGCCTGCTTCTGGTAGGGGCCGCGCAGCGCGTAACACGGTGACCCGGAGGCCGCCGAGGCGGGCGCGGCGAGGGCCACCGTCAGGGGGACCGTCAGCGCGGTCAGCGCGAGCGCCGCACCCGCTCGGCGCCCGGTGCGGGACCGCCGTATGCGTAGATTCAGTAGTCGTCTCATACCCGGTATGACCCGGTGCCGCGGGCGCCGGTTGTAAGGGCGGGACATCGGATATATCTGCTACGTCGCATTACGGCCATGCGAACGTCGCGTGTCGGGGCGGGCCCTGGTGGCCGGGGGCCGTCCGGCCGCACCCATGGCGCGGCCGGACTCCCTCGACGCTCCGTGCACGCCGCGCGGTTCAGCGGTGGTGAGCGACGTCCACGACCAGCCGGTTTCCGAACTGGAAGACCCGGAACGGCAGCTTGGCCCGGGTGCCCAGGCCGACCTGGGTCTGTCCCTCGAAGCTCGCCCCGAACTCGGCGTCCCGGAACGTCTCGTATCCGGTGAGGCGCACACCGGGAAGCGGCTTGCCGGCCCGGCCGGCGTAGGTCTGCTCGCCCGTCTGGGCGTCGTAGCTGGGCGCGGAGACGAAGACCTCCAGGATGGCGCCGCCCTTGACCGGTATCACCCGACCGGAGCCGTCCTGGTGGAACCGGTCCACATAGCCGACGTGGTAGCCGACCTTGCCGCTCGTGCCGCCGAGGTCGAAGACCATGCGGTCGTAGCAGGCGCTGCGGCCGGTCCTGATGTTCTTCAGCGGCGTGGTGCTCGAGCCCGTGGCCGATGTGATTCCGCTGCCCCAGGCGGTCGAGCAGGCCGAGGGCGACCGGCCCGTTGGGCCGGAGGCGGCGTCGGCCGTCCCAGCCGTGGCGACCAGGCCGGCTGCCGTCAGCGCGAGCGCCGCGGCCGCTGTTCCCCACCGTCGCACGATGTACCTCCACAAATGTCGTGCGTGCAGATGCATGCGGGAGGACGTACGCGGGTCCGAAGGCGTTGCGTACGGAGGGGTTTTCGGCCGGCTCGGCAGCGAAGTCGTCGGGATGACGAGGGTGTCGGCCCGTGCGGTGCCCGCACGGGCCGCCGGGCCTCGCGCACGACCGCCCGGTAGCGTTGTCCTCCGAGGGATGAGGAGCCGATGAGCAGCCAGGGGACAACTGCCGCCGCCCGGGGGCGGGATGGGGCCGGGGGCTGGGATGCCGCCGCGGTGCGGGCCAGGTTGGCGGAGATGGCGCGTCGGGATCCTCGATGCGAACGGTTCGGCGCCGACAGACACCGCTACCGGCTCGGCCCGCCGCTGGCCGCCGCCGACGTCGATGCCTTCGAGGCGCGGTACGGCATTCCGCTTCCGCGCGACTACCGCGACTTCCTGACCCAGGTGGGCGGGAGCGGCGCGGGACCGGATTACGGCCTGTTTCCGCTGGAGGGGCCGTGTTACGGGTCGCCGGACGAGGAAGAGGACGACGACTACGGGTGGGCCGCCGACGACGAAAAGGCGCAGGACCGCCGGCCCGGCGTCCTGGCGACGCCCTTCCCGCTCACCACGGCCTGGCGTGCCGGCCCCGGGGAGCCCTACGACCAGGCGGCGCTGGTGACGGGGTCGCTGGCCATCGCCGAAAGGGGCTGCGGGGAATTCGTCCGGATCGTGGTCACGGGCCAGGACGTCACGGGCCGGGACGTGGGGCGTATCTGGTTCGCGGACCAGGTCTGGTTCGCCATGACGCCGGGGCCGTCCTTCCGCGAGTGGTACCTCTCCTGGCTGGAGTCCGACGCACCGGCCCGACGGTGACGGACGGCGTCGCGCCCGCCGGTCGTCAGACGACGCCCCGGCGGCCGGCCGACCTGCGGTCGTCGAGCTCCGCCGGGAACTCCTGGTCCGTCGGCTTCGGGGACTCGGGCCCGTACTCCGTCATGACGACGGTCTGCTCGATGCGGACGATGCGGTAGACGCCGCCCCCGAGGATGACCTGGTCGGCGGCCTCGCTCTGGATCTCGTCGGCCACCTCCAGATAGCGGTCGCCCCATGCCGGATTCCACACCGCCTGGCCGCGGAAGATCTCGGCGAGGCCGTGGCGTGCGCCCTTCTCGGTGGGCAGTGCCGGGAACATCTGACGCCAGCCGCGGTCTTCGAGGACCATGGCCGCATAGGCGGTGTACGCGGACGGCGCGGTCCGCTCGACGGGACTCGGCGCAGTGAGCGTCCGGGCACCCGCCCGGGCCCCGCCGCTGCGGCCGGCGCAGGTGTCTCTGCTGCTGTTCGTCATGGATCCAGGATGGCGAGGGGGTGACATAGTCCCCGGGTACTTGCCGGTGAATCGTCCGATCAGGTGAGTTCGCCGGGTCCGCCTCTCCGGAGGCGCCCGCTGCCGGTACCGGTCGGTCCGGCCAGTGGCAGATCTCGTCGCAGGGAGCCCGGAAACGGCAGGTCACAGCCGTGCCGCGGGCATCGCCGAGTGGCGCAATACTGCGGCAACACCACGGGCCGAAACCCGTCGGTATGGTCCGGCGCATGCCCGTCGAACGCATCCGCCAGCACACCGTTCCGGTCGCGGCCGCGCGCCGCCGCCGGCTGCGCGCCGCCCTCGCCGACGGCCATGCCGACGTCCGCAAGGCGGCGGTGCTGGCGCTGGGCCGGCACGCCGCACATCCGGACGCCCTGCCGGCCCTCGCCGCGATGACGAAGGACCCGGACGCCGATGTCCGCGCCCACGCCCGACGGGCGTGCGGCAGACCGCTCCCCAGGCGCCGGTGTGAAAGGGTAGAAAAAAGGCGAAATAGCCATATCGCCAACGCCGTATCACCAGCGCCACATCGAAAGTGCCCATCGAAGCGGCCGCATCCTCGCGATGCTCCGCCGCCCAGGAAGGAGACGGTATGTCCTCGAAGCGCCGCCGCAAGAAGAAGTCGCGCCGTAACCACAAGGCCAACCACGGCAAGCGGCCCCAGTCCTGACCGCCGCGCCGGGCTCCTCGCGCGGCGGACCGGCCGCACGCGGGGAGCCCGGCGGGTCGCCACAACCGGTCAGGCCGAGGCGTGGCCGACGCCTCCGGTGATCTTCTCGATCGCCTGGCGGGCGTGTTCCCCCGAGGAGCGCGCGGGCAGCGGCGATACGGACGACGCCGCGACCGCGGGCTGCGGATTCGCCCGTTCCTGCGGTGCGGGGGTGGCCGGGGCCGGAGCCGTGGTCGGGCGGCCGCGCAGCCGGTGGCTGGCGGCCTCGTCCAGGCTCACCGCCCGCTTCCACCGGGCGGCGAGCCGTCCGGCCTCCTGGCCGAGTGCGGCGACGTCCTCCCATTGCAGCCGGAGCGTCACCCGGAGTTCGGCCTCTCCATCGGGCAGGGCGATCAGCGGGGGGATTGCGTGGATTGCGGGGTCGGTCATGTGCCCCTCCTCGGACGATGAGTGGTGAGAACTAGTACGCGGCGGGCGGCGCCGGCGTTCATTCCCCCGCTCCCCGCTCACTCACCACGCCGCGGGCGCGTAATCCTTCAGGAAGCAGCCGTAGAGGTCCTCGCCCTGTTCGCCGCGGACGATCGGGTCGTAGACGCGGGCGGCGCCGTCGACCAGGTCGAGGGGGGCGTGGAAGCCTTCCTCGGCCAGCCGCATCTTCTCCGGGTGCGGACGCTCGTCGGTGATCCAGCCGGTGTCGACGGCGGTCATCAAGATGCCGTCGGTCTCCAGCATTTCGCGGGCGCTGGTGCGGGTGAGCATGTTCAGGGCGGCCTTGGCCATGTTGGTGTGCGGATGGCCGGCGCCCTTGTAGCCGCGGCTGAACTGGCCTTCCATCGCTGAGACGTTGACCACGTACTTGCGGCGGGCGGCGGAGGCCGCCATGGCCGGGCGGAGCTTGCTGACGAGGAGGAAGGGGGCGGTCATGTTGCACAGCTGGACTTCGAGCAGCTCGACCGGGTCGACCTCGTCCACCTTCTGGATCCAGCTGTTGGTGGCGTGCAGGTCGGGGACGAGGCCGCCGGCGTCGATCGCGGTGCCCGCCTCGATCCGGGCGGGCGAGGCGGAGCCGGGGGTCAGGGCGAGGGCGGTGAGCTGCTCGGCGGACGGGCCGCGGTCGCCGGACGGCGGGGACGCGGGCAGCGCGGCGGGGGCGCCGCTGCCGAAGTGACCCAGGACCAGGGAGGCGGGCAGTTCCCCGGCGGGCAGCGGGGCCGATTCGGCGTCGACGAGGCGGCTGTAGGCCTCGGGCGAGCGGCGCACGGTCTGGGCGGCGTTGTTGATCAGGATGTCGAGGGGGCCCTCGGCGCTCACCGTGTCGGCGAGGGCGATCACCTGGGCCGGGTCGCGCAGATCGATGCCGACGATCTTCAGCCGGTGCAGCCACTCCGCGCTGTCGGGCATCGCCGTGAAGCGGCGGACGGCGTCGTTGGGGAAGCGGGTGGTGATCGTGGTGTGCGCGCCGTCGCGCAGCAGGCGCAGCGCGATGTACATGCCGATCTTCGCGCGGCCGCCGGTGAGCAGGGCGCGCCGCCCGGTCAGGTCCGTACGGGCGTCGCGGCGCGCCCGGTTCTCGGCGGCGCAGGCGCGGCAGAGCTGGTGGTAGAAGGCGTCGACCTCGACGTAGCGGGCCTTGCAGACGTAGCAGCAGCGGGGCCGCTCCAGGATCCCGGCGATCTCCGTGGTCACGGAGCTGGTCAGGGCCAGGCCCTGGGTCTCGTCGTCGATGCGGTCGGCCGCCCCGGTGGCGGTCGCGGCGGTGACGGCGCGGTCGTTGGCGGTCTTGGCGGCCCGGCGTTCCGAGCGTCGGCGCTGCTTGACCTTGCGGTAGATGCCGGCGGTGGCCCGCCGTATGGTGATCGCGTCGGGGTGCTCCAGCGGCAGCGCGTCGAGTTCCTCCAGGACGCCGAGGCAGACCGCCATCCGCTCCGCGTCGATTCCGGCGCCCTCGGCCCGGCCTTCTTCGGTCACCGTCATCGCCGCTGCGCCGCTTTCCGTCCATGGGGTCCGGGTGCCCTGCGCACCGCCCCGTCTGCTGTGTGGCTGTCGCGAACCGTCCGGTGAACTGTCCGTTCGAGCTTCGCCGGAACTGTACGTAGCCGGGGGCGACTCCGCCAAACCCGGCCCCCCGCCCCACGGCTGCCGCGGTGCGGGGGAACGGCCCGCGGCCAATAGTGGAGGGGTGGAGCGTGGCGGACCGGGCCGTGGTGGGCACCGGGCCGTGGTGGGCACCGCGGCGCGGGTGACGGTCGCCGCGTGCATCGCCTTCTACCTGTGCCGTTACGGTCTCGACGCGGCGGTCATGGCGCTGTACGCCACCTTCACGGTGGTGGCGCTCGGTGTGCTCGCCCGGATCCCCGGTTCGGGCCGGCAGCGCGCCGTCACCACGCTCTGGGTCCTCCCGGCGGGAACGGCGCTGGTCGTCCTCGGCACCCTGCTGGCCGTCCGCACCTGGGCGGCCGTCCTCGGCATGCTGGTGATCGGCTTTCTGGTCGCCTACGCGGGGAGCGCGGGCCCGCGGATCGCCGGGGCGGCGCCGGGGATGCAGCTGCTGTACATCCTGCCGTGCTTTCCGCCGTACGCACCGGGCACCCTGGACCAGCGGGTTTACGGATTTGTGCTGGGGGCGGTGCTGCTGGCCGCGGCCCAGGTGCTGATTCTGCCCGAGCCGGTCACGCCGCCGTTCCGCGCGCTGTTGGCCGATGCCGCAGAGGCGGCCGCGGCGCTGGCCGACCACCACGACGGGCCCGCCCCCGAGCGGACGCTCGCGCGGGCCCGCACGGCGGCGGACCGGCTGCGCCCCTCTCGCGTCCCACCCGCCGATCTGCCCGCCTCCCCCACCCGCGCCCACAAGGCCATGGCGCATGCCGCCGAGACCGTCCGTACGCTGCTGGCGCAGCTGGCGGCGCTGCACGGCGCGGCCGCGCCCCGGGGCGGGTACCACGCGGAGACGGTGGGGTTGCTGGACGGCATCGCCGCCGCCCTGCGGCAGGCGGCGCGGGCCCTGCGCGCGGGACGGCGGCCGGGCGCCGAGCCGTCGGTGGCGGCGTTGCAGGCCGGGCTCGACCCCGTGCGCACCCGTCGGGCGGTGGCCGCGCTGGAGCGGCTGGGCGTCGATGACCGGCTGGTGTTTCTGCGCCGCCGGGCGCTGGTGGTGCAGGCGGCGGACTCCGCGGTGGTGCTGGTGCTGGCGACCCGGCTGCTGCTCGGGGACCGCGGCGTCGGCGCGGACCGGGCCGGGCACGCCTTCGCGTATGCGCGGACGCCGGCCTGGGTGCTGTGGTGGCGGCGGCTGTCCACGCACTTCACCCCGCGTTCGGTGATCTTCCAGAACGCCTGCCGCTTCGCGCTGGGCCTGGCCGCGGCGCGGGCGGTCGCCGGGGTGCTGGACCTCTCGCACGGTTTCTGGGTGCTGCTGGCGACGCTGACGCTCACCCGTACGACGAGCCTGGAGACCCGCTGGGTGGTCCGCCAGGCGCTCATCGGCACGCTGATCGGCGCGGCGGCGGCCGGGGTGCTGCTGGCGCTGGTGGAGGAGCGCACCACGGTGTACGCGCTGGTGCTGCCGGTCGTGATGCTCGCGGCGTTCACCCTGGGTCCGCTGCGCGGCCCGGCCTGGGCGCAGGGCGGCTTCACCCTCGTCGTCGCCACCCTGTTCGCGCAGGTCGCACCGGTGACCTGGCAGCTGGCCCCGACCCGGTTCGCCGATGTGCTCACCGGCAGCGTGATCGGCCTGGCATGCGGGCTGCTGGCCTGGCCGCGGGGTGCGGGCAGCGAGCTGCGCCGGAGCATGGCGGGGGTGTGCACGGCGGTCGCCGATGCCGTGGGGCGGACCGCGTCGCGGGTCGTCGAGCCGTCCGCGGGTCCGGCGGACGGCGCCGGGATCGTCGCCCTCAACCGCGCCCTCGTCCTGGCCGAGGAGAGCCTGGCCCAGTATCAGAGCGAGCCGCGTGAGGAGACCGCCCGGCAGCCGGACTGGCCCGCGGTGCTGGCCGCCGGGGCGCACGCCCGGCGCGGGGAGCGGCTGCTGCCCGGCCGCCCCGGACGGATCGGCGACGGGCCGGTCGGCGGCTGGCTACGGCGGGAGGCGGGGCGGACGGCGGAGGGGTACCGCGCCCTTGCCGAGCGGCTGCGGACGGGCGGACCGGACGGTCCCCGCGGCGCGCCGACCGACCCCGATGCTCCTCAACTCCTCAATATCCACGGGTTGTTGGAGGTCGTTCCGCCCCCGCCGCCGGATACGGACACGGACCGGGCCGCCGCGGCCGCCCTGCTGGTCGACGCGGTCGTCTGGCTGGACACGCTCACCGCCGATCTGCGCCGGATCCATGGGGAGATGGCGGAGATGGCGCGCCGGGCGGAGCCACCAGGGCCACGGCTCGCCTGACCCGCCGTGGTTCACCTCAGCCGCTGGTCTCCTCCTGCGGTCCGCCGGCCAGCAGGGTGCGCAGGGCGTCGCCGGTCAGCGCGCATATCGTGTCCGGGTCGGCGCTCGCCAGCGGTTCTTTTCCGACAACCACCCGCATCAAGCCAATTCCGAGCAGCCAGGAGAGCGCCAGATCGGCCCGCAGAGCGCCGTGGTCGGCGCTCGACTGGGTCGCCAGCACCTCCGCGTACTCCTCCCCCAACCCCCTGAGCGCCTCGGCGATTTCGTCGCTGCCGCCGATGGAGCGCAGACAGACCTCCAGCGAACGGTCCTTGGCGGCGCCGTCGCCGGAGCCGTCGGCGAGCATGCCGCGCAGGGCGACCTCGAAGAGGTTCTGTGGCGGGGTGGTCCGCAGCTGTTCCTGGCCGCCGCGCGCCATCACCTCTCCGAACAGGGCCTTCTTCGAGCCGAAGTAGCGGAAGAGGAGGGCCTGGTTGGCGCCGGCGCGGGCGGCGATATCGCGTACGGTGGCGCGTTCGTAGCCGCGTTCGGCGAAGAGCTGCGACGCCGCGTCGAGCAGCCGCAGCCGGGTGCCTTCGGCATCCCGCCGGTGCCCGGCCGCGGCGACGGCGCCGCCGCCCTCGCCGTCGTCGCCGCAGGCGGTCTCCCGTGCCGTCCGCCTCGTCGTTCCCATCGTCATGCTCCTCTCCGACGGTCCGTCACCAGGACGGCCGTAAAACGTCGTTGACCGCCCGGCAGGGTGCGTCCTACCTTGTGTAAGCAGGTGCTTACATGAGGGAGGTCCGCATGACCACGGCCGATACAGCACCACTTTCCTACCCTTTCAATACGCCCGAGAGCCTCGACCTCGCCGAGGAGTACGCGCACGTCCGCAACCGGCCCGGCCTGGTGCGCGTAAGGATGGCCTACGGCGAGCCGGCCTGGCTCGTCACCCGTTACGCCGACGCCCGGCTCGTCCTCGGCGATCCGCGTTTCAGCCGGGCCGAGGGCGCTTCGCACGACGAGCCCCGGCAGTCCGAGGGCCGCCGCGACAGCGGCATCCTGGGCATGGACCCGCCCGATCACACCCGGCTGCGCTCTCTGGTCGCCCGGGCCTTCACGGTCCGTCAGGCCGAGAAGCTGCGGCCGCAGGTCAGGGAGCTGACCCGCGAGCTGCTGGACGAGCTGGAGGCGGCCGGGCCGCCGGCCGATCTGGTCGACCGCTATGCGCTGCCCCTTCCGGTGGCGGTGATCTGCCGCATGCTCGGCGTACCGGCCGAGGACCGGCCGCGGTTCCGGGTGTGGAGCGATGCCGCGCTGTCGACGAGCTCGCTCACCGCGGAGGAGTTCGACACCAATCTTGAGGAACTGCGCGCCTATATGCGGCAGTTGATCGAGGATCATCGCCAGGCGCCGCGCGATGACCTGATGACGGCGCTGATCGACGCCCGCGACGTCGGCGACCGGCTCTCCGAGCTGGAGCTGGTCGATCTGTGCGTGGGAATCCTCGTCGCGGGCCATGAGACGACCGCCACCCAGATACCCAACTTCGTGCTCGCGCTGCTGGATCATCCGGACGAACTGGCCCGGCTGCGCGCGCAGCCGGAGCTGATCGGCAGCGCCGTCGAGGAGCTGCTGCGGTTCGTCCCCCTGGGCAGCGGTGCGGGCCAGCCCCGGTATGCGAAGGAGGACGTCGAGGTCGGCGGCACGCTCGTACGGGCCGGTTCCCCCGTCCTGGTCGCGGTGGGCGCCGCCAACCGCGATGCGCTGCGCTTTTCCGAGCCGGGAAAGCTGGACATCTCCCGGGACGGCAATCAGCACCTCGGATTCGGGCACGGGGCGCATCACTGCCTGGGCGCACCGCTGGCGCGGCTGGAGCTCCAGGAGGCGATCGGCGCGCTGATCGGCCGCTTCCCCGGGCTGCATGTGGCCGGTGACGTGGTGTGGAAGAGCCAGATGCTGGTGCGTGGCCCGCGGGTGCTGCCGGTGGGGTGGTGAGGCCGTCATGACGTGGAGAGCGGAAATCGATCCCAAGCGGTGCATGGCATCGGGGATGTGCGCCACCATCGCACCGGAGCTGTTCGCCCTGGGTGAGCGGGTCTCGCGTCCGGTCGCCGAGGAGATAGCGGCGGACGAGCGGGCGCTGGATGCGGCCGACTGCTGTCCGGCCCTGGCCATCACGGTGTACGACGAGGGGGGCGACGTCATCGGCCCCCGGCCGTAGACACCGCGCCCGACTCGGCCCCCGGCCGTAGGCGCCCGTCCGAAGCCGCCGCGCCCCGCGCCGGGGACCTGCCCGGCGTGGGGCGCGCGGCATCAGCGCGCCCCGTACACCGGCCGCGGCCGCTCGGCGGCGGCGAGGAGCGCGCGGGCCGCCTCGCCAGCCTCGGCCGGGGTGCGCCGGGCGCCCTTGTCGGCGGTGGGGCCGGGCCGCCAGCCCTCCATGACGGTGATCCGGCCGCCCTCGGCCTCGAAGACGCGGCCGGTGACGCCCTCGCAGTCGGCGGAGGCGAGCCAGACGACGAGCGGGGAGACGTTCTCGGGGGCCATGGCGTCGAAGTCCCCCGCGGCGGGCGCCGCCATGGTCTCGGCGAAGGTGTGCTCGGTCATCCGGGTGCGGGCGGCCGGAGCGAGCGCGTTGACCTGGATGCCGTAGCGGCCCAGCTCCGCGGCGGCGACGAGGGTGAGGCCGACGATCCCGGCCTTGGCGGCGGAGTAGTTGCCCTGACCGACGCTGCCGAGGAGGCCGGCGCCGGAACTGGTGTTGACGATCCGGGCCGTGGGCGTACGGCCCGCCTTGGCCTCGGCGCGCCAGTGGGCGGCGGCGTGCTTGAGCGGCAGGAAGTGCCCGGTGAGATGGACGCGCAGGACGGCGTTCCAGTCGTCCTCGTCGAGGTTGACGAGCATCCGGTCGCGCAGGAATCCGGCGTTGTTGACGAGGGCGTCGAGGCGGCCGAAGGCGTCGAGGGCGGTGGTGACGAGGGAGGCGGCGCCGTCGGTGGTGGTGATGTCGCCGGTGTGGGCGACGGCCCGGCCGCCGCGGGCACGGATCTCGTCGGCGACGCGCTGGGCGGGGCCGGCCGAGGAGCCGGCGCCGTCGGCCGCCACGCCGAGGTCGTTGACGACGACCCGGGCGCCCTCGGCGGCGAGGGCGAGCGCATGGGCGCGGCCGAGGCCGCGGCCGGCTCCGGTGACGGCGGCGACGCGTCCGGTGCAGATCCCGGTCATCTTCCCTGCTCCTTGGGGTGGTTGACGGTGGCGGCGGCGAGGAAGGCGGGGCGTTCCCCGCCGCCGTGGACGAGGAGGGCGGCGCCGCTGAGGTAGGCGGCGCGGTCGGAGGCGAGGAAGACGCAGGCGTCGCCGATCTCGTCGGGTTCGGCGAGCCGGCCGAGCGGGACGGTGGCGCCGACGGCGGCGATGCCCGCCTCGTCCCCGTAGTGCTGGGCGGCGCGTTCGGTGCGGACCATGCCCGGGACGAGGGTGTTGACGCGGACGGTGGGGGCCCATTCGACGGCCATGGTGCGGGCGAGGCTGTCCAGACCGGCCTTGGCGGCGCCGTAGGCGGCGGTGCCGGGTGAGGGGCGGGTGCCGCTGACGCTGCCGATCATCAGGACGGTGCCGCCGTGCGGCTGGGTGCGCATCACTTCGTAGGCGGCGAGGGAGGCGGTCAGCGGGGCGGTGAGGTTGAGGTCGATGACCCGGGCGTGGCGTTCGGCGTCGGCCTCGCCCAGGAGGCGGTAGGGGGTGCCGCCGGCGTTGTTGACCAGGCAATCGAGGCGGCCGTGGTCGGCGGCGATGCGGGGGAAGAGGTCGCGTACGGCGGTGGGTTCGCGCAGGTCGAGGGGGCGGAAGTGCGCGGTACGACCGGCGGCCCGGACCGGGGCGTCGGGCGGGCGCCGGGCGCAGACCACCACCTCGGCGCCGGCCCGGAGGAAGGCGCGGGCGATACCGGCGCCGACGCCCCGGGTGCCCCCGGTGACCACCGTCACGCGTCCGGTCAGATCGAGCGTCACGGCCATCCGGCCCCCTCCCGCAGCGCGCGGTCCGCTGCTAACTTCGCTACCTAACAAGCGCTTGGTTGAAAGGTAGCTGATCTGCTCATGGGTGTCTCCACCTCCCGGCCGGACCAGGACCGGGGCCAGGGCGCGGACCGGGGCATCGCCCAGGTCACCGTCGATTTCCCGCCGGTCAACGCCCTGCCCGTACAGGGCTGGTACGACCTCGCCGACGCCGTCCGCGCCGCCGGCCGCGACCCCGGGGTCCGCTGCGTCGTCCTGGCCGCCGAGGGGCGCGGATTCAATGCGGGCGTCGACATCAAGGAGATGCAGCGCGACACCGCCGCGGGCGGCCACGGCGCGCTGATCGGCGCCAGCCACGGGTGTGCGGAGGCGTTTGCGGCGGTCTACGACTGCGAGGTGCCGGTCATCGCGGCGGTGCACGGCTTCTGTCTCGGCGGCGGCATCGGCCTGGTGGGCAATGCGGACGCCGTCGTGGCGAGCGAGGACGCCGTCTTCGGCCTGCCCGAACTGGACCGCGGCGCGCTCGGCGCGGCCACCCATCTGGCCCGGCTGGTCCCCCAGCATCTGATGCGCACGCTCTACTACACCTCGCGCACCGCCACCGCCGCCGAACTGCACGCCCACGGCTCGGTCTGGAGGGTCGTCCCGCGCGACCGACTCCTCGATACCGCACTGGAGTTGGCGCGGGAGATCGCCGCGAAGGACGGTTCCCTGCTGCGAATGGCCAAGGCCGCCCTCAACGGCATCGACCCCGTCGACGTCCGCCGCAGCTACCGCTTCGAGCAGGGCTTCACCTTCGAGGCCAACCTCAGCGGGGTGGCCGACCGCGTCCGCGACACCTTCGGCACGCCGCACCGGGCAACGACGGAAGAAGGGGAGGTCCGGCCGTGACCGACAAGACGATGACGCCCGAGGACGTCGTCTCCCGGCTCCGCAGCGGGATGACCCTCGGCATCGGCGGCTGGGGCTCGCGGCGCAAGCCGATGGCCCTGGTGCGGGCGCTGCTGCGGTCGGATATCACCGATCTGACGATGATCGCGTACGGCGGGCCGGACGTGGGGCTGCTCGCGGCCGCCGGCCGGATCCGCAAGCTGGTCACCGCGTTCGTGACGCTCGACTCGATCCCCCTGGAGCCACATTTCCGCGCGGCGCGCCAGTCGGGCGCCCTGGAGCTGACGGAGGTGGACGAGGCGATGTTCATGTGGGGGCTGCACGCCGCCGCGAATCGGCTGCCGTTCCTGCCCGTCCGCGCGGGCCTGGGATCGGACGTCATGCGGGTCAACCCCGGTCTGCGCACGGTCACTTCGCCCTACGCGGACGGCGAGACCTTCGTCGCGATGCCAGCGCTGCGCATGGACGCGGCCCTGGTCCATGTCAACCGCGCCGACCGGCTGGGCAACGGCCAGTACCTGGGCCCCGATCCGTACTTCGACGATCTGTTCTGCGAGGCGGCCGATGCGGCGTATGTCTCGTGCGAGGAGATCGTGGCGGGGTTCGGAGACGCGCCGTTGCCGACCCTGCTCGTCAAACGGCATGCGGTCACCGGTGTCGTCGAGACGCCGAACGGTGCGCACTTCACCTCGTGCGTGCCCGACTACGGCCGCGACGAGGCGTTCCAGAAGCTGTATGCGACCACCCCCTGGCCGCGGTTCGCGGAGCGTTTCCTGTCCGGCGGCGACGAGAAGTCCTACCAGAGCGCCGTCCAGTCCTGGCAGGAGGAGGGCCGATGACCAGCCGCGCGGAGTACTGCGTGCTCGCCTGCGCCGAGGCGTGGCGGGACAACGGCGAGGTGCTCGCCAGCCCGATGGGCCTGATCCCGTCCCTCGGGGCCCGGCTGGCCCGGCGGTCCTTCTCCCCCGACCTGCTGCTGACCGACGGCGAGGCGACGCTCGTCGGGCCCGACGGTGAGCGGGAGGGCTGGCTGCCGTACCGTCAGCATCTGGCGATGGTCACCGGTGGCAGGCGGCACGTCATGATGGGCGCGAGCCAGCTCGACCGCTTCGGCAACCAGAACATCTCCTGTATCGGCGACTGGGCCGCACCGCACCGGCAGCTGCTCGGGGTACGCGGCGCACCCGTCAACACCCTGAACAATCCGGTCAGTTACTGGGTTCCGCGGCATTCCCGGCGGGTGTTCGTCCCGAAGGTCGACATGATCAGCGGGGTCGGCTACGACAGCGCGGCCGCGGCCGGGCCGTCCGCGACCCGCTACCACCGCATCCCGCGGGTGGTCACCGACCTAGGGGTGTTCGACTTCGAGACCCCCGAGCGCACGATGCGGCTCGCCTCTCTGCACCCCGGTGTGACGGTGGCGGAGGTCCGGCAGGCCACCGGTTTCGACCTCGTCATCCCCGCCGAGGTACCCCGCACCCGCGAGCCGAGCGCGGCGGAGCTGCGTCTGATCCGCGAGGTCATCGACCCGGACGGGCGGCGCGAGGGCGAGGTGCCGTCGTGACCGGGATCGCCACCGCGCTGACCGCGCTGACCGGGGTGCGCTATCCGATCGTGCAGACCGGGATGGGCTGGGTGGCCGGGCCGCGGCTGGTCTCGGCGGCGGCGCAGGCGGGCGCGCTGGGGATCCTGGCGTCGGCCACCATGACCACCGGTCAGCTGCGGGCCGCGATCGGCGAGGTGCGCTCCCGTACGGACCGGCCGTTCGGGGTCAATCTGCGGGCGGATGCGGGCGATGCGGCAGAACGCGTCGGCATCCTCGTGGCGGAGAAGGTGCGCGTCGCGTCGTTCGCGCTGGCACCCTCGCGGGAGCTGATCACCCGGCTCAAGGACGCGGGTGTCGTCGTGATCTGCTCGGTCGGCGCCCGCCGGCACGCGGAGAAGGTCGCGGCCTGGGGCGCGGACGCGGTGATCGTCCAGGGCGGCGAGGGCGGCGGGCACACCGGGAGCGTCGCCACGACCGTGCTGCTCCCCCAGGTCGTCGACGCCGTGGACATCCCCGTCATCGCCGCGGGCGGCTTCTTCGACGGGCGGGGCCTGGTCGCGGCGCTGGCCTACGGCGCGGCCGGGATCGCGATGGGCACCCGCTTTCTGCTGACGTCGGACAGCACCGTGCCGTCGGCCGTGCAGGCCCGCTATCTGGCGGCGCAGGCCGCGGACATCACCGTCACCAGGAAGGTGGACGGGCTGCCGCACCGGATGCTGCGCAGCGAACTGGTCGAGGCGCTGGAGCGCTCCGGCCGCGCCGCCGCGCTCCTCACGGCGGTGCGGCATGCCGCGTCGTTCCGGAAGCTGTCCGGGCTGAGCTGGGCACAAATGGTACGGGACGGCCTGGCGATGCGTCACGGCCGGGAGTTGACGTGGAGTCAGGTACTGCTGGCGGCCAACACCCCGATGCTGCTGAAGGCGTCGATGGTCGACGGCCGTACGGACCTCGGGGTGATGGCGTCGGGCCAGGTCGCCGGGGTGATCGAGGATCTGCCGTCGTGTGCGGAGCTGGTGGAGCGGCTCATGGCCGAGGCACACGAGGCGCTGGCGGCGCTGCCGCGGTGAGGAGGGCTGGGGCCGGTGTCTCAGGGCGTGCGTCTGCGTCGCCATGGATACGCGGTCGACGCGTCGAGCGCTTCCTCGTGAACATCGGCAAAGGGTGGAGCACTTCGCTGTGAACGTCTACGAGGTGGGGTGGATGCCGAACAAGAACAGCGCCAACCGGGCACTTCAACTGGCTTGCGAGTGACATGACTTGGGTGGGAATCACCAGAAATGGCTGCGCGGCCGTCGTCCCGTGCCCCGACGCCCGGCATCGGCAAGCGCCACCCCAGTGGCTCCAGGGCGGCGCTTGCCCGTGTGCACGGTCACGCCCGACAGACCCCCAGACGCCCGACGGCCCCCAGACACCCGACTCGGACGCTCGCCCAGGCGGCAGGGGCGAGGGAGCCGCTCATGCCTCCCTGGCGGGCACGTCCGTCGGCACCAGGGTGTCCTCGCTCGCCGGCACGGCGTCCCGGGTGGTGCACAGGATCGGTGCGGCCAGCAGCAGTACGCCCACGCCGAGGATGCCGACGCCGTACCACCCGCCCACGTTCCAGATCTGGGATCCGACCAGGGAGCCCGTCGCGATGCCGATGAACCGCGTGGTGAAGTAGAGGGTGTTGAGCCTGCTGTGCTGCGCCGGGTCCAGTTTGAACAGCATGGCCTGATTGACCACCTGGTTGCCCCAGACGCCGACATCGAGGAGTACGACGCCGAGCACCAGCAGGGCCAGCCAGTTCTTTCCCCCGGCCAGCGCGGCCCAGCCGGCCAGCGAAACGATCAGCAACAGCGTCTGCGTGTACCTGCCGCCCTTGCGGTCCGCCAGCCGCCCGGCCCGCGGCGACCCCAGTGCGCTCGCCGCAGCAACCAGGCCGAACAGTCCGGCGATGCCGGGACCGTAGCCGTAGGAGTCCTGAAGGACGAAGGCGAGCGTCGTCCAGAAGGCGCCGAACGAGATGCCGACCAGCGCACCGGACAGACAGACCCGGCGCACCAAGGCGTGGTCGGCGAGCAGCTTCGGCAGGCTCCCCAGCAACTCCCGGTACGGCATGGCGGAGGCGCCGGTGATGCCCTTGGGCAGTGCGAAGAACAGCAGGGCGACCAGCATCACCATCAGCGCGACCGAGCAGCCGTAGACCCAGCGCCAGCCCACCAGGGCGGCCAGCGCTCCCGCGTAGGCGCGCGAGGCCAGCAGGCCGACCAGCAGACCGCCCTGCAAGACGCCCACGGTCCGCCCCTTGGTCCGCTCGCCGGAGAGCGCCACCGCCAGCGGGATCACGATCTGCGGGATGGGTGTGAGCGCCCCCAGGAGGAAGCTGACCACGGTGAGGACGGCAAGGTTCGGCGCCACCGCTGCGGCCGCCAGCGCCACCGTGGTTGCCGTGCCCAGCGTCAGGATCAGCTTCCTGCGGTCCCGGGTGTCGCCGAGGGGCACCAGCAGCAGGATGCCGAGCGCGTAACCGAACTGGGTCGCCGTGGGAACCGAACCCATCGCGCCTTCGGAGACGCCGAAGGAGTGCGCCATGTCGGTGAGGACCGGCTGGTTGAGGTAGATGTTGGCGGAGGAGATCGCGCAGGCCAGGGTGAGCGTGACGGTCAACGCCCGCCCGAGACCGGTGCCAGGGGAGGTGCCTTTCGCCAGGCCGGCCGCGGCCCTTGCTGCGGCGCCTGAACTCCCCGTGTTCACATGCATTCCGTGAGGCTAACAAGCAAGATCATCGTTGCCCATCCCGCAAAATCCAGCCATCGTGCGGACCTCGAAGACATGCGAATAAGGCGAGGGAGATCGCCCTCCGAGCCGGACCTGAGAGTTGGTTCAAGAAACTCCACCGATGCCAGGTTTCAGGGCCACACGGCGCGGGCGTTCCCCTCGGCCGATTTGCGGGCGCATGCACGCGCCAGGCAACGACATGCAGGCTCCGCCCGAGGGCCACATCGAGGCGCAGTTCACCGTCCTGAGCTGCGTCACCCCCGACGGCACCGACCACGCCAGCCACAAGGAGCAAGGCAGCATGACCCGCCGCTTCCTCATCTTGCGAAACCGCCACGCTGACGATCACCGGCTACGAACTGTGGTCGAGATGGACCAGAAGATCTCCATGACGGTGCAGGCGCGGTGGGAAGGGAACACGGCCAGTAGGGCAGGTGGCATCAGCGAGCCTCACGGGACGCCGCCTCCCAGTTGCCTCCCGGCCAACGGTTTGAAAAGACTGAAG
Organism: Streptomyces gilvosporeus; assembly: GCF_002082195.1. Lineage (GTDB taxonomy): Bacteria > Actinomycetota > Actinomycetes > Streptomycetales > Streptomycetaceae > Streptomyces > Streptomyces gilvosporeus. The sequence continues at coordinate 8,389,911 of NZ_CP020569.1, read as the reverse complement.
GACCAGGCCACGGGGGGGGAAACACCGGACCGGATTCAGAGCCGCTCGATGATCGTGACATTGGCCTGGCCGCCGCCCTCGCACATGGTCTGGAGCCCGAACCGGCCGCCGGTGCGCTCCAGTTCGTGCAGCAGCGTCGTCATCAGCCGCGCGCCGGTCGCGCCGAGCGGGTGGCCGAGGGCGATGGCGCCGCCGTTGACATTGACCTTCTCCGGGTCGGCGCCGGTCTCCTTCAGCCACGCCAGCACCACCGGAGCGAAAGCCTCGTTGATCTCGACCAGGTCGATGTCGTCCAGCGTCATCCCGGCCTTCTTCAGCGCGTGGGCCGTGGCGGGGATCGGCGCGGACAGCATCCGGATGGGGTCCTCGCCGCGTACGGAGAGGTGGTGGATGCGGGCGCGCGGGGTCAGACCGTGGTCGGCGAGGGCCCGTTCGGAGGCGAGGAGCATCGCGGCGGCGCCGTCGGAGACCTGGGAGGAGACCGCCGCGGTCAGCCGGCCGCCCTCGACGAGGGGGGCCAGGGCGGCCATCTTCTCCAGGGAGGTGGTGCGGCGCGGGCCCTCGTCGGCGGTGACGTCGCCGTAGGGGACGATCTCCCGTGCGAAGCGGCCCTCGTCCATGGCGCGGACGGCCCGCTGATGGGAGCGCAGCGCGAACTCCTCCATCTCCCGCCGGCCGATTCCCCATGTGGTGGCGATCAGTTCGGCGCCGTGGAACTGGTTGACGGGTGCTTCGCCGTAGCGGGCTCGCCAGCCGCCGGATCCGGCGAACGGGCCCTCGGTCAGCCCCAGCGGCTCGGCGGCCTGCCGGCTGGCGAAGGCGATCGGGATCTGCGACATGTTCTGGACGCCGCCCGCGACGACCAGGTCCTGGGTACCGGAGAGCACGCCCTGGGCGGCGAAGTGGATCGCCTGCTGCGAGGAGCCGCACTGGCGGTCGACGGTGACGCCGGGCACCTCCTCGGGCAGTCCGGCGGCCAGCCAGCAGGTGCGGGCGATGTCTCCGGCCTGCGGCCCCACGGCGTCCAGGCAGCCGAAGACGACGTCCTCGACGGCGGCGGGGTCGGCGCCCGTACGGTCCATCAGGGCCGCGAGGACATGCGCGCCGAGGTCGGCGGGGTGCACGGCGGCCAGGCCGCCGCCCTTCTTGCCCACGGGGGTGCGCAGCGCGCCGACGATATACGCCTCGGACATCACGGTCTCCTGTCATGAGTCTGCAAAGGTGCCGGCCGGTTCCGCAAGGTGCGCGGGCGGTCTCAGGCGTGCTGCGAGCTGACCGAGACCGTCTCCCCGGTCATGTACGAGGCGTAGTCGCCGGCCAGGAAGACGATGACGTTGGCGACCTCCCAGGGCTCGGCGTGGCGGCCGTACGCCTCTTTCCCGGTGAGTTCGGCCAGCAGTTCGGGGGTGGTGACCTTCACCAGATGGGGGTGCAGGGCCAGGCTGGGCGCGACCGCGTTGATCCGTACGCCGTAGGCGGCGGCCTCCAGGGCGGCGCAGCGGGTCAGGGCCATCACTCCGGCCTTGGCGGCGGCGTAGTGGGCCTGGCCGCGCTGGGCGCGCCAGCCGAGGACGGAGGCGTTGTTGACGATCACGCCGCCCTCGCCGGTGGCCTTCATGCGGCGCAGGGCGGCCCGGGTGCAGCGGAAGGTGCCGTTCAGGGTGACGTCGAGGACCCTGCCCCACTGGTCGTCGGTCATCTCGACGAGGTCGGCGGTGCCACCGAGTCCGGCGTTGTTGACGAGGATGTCGAGCCGGCCGTGGCGTTCCTCGGCGAGGTCGAACAGCGCGGTGACCTGTTCCTCGTCGGTGACGTCGCAGGGCAGCCCGGCGACGCGGTCGGCGCCGAACTCCCCGGCCAGGGCCGCGGTGCTCTCCTCGACCCGGCGGACGTGGGCGTCGCCGAGGACGATGCGGGCGCCCTCCTGAAGGAAGCGGCGCGCGGTGGCGCCGCCGATGCCGGCTCCGGCGGCGGCGGTGATGACGGCGGTCCGCCCGGCGAGCAGGTCATGACCGGGGACGTAGGGCGGCGGCTGGGGGGTCGCGGGGTTCATGGGCGGGCCTCCTTGCGGAAGCTCTCGGCGGCGGACGGGGCCTCGACGCTGCTCATGACGGTACGTTAATCTACCAAACACTTGTTAGGGAAGGAGGGCGGGCGATGACCGCCACCCCGGACGACGAGCCGGTGCACTACGCACGCCAGGGGCCGATCGCGACCGTCACCATGAACCGGCCGGACTACCGCAACGCCCAGAACTCCGCGATGACGTACGCCCTCGACCGCGCCTTCTACCGCGCCGCCGACGACGGCGAGGTCAAGGTCGTCGTCCTGGCCGGCGCGGGCCGGCACTTCTCCGCGGGCCATGACATCGGCAGCCCCCGGCGCGATGCCCACCTCCCCTTCGAGCGCCGGGCGGGCCTGTGGTGGGACCACTCGGACAAGGAGGGGGCCGAGAGCCGGTTCGCCCGCGAGTCCGAGGTCTATCTGGGGATGTGCCGCCGCTGGCGCGAGCTGCCCAAGCCCGTGATCGCCTCGGTCCAAGGGGCCTGCGTGGCGGGCGGGTTGATGCTCGCCTGGATCTGCGACCTGATCGTCGCCGCCGACGACGCCTTCTTCGCCGATCCCGTCGTCCGGATGGGCATCCCCGGCGTCGAGTACTTCGCCCACCCCTGGGTGATGCCGCCGCGGATCGCCAAGGAGTTCCTCTACACCGGCGACCGGATGAGCGCCCGGCGGGCGTACGAGGTCGGCATGGTCAACCGGGTGGTCCCCGGGGACGAACTCGCCACCCGTACCGAGGAGTTGGCGCTGCGTATCGCCGGAATGCCGCGGCTCGGGCTGGCCCTGGCCAAACGCGCCGTCAACCAGGCCGAGGACCTCCAGGGCCTGCACACCGGGCTGGACTCCGTCTTCGGCCTGCACCATCTCGCCCATGCGCACAACGCCGAGACGTCCCGGGACGCGCTCGGCGGGATGGACATCGCGCGGATGAAGGAGGCCGGCTCCTGATGGATCTGGACGTCACCGACGCCGAGGAGGCGTTCCGGGGCGAGGCCCGCGCCTGGCTCGCCGCGCACGTCCCGGCCACGCCGCTGCCGTCGCTGGAGACCGCGGAGGGTTTCGCCGCCCACCGCGCATGGGAGCGCCGGCTCGGCGCGGACCGCTGGTCGGCCGTCTCCTGGCCCACGGAGTACGGCGGCCGGGGCGCCTCGCTGCTGGAGTGGCTGATCTTCGAGGAGGAGTACTACGCGGCGGGCGCACCCGGCCGGGTCGGCCAGAACGGGATCAGCCTCCTCGCCCCCACCCTCTTCGCGCACGGCACCGAGGAGCAGCGCGCCCGCATCCTTCGGCCCATGGCGCGCGGCGAGGAGATCTGGGCGCAGGCGTGGTCCGAGCCGGAGGCGGGCTCGGACCTGGCCTCCCTGCGGTCGACGGCCGTCCGCACCGACGGCGGCTGGCTGCTGCGCGGCCAGAAGACCTGGTCCTCGCGCGCCGCCTTCGCCGACCGCGCCTTCGGGCTCTTCCGCAGCCAGCCGGGCACCCCCCGGCCGCACCAGGGGCTGACCTACCTCATGTTCCCGCTGGACGCCCCTGGGGTGACGGTCCGTCCGATCGGCCGTCTCGACGGCAAACCCGCCTTCGCCGAGCTCTTCCTCGACGAGGTCTTCGTCCCCGACGCGGACGTGATCGGCGAGCCGGGAGCGGGCTGGCGGGTCGCGATGAGCACGGCGGGCAACGAGCGCGGGCTGACGCTGCGCAGCCCCGGCCGCTTCACCGCCGCGGCGGACCGGCTGACCGCGCTGTGGCGCGCGAACGCTGCCCCGTCCGACACCGCGCTGCGCGACCGGGTCGCCGACGCCGTGATCGGCGCCCGCGCCTACCAGCTCTTCACCTACGCCAACGCCTCCCGGCTCGCCTCCGGAGAGGCCCTCGGCGCCGAATCCAGCCTCAACAAGGTCTTCTGGTCCGAACTGGACATCGCCCTGCACGAGACCGCACTCGATCTGCTCGGCCCGTACGGCGCCCTCGCCGACGACGCCGACGACGCACCGGAGCACGGGAGTTGGGCGGAGGGCTACACCTTCTCCCTCGCCGGACCGATCTACGCGGGCACCAACGAGATCCAGCGCGACATCATCGCCGAGCGGCTGCTCGGGCTGCCGAAGGGACGCCGGTGATGCGCTTCCTCCTGACCGCTGAGCAGCGGGAGTTCGGCCGGACGCTGGACGGCATGCTGGGCGCATGCGGCACCCCGTCCGCCATCCGGGCCTGGGCGTCGGGCGATGCCAAGCCGGGGCGCGAGGTGTGGGCGCGGCTCGCGGCGGCGGGGGTGTTCGGCCTCGCGGTGCCGCAGGAGCACGACGGATCGGGCCTGCTGCCCGTCGAACTGACCGTGGCCTTCCATGAGTTGGGGCGTCATGCGGTGCCCGGTCCGCTGGCCGAGACGGTGGCCGCGGCGGCGTTCCTCGGCCGCCTGGGCGACGGTGCGGCAGCCGCCGCATTGCTGCCCGGGATCGCCTCCGGCACGGCCGTCGTCAGTCTGTGCATGGACGGGCCGTACGCCCTGGACGCGGACGCCGCCGACGCCGTCCTCACCGTCCGGGACGACACCGTCCACCGCACCGCACGCCATGGCCCCGTCCAACCCTGCGCGGACCCGGCCCGCCGACTGGCCCGCCCCCTGGACGGCGTCCTCCTCGCCCGCGGCCCGGCGGTGACCGCGGCCGCCGCGCACGCCCTCGACATCGCGCGGCTGGCCACGGCCGCCCAGTGCCTGGGGCTGGGCCGCGCCCTGCTGGACGGCACGGTCTCCTACGTCAAGGAGCGCACCCAGTTCGGCGTGCCGATCGGCTCCTTCCAGGCGGTCAAACACCGCCTCGCCGACACTCTGATCGCCCTGGAGTTCGCCCGGCCGCTGGTGCATGCGGCCGCGCTGGCCCTGGCGACGGATGCCCCGGCTGCCGCCCGGGAGACGGCCGCGGCGAAGGTGGCCGCCGGCGAGGCGGCGTACGCCGCGGCCCGTACCGCGCTCCAGCTGCACGGCGCCCTCGGCTACACCGACGAACTCGACCTCTCCCTGTGGATCCGCAAGGCCCGCACCCTGCGCGACGCCTGGGGCACCCCCGCCGAATGCCGGGCCCGCGTCCTGGCGGACCCGCCGGACGGCAACTGACCGGCGTACGCCCTCGGGGAGCGCGCATGAGCGAGCGCAGCGGGCTCATCGCACCGATGGTGGCGGTGCGCCCGGTGCGTCCACCCGCCCGGGCTCATACGTTCGGAGCCGCCCCGGTGGCCCGCCCCGTCCGCCGACGGGAGGCTGGGAGCGCATCCGTCCGCCGCAAGGGAGCCCCCATGGCCACCGCCTCCCCGTCCGCCCTCCGCTACGACGGCCTGAGCGCCCTGTTCATCAACTGCACCCTCAAGCGCTCCCCCGAGACCAGCAACACCGAGGGCCTGATCGACAAGAGCCGGGGCATCATGGCGGACGCCGGTGTCGCCACCGAGGTCCTGCGCGCCGTCGACCACGACATCGCCACCGGCGTCTGGCCGGATATGACCGAGCACGGCTGGGCGTCGGACGCCTGGCCGCGGCTGTACGAGAAGGTGACGGCCGCCGACATCCTCGTCCTCTGCGGCCCGATCTGGCTCGGCGACAACAGCTCGGTCATGAAGCAGATCATCGAGCGGCTCTACGCCTGCTCCAGCGTCCTCAACGACCGCGGCCAGTACGCCTACTACGGCCGGGCCGGCGGCTGTCTGATCACCGGCAACGAGGACGGCATCAAACACTGCTCCATGAACGTCCTCTACAGCCTCCAGCACCTCGGCTACACCATCCCGCCCCAGGCCGACGCCGGCTGGATCGGCGAGGCCGGGCCCGGGCCCTCGTATCTGGACCCGGGCTCGGGCGGCCCGGAGAACGACTTCACCAACCGCAACACGACCTTCATGACCTGGAACCTGATGCATATCGCGGCGATGCTCAAGGCGGCGGGCGGCATCCCCGCCCACGGCAACCGGCGCACGGAGTGGGACGCGGGCTGCCGGGGCGACTCCCCCAATCCCGAGCACCGCTGAACGCCGCCGCGGGACAGGGCATCGGACAGGTCCTAGCGGGCGGTCTCCCGCAGCGCCTTGTTCACGATCGCCTCCAGACGGGCGTGGTGCGCCCCGCGCCAGTAGACCCGGCCGCAGGAGGTGCACTGCGCGAAGACGTCGTAGGTGCGCTGGGTGCCGCCCTCCAGACGCTCCTGGACGGAGTCCTTGTCGGCGTCCGTCAGATCGCCGTTGCAGGCGGTGCAGCGGGTCCAGGGGGCCAGGGCAGGGGCGAACCGCCGCAGGACGTCGTCGAGTTGGTCCTCGGGGCGGTCGCTGTAGACATAGGCACCGGCCCAGATCTCCCGCCGGCGCAGCAGCCCGCGGTCCCGGGAGAGGAGAACCCGCCGTTCCCTGGCCGAGAGGGCGGCGAGCGCGGCATCGCCCGGGTCCTCGTTGGTGTACGCCGCGTCGACGCCGAGCAGCCGCAGCCGGCGCGCCAGGGTGCCGAGGTGGACATCGAGCAGAAAGCGCAGGGGCGCGCCGGGAACCTGCTGGGGACGTTCGACGGCGCGCACCTCGACCCGTTCCTCCGCCCGCGGGATGTGGGAGACGGGGACCTCGCGGCCGTCGACGAGCAGTCGGCCGACCTCGGTGAGCGGGACGCCCAGGGACTCGATGACATGGCCGAGCGTGGCGGCCCCGTCGGTCACGACGCGGCGGCCCGCCGGAGTGCGGCCTGCCGTGAGGAAAAGGTGCAGGTCGGGCGGGAATGTCACATGGATCTCGGGACCGTTCACGCGGCCAGCATGCCATCGGGGCGGCGGACGGGCCACGGAATACCTCGGGCATCGCGGCGGCCGCCGGGTCCACGGGCGTCGCCGAGCCGGGACCGCGCGGTCAACGTGCGTGACCCGCCCGCCCGTTGGGCCCGGGGCCGGGCCCGCGTCGTTCAGGCCACCGGCGGGCTGAGCAACGGCGCCCCCTGCTCCCCCACCACCTCCTCCACCAGCGGCTGCTCGGTCCAGATGACCTTGCCGTCGCCGGTGTAGCGGGTGCCCCAGCGTTCGGCGAGCTGGGCGATGAGGAACAGGCCGCGGCCGCCCTCGTCGGTGGTGGCGGCCTGGCGCAGATGCGGGGAGGTGCTGGAGTGGTCGGAGACCTCGCAGATCAGCGAGCGGTCGCGGATCAGACGGACGTGGATGGGGCCGGAGGCGTAGCGGATGGCGTTGGTGACGAGTTCGCTCAGGATGAGCTCGGCGGTGAAGGCGGCGTCTGCCAGATCCCATTCGACGAGTGTGCGCACCGCGGCGGCGCGCACCTCGGCGACGGCCGAGGGGTCGGCGGGCACGTCCCAGTCGGCGACATGGGCGGCGTCCAGGACGCGGGTGCGGGCGACCAGCAGCGCGATGTCGTCGGTGGGCCGCTCGGGCAGCAAAGTGCGCAGCGCGGCCTCGCAGGTCTCCTCCGGGGTGCGGCCCGGGTTGCCGGCCAGGGTGCGGGCGAGTTCGGCCATGCCGGCGTCGATGTCCCGGTCGCGGTCCTCGACCAGGCCGTCGGTGTACAGGACCAGCCGGCTGTCCTCGGGGAGCGTCAGTTCCCAGGTCTCGAAGGGCATCCCGCCCAGGCCGAGCGGCGGTCCACCGGGCACCTCGGCGAACTCGGCGGTGCCGTCGGGGCGCAGCAGCAGCGGCTGGCAGTGCCCGGCGCGGGCGATGGTGCAGCGGCCGGATGCGGGGTCGTAGAGGGCATAGAGACAGGTGGCGCCGGTGATGGCGGCGGTGCCGTCGGCGGCGTCGGCGGCTTCGTCCTGGTCGATCCTGGTGACCAGCTCGTCCAGGTGCCACAGCAGTTCGTCGGGCGGCAGGTCGAGGTTGGCGAAGTTGTGGACGGCGGTGCGCAGCCGGCCCATGGTGGCCGCGGCGTGCAGCCCGTGGCCGACGACATCGCCGACGACGAGGGCCACCCGGGCGCCGGGCAGCGGGATGATGTCGAACCAGTCGCCGCCGACGCCGCCGACGCCGCCGAGTCCGGCCTGGGCGGGGAGATAGCGGTAGGCGGCCTCGACGGCGTTCTGCTCGGGCAGGCCGCGGGGCAGCAGGCTGCGCTGGAGGGTGACCGCCATGGCGTGTTCGCGGGTGTAGCGGCGGGCGTTGTCGACGCTGACCGCGGCGCGGGCGACCAGCTCCTCGGCCAGGGAGAGGTCCTCCTCGTCGAAGGACTCGGGCTCCTGGGCGCGCCAGAACATCGCCACGCCCAGGATGACGCCGCGGGCGCGCAGCGGGACGGCGATCATCGAGTGGATGCCGTGGTCCAGGAGCCGCTGCGCCCGCTCGGGGTCCTGGCGCTGCCAGCCGGACAGCGCGGCCAGCTCCGGTTCGAGGACGGGTTCGCCGTTCACCAGGCCCTCGCCCAGCGAGGTGCCCGGGTGGAAGCGGACGACCTTGCCGACCGGGTAGAGGGCGGTGTTCTCGGCGTCGCGGCCGCTGACGGCGGTGCGCCGCATTTCGGGGCCGGTGCCGGAGGGGGTGGGCTCCTCGCCGCGCAGGACGGCTCCGGCGAGGTCGACGGTGACGATGTCGGCGAACCGGTGGGCGGCGAATTCGGCCAGTTCCTCGCAGGTGCGGACGACGTCGAGGGTGGTGCCGATCTCGGTGCCCGCCTCGTAGAGGAGCTTGAGCCGGCCGCGGGCGATATCGGCCGTGCCGATGAGGGCCTGGAGCTCGGTGGTGTCGCGCAGGGTGATGACGCTGCCGGGCGGGCCGCCGGCCTGGTCGGTGGAGCGCTGGTTGACGGCCAGCAGGCGGTCGCCGACGGGGTGCACCTCGTCGCTCGCCTGCCGCCCGGAGGACAGCAGCGCCGCGATGTCCGGGCCCAGTCCGAGGGCGGCGGCCTGGCGGCCCTCGACGTCGGCGGGCAGGCCGAGCAGCCGGCGGGCCTCGTCGTTGGCGAGCAGCACCCGGCCGCTGCCGCTGACGATGAGGACGCCCTCGCGGACGGCGTGCAGCACCGCGTCGTGGTGCTCGTACATCCGCGTCATCTCCGCCGGGCCCAGGCCGTGCGTCTGGCGCCGCACCCGCCTGCTGACCAGGGCGGTACCGCCGGTGGTCAGCAGCAGGACGGCCCCGGCGGCACCGAACAGCAGCGGGAACTGGCCGTTGACCACTCCGCTGACCTTGCTGATGGTGATGCCGGCGGACACCAGGCCGACGACCTTGCCGCTGTGGCGGTCGGTGACCGGGACGACCGCCTGGATGAGGGGTCCTATGGTCCCGGTGATCTTCTCGGTGACGATGCCGCCCGCCAGGGCGGGGGCGAGATTGCCGACGAACTTCTTGCCGATGCGGTTGGCCAGCGGGTGGGTGTAGCGGATGCCCCGGGTGTTCATCACGACGACGAAGTCGACGCCGGAGCCTATACGGGCGGCTTCGGCGCGGGGCTGGAGTACGGCGGTGGGATGGGGGCTTTTGAGGGCCTGCTCGATCCCCGGGGAGCTGGCGAAGGTCTCGGCAACGGCGACCGAACGGTTGCGGGCCTCGCGCTCCGAGTCGGTTCTGGACTGCAGCACGAGTGCCGCTATGGCTGCGGCGACCAGCAGCACCACGATCGCCACCTGGAGGAGAAAGACCTGGCCCGCGACAGTTCGCATTCTCAGAACCGAACGCGGGCGGCCGTAGCGTCCGGCCATGTCCTCTTTCTACACCTCCCGCATACGGTGGGCGAGCCGCGCGATGCGGAGCGCAGCCGCTCGGGCTGCACCGCGACGGCCGAGTTCACGGGCATTGCGGAGTCGGTCCGATGATCCCGCGCGGTCGCCCGGTGCACCAGAGGGCCAGTAAACCAGTGGGTATGTTTCACGGCTATGCGGTTGCGGAGTTCTTTGTCCGCGGATGCGCATTACCGGGGCGTCGCGGCCGGTACGGGAAGGGCCCTCCTTCCCGGCTCGGGTGATTTGTCCGAGGAGAGGCGGGAATTGCGGGGCATACGGTATTCGCGCCGGTCACCCTCCGCCATCCCGGGGAAACGCAATTGCCTCCCTTTCCCTCCGTTGTTCTTCACCGGCGTGTAACTCTTGCCACAGGTTTGACCGGCGGAATTCCGGTTTTCGGCCGCTCGGGTGGCCGTGGCCGAATGCCTAATTGCCTGGTCAGCCCGTATCCCCGCAAGATCGACGGGAGTGCGGGGAGCGGGGCCGCGGGGCTTTGGACGCCCCTGTGGGCCGGCGATGCGGTATGAGACGTTCGTGGGCATGCATGTTGCTGAGGAGATCCGTGCCGAGGCGGTCGCGCTCATCGACCGCCATGCGCGCGGTGCATGGAAGCCCCATGACGCCGATCGGCGAGCCGCCGTGGCGTTGTTCCGCTTCCTGGAGACGGGGCTGCCGCTGACCGGCGAGCAGATCCGCTCCGCCCTCGTGCACACGGAGCCGCCGGCCGGTGCGAGCGAGGGCCTGCGGGCGCTGCTGCGGGCGACGGCCGCACTGCTCGACGACACGGCAGTGGCCGACGGCCCCGCCGGGCGGGACGCCGTCGACCACGTGTGTCTGCTGCTGGACGCGCTGGCCCTGGCCCGGCCCGACGGGACGTAGCGGGCGGGCCAGGGGCGCCGGGGGTCGGTATGGCTAGGCGTTCACCGGAGAGAGCGCGGTCTCCTCGGTGGGCGCCTGCTCGTCTTCCGGGACGGAGATCACCCAGTGGGTGCTCTGCCGGGGCCGGAGGTAGACGGCCCAGTACACGGCCGCCCCGGCAACGATGAATCCGGTGATCAGCAGGCTCTTGGTGCTCTGCTGCCACAGCACCCAGACCAGCACGAGCACCAGCAGCGCCGGGATCGCCGGCCACAGCGGCATCCGCCAGGCCGCCCGGTGCTTGTGGGCCCCGCGACGGGAGACCAGGGCGCCCAGCGCGACGAAGACGTACATGGCGGCGACGGCCACGCCGGTGACCTCGCTGAGCGTGTCGAGGTTGACGAAGCACAGCACCGCACCGGGGACGCCGACCACGAGGGTGGCCACCCAGGGCGAGTTGAAGCGCTTGCTGACGTGCGAGAAGGCGCGGTTGACGGAAGTCGGCCAGGCGGCGTCGCGGGCCGAGGAGAACACCACGCGGGAGTTCTGGATCACCATCACGATGGCCGCGTTGATGATGGCCAGGGCGATGCAGAGGCTGACGAAGGTGCCGATGGAGGAGTTGCTCCAGGACTGCACCATGCCGGCCACGTCACCGGCGCCCAGGGTCTTGAGGTCGGGCGCGCCCAAGGTGATGGCGACGACGGGGATCATGACGACTGCGGCACCGATGGCCAGGGTCCACAGGACCGTGCGCGAGACGTTGCGGCGCGGATTCTCCATCTCCTCGGCCAGGTACACGGCGGTGGAGAAGCCCTGGAGGATGAAGAGCGCGGTGGCCAGTCCGGCGATGATCAGGCCCGCGGTGACCGGGGTGCTGTGGCCGTGTCCGGCGTCCATGACCGGGTGGACGAGCACCGAGGCGGAGCGGTGGGTGTGGGTGAAGCCGAGGAAGGCGACGACGGCGCAGGCCACGACTTCCAGGACGAGGAAGATGCCGGTGATCCAGGCGTTGGCGCGCAGGTCCAGCAGACCCATCACGGTGGCGAGCAGCATGACGCCGGCCGCGGTCCACTGCGGATCCAGATGCACGATCGGGGCCAGATAGTCGGCGGTGCCCAGCGCGATGATGGGCGGCACGATCATGACGACGATCAGCGAGAGTATGAAAACCAGCCATCCTGCGAGCCGGCCCATGAGGGTGCCGACCATGGCGTACTCACCGCCCGAACTCGGGATGAGGGTGCCGAGTTCGGAGTAGGTGAAGGCGACACCGATACACAGCACCGCGGCGATGGCGATGGTGAGGGCGGCGCCGGTGCCCAGCGTGGCGAACGAGTCCGGCACGATCACGAAGAGCGAGGACGCCGGGGTCAGACAGGACAGGGTCAGCAGCGTCCCGCCGACCACGCCGATGGAGCGGGTGAGCTTGGGGGCCGATTTCTCCGTCTGGCGGACGTCTGCGTCGGGGGCTGCGGAGGCAGCGGTCTGGCTGGGCATGTCGGTCATCCGTGTCCCATCGGTGCTGGCGGCAGAACGGGGGCACTCTTCGACGGAGAGAGCCGTGCGGCGGGGATCCGGGGAATCACCGGCTCCGCTGTGGTGACCGAATAAAACCCCTGCCGTCGACTGACGTCAAGGTCTTGTTAAGAGGGTGAGACAACGAAATCCGTTGTGGCGCGGAAGTCAAGCAGGGCAATCGATGTTGACTTCGCCGCCTTTTCCGCGGATTTCGTGGCACCCCGGGGAGATGCGGATTCCGGCGCCCGCGCACCGCGGCCCCGCGGAATCCCTTGTCGGCACGGGGAGTCCACCCGGCGAACTGACCTTAACGTCAGCCTTTCAGCCTTCGCCGCGGGCCCGGGCGCGGGCAATCAGCAGCGCGACGTCGTCGTGGTCATGGCCGTGGCGCAGCTCGCCCAGCAGCCGGTCGCACAGCTCCTCCAGCGGCCGCTCGGGCTCGGAGAGCAGTTCGAGGAGGGTGTCGAGGCGGGTGTCGATGGCGTCCTCGCGGGTCTCGATCAGCCCGTCGGTATAGAGGACGAGCCGGTCGCCGTCGGCCACCGGCACGGTGGTCTGCTCGAAGGTGACGCCGCCGACGCCGAGCGGGGCGCCGGTGGGCAGGTCCAGCAGCTCGGGCCGCCCGCCGGGGCGGACCAGAACCGGTGGAAGGTGGCCCGCGACGGCGACCTTGCACTCGGCTCGGTGCGGGTCGTACACGGCGTACAGGCAGGTGGCGAAGGCCGGGTCGAGGCCGCCGGCGATGTGGTCGAGATGGCGCAGCACCTCGGCGGGTTCGAGGTCGAGGTCGGCGAGGGCGCGGGTGGTGGTGCGCAGCTGGCCCATCGTGGCGGCGGCGTTGATACCGCTGCCCATGACGTCGCCGACCACCAGGGCGGTCTTGTCTCCGGCCACCGGGATCGCGTCGAACCAGTCGCCGCCGACCTCGCTGGCCGCCTGCGCGGGCTGGTAGCGGTAGGCGATCTCCATCCCGGCGGGCTGCGGCGGCCGGTGGTTCATCAGATGCCGCTGGAGGGTCAGGGCGGTGCGGCGTTCGCTCTGGTAGGAGCGGGCGTTGTCGATGCAGACCGCGGCGCGGGCGGCCAGTTCGACGGCGAGCACCGCATCGTCCTCGTCGAACGGCAGCTGGTTGTGCAGGCGGTAGAGCGACAGGGCGCCCAGCACCTCGCCGCGGGCGATCAGCGGCACCGCCAGATAGGAGTGCAGTCCGGCCTTGGCCAGCAGCGCGGCGCCCTGCGCATCGGCGGCGATCCGCGGCAGGTCCGCCTCGCCGACCCGGGCGACGAGCACCGGCCGGGCCTCGGTGACGCACCGGGTGATCAGCCGGTCGGCATCGTACGAGGCGATCTCGCCGGTGGGGTCGGCGGCGCGGACGGCCTCGGTGGATCCCGCGGAGGCCACCGCGAGGGCCCGGAAGCGGGCCGCGGTGCCGGGCGGCAGCGAGGCGGGGCGGCGGCTGCTGAGGACGGTGTCGAGGATGTCCACCGCGGCCAAGTCGGCCAGTTCCGGCACGATGACATCGGCCAGCTCATGGGCGGTCTGGTCGACGTCGAGAGTGGTGCCGACGGTCGCCGAGGCATCCGCGATGACCGCCAGGCGGCGGCGGGCGCGGGCGGCCTCGGAGGCGGCGCGGTGCTGCTCGGTGACGTCCACGACGGAGGTGGCGAGGCCCAGGACCCGGCCGTGGGGGTCCTCCAGCCGGTAGTAGGACACCGACCACGCCTGGTCGGCGCCCGGGTCGGCGCCGGTGCGGCCGACGGTGAACTGGTCGAGCAGCGGTGTGCCGGTGGCAAGGACCTCGCGCATCCGGGAGACGACGACGCCGGTGTCCAGGAAGGTCAGCGTTTCGTCGACGCCGCGGCCGATGTGCGCTTCGGCGGGGAGGTTGTTGATGCGCTCCAGCGCGGGGTTGACCATCACGTACCGCAGGTCGGTGTCGAGCACCGCCAGCCCGATCGGCGACTGCGCCACCAGCCGTACGGACAGCGCCAGATCCCGCTCCACCCGGCGCAGCACGCTCTGGTCGGTGGCGATGCCCAGGGCGTAGGGCTGGCCGCGTTCGTCCTGGAGACGCATATTGCGGAATTCGACCAGTCGGGTGCTGCCGTCCTTGTGGAGCACGGGAAAGACCCCGGCCCAGCTCGCGCCGGCCGCCATCACCTGAGTGAAGAGGCCGAGCACCAGATCGACGTGTTCCGGGGGGACCAGCAGTTTCGCGGCGGGGCGCCCCAGCGCCTCCTCGGCGCTCCAGCCGAAGAGTTTCTCGGCCTGGGGGCTCCACAGCGCGATCCGGCCGTCCGCGTCCAGCATCACCGCGGCCACGCCCAGGACATCGAGCAGACCGCCGGGCCGGGAGGTACCCGCCCCGGCCGGGGCCGCCCCCTCGGGGAACGCGTCGGTCGCACCCATCAAGGCACTCCTTTCGCCGGTGCGAGGTGCCCGACCGGCCGTGGTGCTCTCCGCGCCCGGCCGTCTGCGCCGCGCGTCCGCTGCCCTCCATCATCTCTCCACGCAGGAGGGCTCCGCAGGGAGAGCGAGATCTTCGCAAAGGTGTCCTGTGGGGAGCCAGCATTATGCCCGCGGTAGTACACCTGGGCGACCTTGATGCGGAATTTCATGGGGTGGCGGATAACAGCCGTGCCGGGTCATTGGACTTGGTGATGTCGATCTAGAGGGGTACGCTACCTCATAGTTGCCTCTAGCAACTAAAGATTTCACCCGCACCGCCGGAGCCCCGACCGAGCTCCGGCAACAGGAGAAGCCCCACATGTCCATGGATGACCAGAACTTCCGCACGTACGTGGAGGAAAACCTCGATGCGCTTAGCACGCACCCGGACCGCGAGGCCCTGATCCACCAGGGCCGTCGCGTGACCGCGGGGGAATTTCGCGACCTGGTCCACCGCATGGCGCGAGCGCTGCTCGCCCAGGGCATAGGCCGCGGCCGGACCGTCACCCTGCTCTGCGGCAATCTGCCCGAGACCCTCGCCGCCCGCTACGCGGCCAACCTCGTCGGCGCCCGCGTCAACCACCTCTACAACAAGCTCTCCGCCGACGCCCAGGCCGCCATCGTCCGCGATGTCGAGACCCAGGCGCTCATCGTCGACCCCCGCCTGGCCGAACGGGCCGCCGAGGTCACCAAGTTGGCACCGGTGCCCGCGGTCCTGGTGCTCGGCCCCGCCAAGACCGGCACCGATCTGCTGGAGCTGGCGGCGCAGCAGTCCGCCGAGCCGCTGGCGAGCCTGGCGCGGCCCGAGGACATCTGCACCCTCCGGCACACCGGCGGCACCACCGGCCACCCCAAGGGCATCTGCACCACCTTCGAACAGGCCCGCTCGTTCAGCGGGTTGCTGCCCGAGGAGCCGGACGGCGAGCGCCGCCAGCTGGTGGTCACCACCCTCGCGCACGCCGCCGGTCACCTCGCCGACAACACCCTGCGCTCCGGCGGCGCCGTCGTCCTGCACGACGACTTCGACCCGGCCGAGGCGCTCGCCACGATCGCCGGCGAGCGGATCACGGACCTCTTCCTGCTCCCGCCGCTGCTCTACCAGCTGATGGACCATCCGGACGCCGCGCACACCGACACCTCCAGCCTGCGCATGCTGACCTACGGCGGCTGCCAGTCGTCCCCGGCCCGAATAGCCGACGCGGTACGCCGGTTCGGCCCCGTGCTGTTCCAGGTCTACGGGCAGAACGAGGCGGGCGGTATCGCTCTGCTGAACCAGGACGACCACGACCTCGAACGGCCCGAACGGCTGCGCTCCGCCGGCAAGGTCATCGAGAGCGTCGAGGTGGCGATCCGCGACGAGTCCGGCCGCGATCTGCCCCCCGGCGAGCACGGCGAGGTCTGCGTCCGATCCGAAATGATCATGCAGGGCTACTGGAAGCAGCCGGAGCTGACCGCCGAGGTGCTGCGGGACGGCTGGCTGCACACCGGGGACATCGGATTCCTCGACGACGAGGGCTACTTGACCATCGTCGACCGCATCAAGGACATGATCGTCGTGGTCGGCGGCCATGTGTACACCACCGAGCTGGAAGACCTGATCAACACCCATCCGCAGATCCTCCAGAGCGCCGTCTTCGGCGTCCGCGACAGCGACCGGATGGAGCAGGTGTACGCCGTGGCGGTGCCCGTCCCGGGCAGCGACGTGGACGCCGACGGCCTGCGCGCGATGGTCCGCGAGCGGCGGGGGGCGATGTACGAGCCGGCCGACATCCGGTTCGTGGACGCGCTGCCGCTGACCGACGCCGGAAAGCCGGACAAGAAGCAGCTGCGCCAACTGGCCGAACAGTCCCTCGCCGGCTCCGGGGAGGGCCGCGGCTAGGGACGCAGGGCGTCCCAGGACTCGGGGCCGCCGCCGCGCCATTCGATCAGATCGGTCTCCTCGACCTCGATGTCGTCCAGGCCGACGTGCCGCAGGAACTTCACCAGGTCCTCGATGCGGTGGGCGACCCCGAGTCTGCGTTCTCCGGCCGTCACCCGCCGCGCCCCGTCCGGGCCCGGCGGGTGCACGGTCACCGTCACCTGCGGCGGCTGCTCGTCCATGACACCAGGGTGCGGGCACGGGCGGCGGGCCGCACGTTCCGGGCGCGGCAAAAGCCCGTTACAGCCGGATGATGACCAGCGCGGTGTCGTCGGTGGCCCCGCCCGGCGGCAGCAGCTCCGCCAGCAGCGCGTCGGCCAGCGCCTCGGCGTCGGCGCCCCGATGGCGGTGGAGGGAGTCGGACAGGCGGCCCAGGCCCACGTCGATGTCCTCGCGGCGGCGTTCGATCAGTCCGTCGGTGTAGACGACCAGGACGGTGCCGTCGGTGAACGGGGTCCGCGCCTCCGGCCGGGGCACATGCTCCGGACGCGCGCCCAGGGGCGGATCGGTGGCCCGGTCGAGGAACTCCACGGTGCCGTCGGGGTGCAGCAGGGCCGGCGGCGGATGGCCGGCGCTGCTGTAGGCAACGGTGGAGGTGGTCCAGTCGATGGTGAGCTGCACCGCGGTGGCGGATTCGGCGCCGTCGACCGAGCGGGCGTAGAGGCCGAGCGTCTCCAACGCCCTGGCGGGCCCGGGGGCGACCAGGGCGGCGGCGCCCAGGGCGCTGCGCAGCTGGCCCATGACGCAGGCCGCCTCCAGCCCGTGCCCGACGACGTCACCGACGGCCACCGCCATCCGGTCCCCCGGCAGATCGGTCAGGTCGTACCAGTCGCCGCACACGTTCAGCGCCCCGATGGCGGGCCGGTAGCGCACCGCAGCCCGGTGGTGGCCCACCGGGCGCGGCGCGGGCAGCATCGCCTCCTGGAGGGCCAGCACCACCTCCCGCTCCCTGGCCTGGACCTGGCGCAGCCGTTCGTTGATCTGCTGGAGCTCGCGGGCGCGGCTGTAGAGCTGGGCCTCCATCCGCTCGCGTTCCGCACCGTCCTCCACCCTGCGCGCCCGGACCAGTTCGGTGACCTCCTCGACCCGGTGCACCAGCAGCTGCACCTCGCCGTCGGAGCCGATGACGGGCGCGTTGACGGTGCTCCAGTACCGTTCCTCGTACACGCCGGGCCGGCCGGGCGCCTCCACGTCGTAGCGGTGCAGCGGCATGCTGTCCGGGGCGCGGGTGGCGAGGACGCGCCGCAGCGACGCCTCCAGGCCGCGGGCGCCGGTGGCGTGCGGGTCGGCGGGGTTGTCGGGGAAGACCTCGAAGAGCGGGCGCCCGATCTGGCCGTTGCGCGGCCGTCCGGACAGGCGCAGATGGGCCTCGTTGACGTCGACGATCACCAGGTCCGGGGTGAGCAGCAGCGCGCCGCCCGGCAGTGCCTGGAAGACGGCCTCGTAGTCGATTCCGGCGGGCATGCGCGCTCACCCGTCCGGGGGCCGCGCCGCACGGACGGCACCCGGCCCGTGCGGGGCCGTCCCGTCGTGTCCCACGGACGGAATGCTGCCCTGATGCCGGCGTGTGCGCATGCCGGGCACGCGGTCCGCGGGGCTCGCGGGCTCCCCTGCGGCAGGGCGGGCCCGGTCCGATGCGTCGGCGGTGGATACGGCCGTTCGGGTCGGGCCGGTGAGCGGCACGGGGTGGCTCACCGCTTACGGGCCCGGCTCGGCTGCACCCGGGCCGGCTCGCCCGGCATCTTGGGATGGTCGGGCGGATACGGCAGATCGCCCAGGCCCTCGTCCGACTCCTGACGGTCCGCCAGTTCCAGAAGCGATTCCAGGCCGAAGGCGTGCCCCTCCATATCGGCGTGCACATCGCCCAGTTCGGCGAAGCGCACCGGCACGGTCCGCAGGTCGAAGTCCTCGGGCGCGGCGTCGGCCAGCTCCTCCCAGCGCAGCGGGGCGGACACCGTCGCCCGGGGCCGGGCGCGCAGGGAGTAGGGCGAGGCGATGGTGCGGTCCCGGGCCATCTGGTTGTAGTCGACGAACACCTTGGCGCCGCGCTCCTCCTTCCACCAGGCGGAGGTCACCCCGTCCGGCCGACGGCGCTCCAGGGTGCGGGCCAGGGCGATGGCGGCCCGCCGGACCTGGGTGAAGGTCCACTGGGGGCGGATGGGCACATAGACGTGCACGCCCCGGCCGCCGGACGTTTTCGGCCAGCCGCGCAGCCCGTGCTCGGCCAGCAGTTCCCGCAGGTCGCCGGCGACCCGTACGGCGTCGGCGAATCCGGTGCCCGGCTGCGGGTCGAGGTCGATGCGCAGTTCGTCGGGGTGGTCGGTGTCGGTGCGGCGCACCGGCCAGGGGTGGAAGGTCAGACAGCCCAGGTTGGCCGCCCAGATGACGGCGGCGGGTTCGGTCGGGCACATCTCGTCGGCGAACCGGCCGCTGGGGAAGGCGATCCGGGCGGTGGGCAGCCATTCCGGCAGCCCCTTGGGCGCCCGCTTCTGGTAGAAGAACTCGCCCTCGACGCCGTCGGGGAAGCGCTGCATGGTGGTGGGCCGGTCGCGCAGCCCGCGCAGCACGCCGTCGGCGACCGCGAGGTAGTACTGCGCGACGTCCAGCTTGGTGAACCCCCGCTCGGGGTAGTACGTCTTGTCCGGATGCGACACCCGCACCGTGCGCCCCGCGACGTCCAGCTCGACAGCTCCTGCGGCCATGTCCCCACGCTAGGTTCCGCCCGTCCCCGGCGCGCGCCAGGACCTCTGGGCCGTCACGATCGGAGTCATGGACCTGCCCGTCATGCCCCCGGTCTCCCCCATGCTTGCCAAGCTCGTCACCGAGATTCCCGCCGGTATGCAGTACGAGGCCAAATGGGACGGCTTTCGCGTCATCGTGTTCCGCGACGGCGCCGAGGTCGAGCTCACCAGCCGGACGACCAAACCGCTCACCCGCTATTTCCCCGAGGTCGTCGCCGCCGTGCGCGAGGAGCTGCCGCCGCGCTGTGTCGTCGACGGCGAGATCGTCATCGCCCATGACGGCCGGCTGCACTTCGAGGAGCTGCTGGAGCGCATCCATCCGGCCGACTCCCGGGTCCGTACCCTCGCCGCGCGCACGCCCGCCTCCCTCGTCGCCTTCGACCTGCTGGCCCTTGGCGGCGACTCGCTGCTGCCCGAGTCGCAGGCGGCGCGGCGGGAGGCGCTGGTGGCCGCGCTGCGGACGGCCCGGCCGCCGGTGCACACCGCGCCCGCGACGACCGACCAGGAGCTCGCGCGCACCTGGTTCACCCGGTTCGAGGGAGCGGGCCTGGACGGGGTGGTCGCCAAACCCCTGCATCTGCCCTACCGGCCCGGCGAGCGCGCGATGTTCAAGGTCAAACATGCCCGTACGGCCGACTGCGTCGTCGCGGGCTACCGCCTGCACAAGAGCGGTCCGGTGGTGGGCTCGCTGCTGCTGGGCCTGTACGACGAGGCCGGGCAGTTGCAGCACGTCGGGGTGTGCGCCTCGTTCCCCATGGCCAGGCGGCGCGCGCTCGTGGCGGAGCTGGAGCCGCTGCGCACGGACGATGTGGCCGCGCATCCGTGGGGCGCGTGGACCGACGAGGAGGCGCATGCCGCCCGGCGGATGCCGGGCGGGCCCAGCCGCTGGAGCGGCGGCAAGGACCTGTCGTGGCTGCCGCTGCGCCCGGAGCGGGTATGCGAGGTGGCGTACGACCACATGGAGGGCAGCCGGTTCCGGCACACCGCCCAGTTCCGGCGCTGGCGGCCCGACCGTACGCCGCTCAGCTGCACCTATGCGCAGCTGGCGGAGCCGGTCGGCTATGACCTCGCGGACCTGCTCGGCGGTCCGGACGCCGCCTGATCAGCGGCGCTCGTCGGGCGGCCAGCGGCGTCGGCTCTCGCCCGGTGCGAGCCGGTCCACCACTTCGGCCAGCTCCGCGCAGGCGTGCTCGACCCGGTGCCGGATGGCCAGCTGCTCGGTGATGATCGCCGAGAGCAGCAGCGCGGTGAGCGCCGCGGAGGCGTTCAGGGCCTGGAGATTGACCATCGCCTCCAGCAGGCTCAGGCCCTGGAACGGCCCGGAGCGGTGGGTCGCCGCGTTGATCGCCACGACGGACACCACCAGCACGCACGGCGCCGCCCCGGCCAGCTGGAAGCGCAGCGCCGCCCACACGATCAGCGGAAAGACCAGGAACAGCAGTGAGAGCGGGCTCGTGACCACGGCGAAGGAGAGGGCGGCCGTACAGGCCAGCAGGGCGGTCGCCTCCGCCCACCGGTAGAGCGGAATGGCGCGCGGCGGGCGGAGCGTCCGGAAGGCCAGCACCAGCGGCGTGACGACGAGAACGCCCATCGCGTCGCCGACCCACCAGGCCGCCCAGGTCCGCCAGAAGTACCCGGCCGGCAGCTGACCGGTGAGCACCTGGGTGCCGCTGCCGAACGTCGCGCTGACGACCATCCCGGCGAAGGCCCCGAGCAACACCAGGGCGACGCCGTCGCGCAGCCGGTCCAGGGCGGGGTGGAAACCCGCCCGCCGCAGCATCAGGCAGGCGCACACGGGGGCCAGGGTGTTGCCCGCCATGATGCCCAGGACGCCGAAGTCGAGCGGGCTGAGCGTGGCGACGATGGCGAGGGTGCCGAGGGCGAAGGCCGGCCAGGTCCACAGGCCCAGCAGGAGCAGGCTGCTCAGGGCGATGCCGGTGGGCGGCCACAGGGGCGTGACCACGGTGTCGTGGACCACGACCTGCTCCAGCAGCCCGATCCGCGCCGATCCGAAGTAGACGGCCGCGAGGGCCACGATCGTCAGGGCTGCGGTAGCGGGCCGCCGGAGTTGCTCGGTGCGCACCACAGCAGCCATCAGACAACGCCGTCCTGCCCGCACCGGCCGCGACACGCGCGCCCGCCGCGGGCTTCACCCGGCCCTGTCCGCCGCGTCGAAGCTGAGCACGATCACCGCGGCGTCGTCGGTGTGGCCGGTGCATTCGGCGATGTTCATCACCTCGGCGGCCACCTCCGCCGGATCCTCGCCCGCGCGGTCGGCGACCAGCCGGGTCACCTGCGCCAGCCCCTCCTCGATCGCGAACGAGGGGCCCTCGACGACGCCGTCGGTGAGCAGCACGAACGACCCCGCCGTGGTGAGCCGGCGGCGGGTGACGGGGTAGCTCTCGCCCGGCACGATGCCCAGCGGCAGGCCGCCCTCGTCCTCGACGACGCCGTGGCGGCCGTCGGTGGTGGCCCAGATCGCGGGCACATGGCCGGCACGGGCGCTGGTCAGCTCCCAGGTGGCCGGGTCGAACCGCAGAAAGGTGCAGGTGGCGAAGAGCCCGACGGCCACCGAGAGCAGCAGGTCGTTGGCGCGGCTGAGGACCTCGCCCGGATCGGCGGCATGGGGTGCGACGGCCCGCAGCCCGATCCGTATCTGGCCCATGAACGCCGCCGCCTCGACGTCGTGCCCCTGCACATCGCCGATGCAGAAGGCCAGCGACCCGTCGGGCAGCGGGAAACCGTCGTACCAGTCGCCGCCGATGTCCAGTCCGTGGCGGGCGGGCGCATACGTGGCGGCGACCCGCAGCCCCGGTACCTCCGGCAGCGTGGCGGGCAGCATCTCGCGCTGGAGCACCTCGGCCAGCTCCACCCGGGCCTGCTGGCGCTCGGCCCCCTCCCGCGCCTCGGCCGTGAGCCGGCCGAGGGTGGTCAGCAGATCGTCGGCGCTCGCCGACCGCGGGGGACGACGCCGAAGCATGGACCGCTCCAAGGTGCGTCGGGGCAAAGGGCCACTACGGGGTGCGATCCGCGCGGTGTGTCCTTGGCCGGCCTCCTGACCTGGCGGGATCCACAAACCCCGGCTTCATCATATTTCTGCGGGCCGCCTTCCGCGCGGGCAGCGCCCCGGCCGTACGGTCATGCCCCGGCGGCCGTGGGGGCCGCGGGGCGGGTCGCCGTCCGGTAACCGACGCCGGAGCGTACGGCCCAGAAGTACACCGCGAGCGCGACGGCCGCCACGGTGAGCGAGTCGTACGGCGCGGGCAGCCGCCCGGAGCCCTCGAAAGTGCCGAGCCAGGACAGCGCGGTCAGCACCCCGAGGTACACCACCAGCCAGGCCCCGGTGCGCAGTTCGGCACCCAGCGGGCGCTCGCCTCTTCCGGTCCGGCGCATCGCCACGAAGATCAGCAGCCCGGCGAGCACCAGCGGCAGCGCCAGCCGCAGATCGCTCCAGCCCGACCAGTACACGAACTCGGTCGCCACCACGAAACTGACCGGTGCGATGTAGCGCAGCCCCGGCACCCAGCCCGCCATCCGCCCGCCCGGCTCGGTCCGGAACACCGCGACCGCGACCGCCGAGGCCGCATAGATCAGCAGGTACATGTCGCCCATCACGCTGACGATGTCCTGCCAGCCCCCGAACGGCAGCAGAAACACCACGATCACCACCAGGTTGACCGCCAGCGCCCGCCGCGGCACCCCGAACCGCTCGTTCACCTTCATGAAATAGCGCGGGATGGTGCCGTTCTTGGCGAGCGCGTAGGTGTGCCGGGCATCGATCGCCACGCCCACGTAGGCCGAACCGCCCGGCGAGAGGACGGCGTCGGCGTACAGCAGACTGGAGAGCCAGTGCAGATTGAGGATGATCGCCAGCTGCCCGAACGGCGAGTCGAAGGAGACGCCCTTCCAGCCGCCCCCGAGAAGGCTCTCCGGCACCGAGAAGAGATACGCCACCTGGAGGGCGAGGTACATGACCACCGCCAGGCCGATTCCGGTGAGCACCGCGGCCGGAATGGTGCGGCGCGGGTTGCGGGTCTCCCCCGAGAAGTCCAGCGGCGCCTGGAAGCCGTTCACGGAGTAGACGATGCCGCCGCCGGCCAGCGCGGTCAGACAGGCTACATAGCCGTACGGGGCGAAGCCGCCGTGGTCCGTCAGCCGCCCGGAGTGCCAGCCCGAGGCGATCAGCGCGATGACCGTGACCACCGGCACCACGATCTTGAACACCGAGATGAGGTTGTTGAGTTGGGCGAACATCTTGACCGCGAACCAGTTCAGCGCGGTCAGCAGGATGCTCAGCCCGGCGGCCACCGCCAGCCCGGAGGCGGTGAGGGTGTGGCCGTTGTAGAGGGACGGGAGGTAGTGGGCGGCGTACTGCATGATGGCGCTGATCTCGGCCGCGGTGCCGCCGACCGACAGCAGCACCGACCAGCCGACGAGCGTGCCGACCAGCGGTCCGCTGGCCTGCAGCGGCCAGCGGACGGTGCCGCCGCCCTCGGGCCGCGAGGCGCCCAGCTCGATCATGACGAGGGCGACCAGGGTGCACAGCAGTCCCGCCCCGATCCAGGACAGCAGCGATGCCGGGCCCGCGGTCTGCGCCGCGTACATGGCGGCGAACAGCCATCCGGACCCCACGATGTTGGAGAACCCGATCCCGGTGAGCCCCCAGAACCCCAGCTCCCGGCGCAGCCGCCGCTCCTGCGCCTGCACCTCCGGCGCGCTGGTCGCCTCGCCTCCGTCCGGCTCTCCCCCGTCTGACACCTGACGCTCCGTCACGTAAAACGGCCTCCTCGCATCCCTGTTCCAGCAGGTCGGAGCCTACGTGACGCGCCGTATGCCCTCGGAGCGGCGGGGCGCCGCCGCCCGTGCGGGACATAAAAAATCCCCGTACCGAATTGACGGCCGGGGTATTTCACTGCGTATATTGGGCGCTTGCCTTTAATCAGAATCGAACGACAACTCATCACCCTTATGACGTCAATGTATCCGAGCGGAGTCGAATTGTCAAACGCGCCGACCGAGGAATTGCGCACGGAGCAGGAATTCCTCGACCTGGTCCACGATCACCTCGCCGCACTGCGGGACGCGGCCGAAACCGCGGTCCGTGAGGCCCTGCCGGCGGCGGGTTCCACCCATCAGGCGCGGCTGGAACGCAATGTCCTGGTGGCCGAACTGTCCGGCCTTCTGGCCGCGTTCAATGCCGGTGAGAACGGCCTGTGCTTCGGCCGTCTGGTATTCCGTGACGGCGCCGATCACCACATCGGCCGGATCGGAATCCGGCGCGACGATGCGGACCGCACCCCGCTCGTCATCGACTGGCGCGCGGAGGTCGCCCGGCCGTTCTATCTCGCCACCGGCCACACGCCGATGGGCCTGCGCCGCCGGCGCCATCTCACCACCGAGGGCCGCCGCGTCACCGCGCTGCACGACGAGATCCTCGACCTCACCGACACCGCGCGCACCGGCCACGAGGGCAGCGACGCGGACGCCGTTCTGCTGGCCGCGCTGGATGCCGCGCGCACCGGCCGGATGCACGACATCGTGCAGACCATCCAGGCCGACCAGGACCGGATCATCCGCGCCCCGCACCGCGGCGTCCTCGTCGTGGAGGGCGGCCCCGGCACCGGCAAGACCGTCGTCGCCCTGCACCGCGCCGCGTATCTGCTCTACGCCCACCGCGAGCAGCTGGCCCGCCGCGCCGTGCTGATCGTCGGGCCCAACCCGGCGTTCCTCGGCTACATCGGCGAGGTGCTGCCCTCGCTCGGCGAGACCGGCGTGCTGCTCGCCACGCCCGGCGAGCTCTTCCCGGGCGTCACCGCGACCGGAACCGACACGCCCGGGGCCGCCCGGGTCAAGGGCGCCGCGGCGATGGCGGACGCGCTGGCGCGCTTCGTGGCGGACCGGCAGACCCTGCCGGACGAGCCGATCGTGATCCCGCACGACGACGGCGATCTGGTCCTGGACGCGGACCTGGTGGACGAGCCCCGGCGCCGGGCCCGCGCCACCGGCCTGCCGCACAACCTCGCCCGCCCCCACTTCGCCTTCCGCATCATCGACGCCCTCACCGAGCAGCTGGCCGAACGCATCGGCGCGGACCCCTACGGCGGCGAGAACCTGCTCGGCCCCGACGACATCGCCCAGCTCGGCAAGGCCGTCGCGGCCAGCGCCGAACTGCACGCCGTCATCGAGGAGTTGTGGCCGACGCTCACCCCGCAGCAGCTGGTCGCCGACTTCCTCGCCGAGCCCGTCCACCTGCCGCCGGACGAGGCGGCGGCCATCCGCCGCGACGGCGGGGAGTGGACGCCCGCCGACGTGGCGCTGCTGGACGAGGCGGCCGAACTCCTCGGCGACGACGATGCGGCGGCCCGCGCCGCCGCCGAGGCCGAGCGCCAGGAGCAGATCGCCTACGCACAGGGCGTGCTCGACCTCTCCTACGGCTCGCGCACCCAGGAGTTCGAGGACAAGGCCGACGAGGACTCGGAAGTGCTGGCCGCGCACGATCTGATCGACGCGGAACGGCTCGCCGAACGCCAGGAGGAGGCCGACCACCGCAGCGCCGCCGAACGCGCCGCGGCCGACCGCACCTGGGCGTTCGGCCACATCATCGTGGACGAGGCGCAGGAGCTGTCCGCGATGGCCTGGCGGCTGCTGATGCGGCGCTGCCCGACCCGTTCGATGACGCTGGTCGGCGATCCGGCGCAGACCGCGGAGCCGGGCGGCTGCGGCGCCTGGCAGGCGGCCCTGGAACCGTACGTCGGCGACCGCTGGGAACACGTCCGGCTCGGCGTCAACTACCGCACGCCGACCGAGATCATGGAGATCGCGGCCGAGGTCCCGCGCGCCGCGGACCCCTCCTTCGAGCCACCGCGGTCGATCCGCTCGACGGGCATACGGCCCTGGGCCCGGCGCACCGACGACCTGCCGGCCGCCGTCGCCGAGGCCGTCGCCCACGAGGCCCACGAGGAGGGCCGGTTGGCGGTCATCGCCCCCGGCGCCTGGCATGCCGCGCTCTCCGTCGTCCTTCCGTCCGCCTCCACCGGCGCCGCCCCGGATCTGACCAGCCCGGTGGTGCTGATCGACCCGCGGCAGGCCAAGGGGCTGGAGTTCGACGCCGTGGTCGTGGTGGCGCCGGAGGAGCTGGGGGCGAGCGATCTGTATGTCGCGCTCACGCGGGCGACGCAGCGGCTGGGCGTGGTCCACCGCCAGGCGCTGCCAGCGGGGCTGGCAGGGTTGACGGACGAGGGGTAGGCGGGCGGCGGCTCAGCCGCAGCACCAGCACCCCGCCCAGCAGGCGCAGGGCGGCTCGCGGACGATGTGCTGCTGGTCGGCCTCCCGCCGTCGGCGGTGTTCCTCCCGGAGCCGGAGCCCGACGAGACGGGCGCCCAGGATGACGGTGAGCGCCGCGAGCTCCTCGGGCTCGGCATGTCCCCGGTCGATCCGCAGCGGCACCTCGATCCCGGGCGGACCCTGCGGGCCCGCCGAACCGTCCGCCGCCGCGTCCACGGCTGTGCTTTCGGTGTCTATGCAGGTCACAGGCCCGACGGTAGGAGCGCGGGCGGGCGCTGTCGCGCGGGGACCGGGCCCGTGTAGGCCATTCGGGGGAACGGGGAAGCGGGGCGGGCGGGGCAACCGGGGGCGGGGCAGACAGAGCGGGGTGCGCCCCGCCGCCGGGTCGGGTCAGGCGCAGTTGCCGGAGGTCGGCTTGCCGGCGAAGCGGTCGCCGAGCCAGTCGGCGGCCGGGGTCGCGCCGACGATCGCACCGAGGACGTGTTCGCCGAGCGGGAGGGGCGTCCACTGGACGGTCGCGCCCCTCGCGCACCAGTCGGCGCGGAGTTGCCTGCCGACGGCGTACGGGATCAGCTCGTCGGCGGTGCCGTGGTAGAGGTACACCGGGGCGTCCGGGGTGCGGGTGCCCAGGTCGGAGGCGCGCAGCCGCGCCTGCCAGTCCGGCTCGTCCAGCGGGTTCCTGACGGTGACGTCGGAGATGCGCTTGAAGAGGCCGGCGACGGTGTCCGCGGCCACGCAGTTCTTCTTCATGAAGTCGACGTAGTGCCGGCCCTTGTCGTTGAGGTAGGAGTCCAGGTGCAGTTCGGGGAAGGCGGCGTTCTGGCCGACGGCGGCCATCAGGATCAGACCGGCGCCGATGCTCCCGTTGTTGTAGTCGGCGACCTTGCGCAGATCGGCGGGCACGCCACCGGTGGCGGTGCCCTTGACCTGGAGCTCGGGCGCGTAGGAGCGGTGCAGTTCGGCGGCCCAGCTGGTGGCCTGGCCGCCCTGGGAGTAGCCCATGATGCCGACGGGTGAGGTGCGGGTGACGCCCGACGCGGCCGCTTCGGGGAGCCGTTGGGCGGCGCGGGCGGCGTCGAGGACGGCCTGCCCTTCGGCGCGTCCGACGGTGTAGGTGTGGTCTCCGGGCGTGCCCAGGCCCTCGTAGTCGGTGACCGCGACCGCCCAGCCGCGGGCGGTGAGCTGCTGGATGAGGTTGGCCTCCATGGTGGTGCCCTTGGGGAAGCCGGCCGAGGGCGCGCACGCGTCGGCGAGCCCGACGGTGCCGACGGCGTAGGTGATCAGGGGGCGGGGTCCGGTGTGTCCGTCCTTGGGGACGATGACCGTTCCGGAGACGGTGTTGGGGGTGCCCTTGGCGGTGGTGGAACGGTAGGTGATGTGCCAGGCACGGGTGTTGGTCGGCTGGCCGGGCAGCGGGTGGAAGGAGGTGGGGGACGACGAGACGAGGTCGCCGGGGCGGTCGGCGGCGGGGCGGTCGGCGACCGTGCTACCGGCGGCGGCGCTGCTGCCGGACAGGCCGAGCGCCAGGGTCAGGGCGGCGACGGCGGTGAGTGCGCTGGAGCGAGGGTGCATACGGCTCTCCCAACTGACGTCAGTGCCGGGGTGGTTGGGGCGACCGTACTGACGCGTGGGTAAGGAGCGCGCTGACCGGGACGCTCAGCTTCGTTGACCCGGTGTCTCACAGCGGGGCCGTGCCGTGTGCGGCGCCTCCGTCCGCGCGGAAGGCCCCCGGGGTGGTGCCCGTCCAGCGGCGGAAGGCGCGGAGGAAGGCGGTGTCCTCCGAGAAGCCCATACGGGCGGCGAGTTCGGCGATCGGCTCGTGTCCGGCGGTGAGCGCGCTGATGGCCGCTTCGCGGCGTACGGCGTCCTTCAGATGCCGGTACGAGGTGCCCTCCGCCTGGAGCCGTCGCCTCAGCGTCGCCGGGCTGACCGCGAGCCGGGCCGCGACCTCGGCGGCCTCCGGCAGCCGCGCCGGGGAGGGGGCGCGCAGGGCCCGGTCGAGGGTGCGCCGCACCTGTTCGGCGACGGTGGTGCCCCAGTCGCGCCGGCTGAGCAGATCGGCCGGCGCCCGCCGCAGCATCGCGGTCAGCGCGGCCTCGTCCCGTACGACGGGCGCGGCCAGCCAGTGCGGGTCCCAGCCCGCCGCGGTGCGGCGGGCGCCGAACTCCACCGGGCAGCCGAACAGCACGGCGTACTCGGGGGCATGGGGCGGCTCCGGGTGGGCGAACTGCGCCCAGTGCAGTGGGATGCGCCGGCCGATCAGCCAGCCGGCGAGCCGGTGCCAGATGATCAGGATGCATTCGGCGAGGAACTGGCCGTGGTCGTAGGGGCGCAGGTCGTTGCGCACGGAGAAGACGGCCTCGGGGGTGCCGCCCGGGCCGGTGCGTAAGGTGACGGCCATCTCGGGTCCGCCGGGGAAGAGGGCGTAGAAGCGTGCCGCGCGCTCCAGGGCGGCGCCGAGGTCGTGGCAACCCAGGCAGGCGTGACACATCATCGCGAAGGTGCCGCGGCGGCTGGGGTGCGGGCCCAGGCCCAGGAACTCGTCGTCGGTGGCGTGGTGCAGGGCCTTGATCAGGCGGGTGAACTGTTCGGGGGTGACCCGGGCGCGGTCGTCGGCCAGCAGGAGGGGCGGGATCCGGGCGGTCTGGAGCAGCGGCACGGTGTCGATACCGCGGCGCCGGGCGCCGCTCAGCGCGGCCCGCACAAAGTGCATCGCGATCGTCAGGCGGCTCATGCCGAAACTCCCCCGGTCTCCGGCCGGGGGCACCCCCACGCTTCGCCCGGCTTCGCATGCGCTCGGCGCGCACCCTTTGATGATGCGTTCGCTGCGCTCGCTCATAGCCCGACACCGTAGCCGCCGTGAGCGGAGAGGTCAGCGGGCGTGACCGTTCCCGTCACCCCCGGCCAGGGCCTGCCCGACGGTCGGACAGGCCCCGGCGGAAGGCACCGCTCCTATGACACCACCCTTCCTGTGACGCCCCTCTGACACTCCCTCAGCAGATCCGCGGCAGCTGCTCCCCCACCGGCAGATCGACCACCCGTGTCCCGCCGAGCGCGGTGTGCGCCACGACCATGCCGGGGTGGGCCTCGACGACCTCGCCGATGACCGCGGCTCCGGCCCCCAGGGGGTGGGCCTGCATGGCGTCCAGGACGGCGTCGGCGTGGGCGCGGGGGACGAAGGCGACCAGTTTGCCTTCGTTGGCGACGTACATCGGGTCGAGGCCGAGGATGGCGCAGGCGTTGCTGACGGTGGGAGGGATCGGGACCGCGCGTTCCTGGAGGGCGATGCCGGTGCCGGAGGCGGCGGCGATCTCGTTGAGGGCGGCGGCCAGTCCGCCGCGGGTGGGGTCGCGCAGGGCGTGCAGATCGGGCGTGACGGCAAGCATGGTCTCGACCAGGCCGCCGAGCGCCGCGCAGTCGCTTTCGATCTCGACGCCGAATTCGAGCCCTTCGCGGACGCTCATGATCGCCACGCCGTGGACGCCGATATCGCCGCTGACGATGACCACATCGCCCGGGACGACGCGCTGGGGGCGCAGGTCGACGTCGGCCGGGATCAGTCCGATACCGGCGGTGTTGAGGTAGATGCCGTCCCCGTGGCCGGCCTCGACGACCTTGGTGTCACCGGTGGCCACTTCGACGCGGGCGACGCGGGCGGCCGCGCCCATCGCTTCGGCGACGCGGGCGAGGACGGACGTCTCGATGCCCTCTTCCAGGATGAATCCGCAGGAGAGGTAGGCGGCGCGGGCGCCGCTCATGGCGAGGTCGTTGACGGTGCCGTTGACGGCGAGGTCGCCGATGCTGCCGCCGGGGAAGAACAGCGGGCGTACGACGTAGGAGTCGGTCGAGAAGGCCAGGCGCACCCCGCCGAGGGTGAGGGCGGCGCTGTCGCCGAGCTGGGCGAGGATGTCGCCGCCGAAGGCCGGGGCGAAGATCTGCTGGACGAGTTCGGCGGACAGGGCGCCGCCGCCGCCGTGTCCCATGACGATGCGGGGCGTCTCGCGCAGCGGGGCGGGGCAGGTCCAGCCGGTGACGTCCAGGGTGGGCTCAGGCAACGGGGCTCGCCTCCAGTTTGGTGGGGGTGACGCCGAGTCGGCGGTAGAGGTAGTAGGCGGCGCAGGCCCCTTCACTGGAGACCATGGTGGCGCCGAGCGGGGTGCGCGGGGTGCAGGTGGTGCCGAAGGCTTCGCACTGGTGCGGTTTGATCTGGCCTTGCAGGACCTCGCCGCTGCGGCAGGCGGCGGGTTCGCGGGTGGCGATGTTCTCGACGGAGAAGCGGTGTTCGGCGTCGAAGTCGCGGTAGCGGGCGGACAGCCGCCAGCCGCTGTCGGGGATGGTGCCGATGCCGCGCCAGGCGCGGTCGGTGACCTCGAAGACGTCGTCGAGCATGGCGCGGGCGGCGGGGTTGCCGCCGGCGCGTACGGCGCGCGGGTAGGCGTTGTCGACGGTGTGCTCACCGCGTTCGAGCTGGCGGACGGTGCGGCGGATGCCTTCGAGGAGGTCGAGCGGTTCGAAGCCGGTGACGACGATGGGGACGCGGAAGCGTTCGGCGAGGGCGGGGTATTCGTCCATGCCCATGACGCTGCACACATGCCCGGCGGCGAGGAACGCCTGGACGCGACAGCTCGGCGAGGTCATGATCGCTTCGATGGCGGGCGGCACGCGGACGTGGGAGACCAGCAGGCTGAAGTTGGGGATGCGGTGCTTGCGCGCCTGATAGACCGTCATGGCGTTGGGCGGCGCGGTGGTTTCGAAGCCGATGCCGAAGAACACCACCTCGCGGTCGGGGTTCTGCCGGGCGATCTTGAGGGCGTCGAGCGGGGAGTAGACGACGCGGACGTCGCCGCCCTCGCTGCGGACGCGGAACAGGTCGCGGTCGGTGCCGGGGACGCGGAGCATGTCCCCGAAGGAGCAGAAGATGACGTCGGGGCGGGCGGCGATCTCCAGGGCCTTGTCGATGACCTCGAGCGGGGTGACGCAGACGGGGCATCCGGGGCCGTGGATCAACTCCACGGTGTCCGGCAGGAGTTGGTCGATCCCGTGGCGGATGATGGTATGGGTCTGGCCGCCGCAGACCTCCATCAGGGCCCAGGGCCGGGTCGCCGTGGCATGGATGTCGTCCAGCAGCCGCCGGGCCAGTTCGGGGTCCTGGAACTCGTCGATGTACTTCACCGCTGCGCCTCCTGCGCTTCGTCCTTCACGGCGGGCCCGGGGACCGTGCCCGCCTCCGCGGCGGCCGCTTCCCAGGGGTCGCCGAACTCCTCCTGGAGCAGCCCGAGTTCCTCGAAGAGGGCGAGGGTCTGCCGGGCCGATTCCTCGTCGAGGCGCTGGAGCGCGAAGCCGACGTGGACGATGGCGTACTCGCCCACCGCCAGGTCGGGTACGTACTCCAGGCAGACCTCCTTGACCACGCCGCCGAAGTCGACGGTGGCCATCCGGGTGCCGTCCCGTTCCTCGATGTCCACCACCTTGCCGGGTACCGCCAGGCACATGGGTCTCTCCTCGTCGTGGGTGCGTTCGTGGGTACGGTCTGTCGTGGGTGCGGACTGTCGTGCGTACGGTCTTGGATGCCGTCGCGCGGGGCCCGGCGGTCGTGACGGGCCCGTGCCGCGCTCAGTCGGGTCCGTCGGCCCGGCGGGCGGCGATGACGAGTTGGCCGAGGGCCAGCCCCCCGTCGTTGGGCGGGACGCGGCGGTGCCGCAGGACGGTGAGGCCGTCGGCGCGCAGCAGCCGGGCGGTGGTGGCGGCCAGCAGGGTGTTGGCGAAGACGCCGCCGGTCAGGGCTACGGTGTGCAGCCCGGCGCGGGCGCGGGCCAGTAGGCACCAGCGGTGGACGAGGGCGGCGACCGCGGTGTGGAAGCGGGCCGCGATCAGCGCCGGGGCGACACCCGCGCGCAGGTCCGCGAGGACGGCGGCGAGGACGGGGGCGGGGTCGGCGACAGCGGGCGCGGCGGGGTCGGCGGCGTCGAGGGCGAAGGCGTAGCCGGGGCCGTGGTCCTCGTCGGCCGCGGTCAGGGCCGCCGTCTCCAGGGCGAGGGCGGCTTGGGCCTCGTATCCGGCGTGGTGGCACACCCCGGCCAGGGAGGAGACGGCGTCGAAGAGGCGGCCCATGCTGGAGGTGGGCACGCAGTTCAGGCCGCGCCGGAGCTGTTGGTGCAGGAGCCGTCGTTCGTCGGGCGGGCAGGCCGCGACCGGGGGCAGATCCGCGGCGGCATCGATTCCGGCGGCGTGCAGCTGCGCCAGGGCCATCCGGTAGGGGCGGCGGACGGTGGCATCGCCGCCGGGCAGCGGGGCGTAGCGCAGATGGCCGAAGCGGCGGTATCCGTCGTAGTCGGCGAGCAGGACCTCGCCGCCCCAGATCGCGCCGTCGTCGCCGTAGCCGGTGCCGTCGAAGGCGACGCCGATCACGGGGCGGCTGCCGTCGAGGCCGTGTTCGGCCATGGCGGCGGCGACATGGGCGTGGTGGTGCTGGACGTGGACCACCTGCCGCTCTCCGGCGTGTCGTCGAGCCCATTGGGTGGAGCGGTAGCCGGGGTGCCGGTCGGCGGCGAGCAGTTCGGGGCGTACGCCGGTGACCGTTTCGAGATGCTCCTCGGCCCGGTGGAACGCCTGCTGGGTCGCCAGGTCGTCCATATCGCCGATGTGGGCGGACAGCCATGCCCGGCGCCCCTCCCCCAGGCACAGCACGTTCTTCAGATCGCCGCCGGTCGCGAGCGCGGGCCGTACGGGGACGGGGAGGGTCACCGGGAACGGCGCGTGGCCGCGGGAGCGCCGTACGAAGAGCGGCTCGCCGTCGCAGAGGCGCACGACCGAGTCGTCGCAGGGAACCTGGATGGGGCGGTCGTGGATGAGCCAGGCGTCGGCCAGGTGCGCGAGCCGGCGCAGGGCCTCGTCGTCGTCGGTGACGATGGGCTCGCCGGAGGTGTTGCCGCTGGTCATCACGAGCAGAGCGGGCCCGGGAGGATCGCCGGGGAGGCCGAGGAGCAGGTGGTGGAGGGGGGTGTAGGGAAGCATCACACCCAGGTCGGGGCTGCCGGGGGCGACGGCGGGCGAGAGGGCGGCGGCGCCGTGCGGGGTGCGGCGGCGCAGCAGGACGATGGGCCGGGCGGGGCCGGTGAGCAGCGCGCGTTCGGCCTCAGATAGGTACACCAGCCCTTCCACGTCGGAGAGTTGACGTGCCATCAGGGCGAAGGGTTTGTCGCCGCGGGCCTTGCGGTGGCGCAGCCGGGTGACGGCGTCGTCGTCGGTCGCGTCGCAGACGAGGTGGTAGCCGCCGAGGCCCTTGACGGCGACGACGGCGCCGTCGGCGAGGAGTCGGCGGGTGGCGGTGACCGGGTCGTCGCCGGGGTGGGGGTCCACGCCGGTCAGGCGGAGCCGGGGGCCGCAGTCGTGGCAGGCGATGGGCTGGGCGTGGAAGCGGCGGTCGGCGGGGTCGGCGTATTCGTGGGCGCAGCGGGGGCACATGGGGAAGCGGGCCATGGTCGTCGTGGCGCGGTCGTAGGGCAGCGCCGTGACGATGGTGAAGCGGGGGCCGCAGTGGGTGCAGGTGAGGAAGGGGTGGCGGTAGCGGCGGTCGGCGGGGTCGCGCAGTTCGGCGAGGCAGGCGTCGCAGGTGGCGGCGTCCGGGGCGACCAGGGTGCGGGAGGGGCCGCCGGCGCGGGAGGGGCGGATGGCGAAGCCGGTGCCGCCGGTGACGGGGATGTCGAGGGCGTCGGCGGTCTCCACCACGGCGAGCGGGGGCGCGTCATCGCGGATACGTGCGGTGAAGCGGGCGACGGCGGCGGGCGGGCCCTCGGCCTCGGCGACGACGCCGTCGGGGGTGTTGGTCACCTGCCCGGTCAGGCCGAGTTCGGTGGCGAGGGCGTGGACGAACGGCCGGAATCCCACGCCCTGGACGACCCCGCGCACGGTGATCCGGCACCGTACGGCGGCCTTCTGCGCGGGGGCGGACGGCGCCGGGACGGCCTCCGTCGTCGCGGCATCGGCCTGCCGTACCGTCATGACCGGCTCTGCGCCAGCGAGTTGGGGTCGAGCACGGAGGCGGGCTCGGGGTGGTGGTGCTGCCGGGTCATCACGGGGACGTGCACGGGGGCGCCGTCGCGGGCGGCGAGCGCACGGTCCAGCAGTGCGCCGTCTCCCTCGCCGCGCCGGGCCGAGGTGCACACGATCTCCACGCCGGGGTTGATCTGTTCGACGTGCGCGCGGAAGGCGGCCTCGTCGAATCCGACGGCCGCGGCGATATCGGTTTTGGTCACCACGACCAGATGGGCCAGTCCGAAGGCGGTGGGGTACTTGAGCGGTTTGTCCTCGCCTTCGGTGACCGAGGCGAGGACCACCCGCAGGGTCTCGCCGAGGTCGTAGGAGGCCGGGCAGACCAGGTTTCCGACGTTCTCGATGAACAGCAGCCGGGTGTCCTGGGGCAGCCAGCCGTCGAGGTGCCCGCCGAGCATCCCGGCCTCCAGATGGCACAGCCCGTCGGTGAGGACCTGTTTGACGGGCGCGCCGGAGCGGGCCAGGCGGGTGGCGTCGTTCTCGGTGGCGAGGTCGGCGGTGAGCGCCGCGACGGGGATGCCGCGCCGCCGGGCGAGGGTCAGTTCACGCTCCAGGAGGGCGGTCTTGCCGCTGCCGGGGCTGGACAGCAGATTGACGACCGCGGTGCCCCGGGCCGCCAGGTCCTCGCGCAGCAGGCGGGCGCAGGCGTCGTTCTTGGCGAGGACGGCCTGCTGGAGATCGACGACTCGGCACATGGTGTCAGCGCTCCTGGTGGGTCGGTCGGTGCTGTGGGGCGTCGTGCCAGCTGACGCTGACGATCTGGAGTTCGCGGCCGGACAGCAGCTCGGTGTCGGCCCCACCGCACCCGGGGCAGGTCAGCTGTGGTGGCATGCCCGTCGCCCAGGTGCGGGTGCAGGGGCGGCAGCGGGCGCGGCCGGCGACCTGTTCGGTGATCAGCTCCGCGCCCTCCAGCACCGTTCCCGTACAGGCGAGTTCGAAGGAGAAGGCGAGGGCGTCGGGGACCACTCCGGCCAGTTCGCCGACCTGGAGGCGGACGCTCCTGACGGAAGTGGCCCGTTCGAACCGGGCCGCGCCGTCGATCTGGTCCACGACCGCCAGCGCGAGGGACATCTCGTGCATCGGTTTCTCTCCGGTGGGGGACGCGGGGGTGCCGCGCGGCCCATTAGACGGCGCGGCCACCGGGCGTCCGGGGTGCCTCGCCGGGGCGGGCCGGCGGCGTCCGCCGTTCGGTGCAGCGGGCCCCGGGCGGGGCTGTCACATGGACCGCATGCGCAGATAGCGCTTGAGATCGGGCAGCTGGGACAGGACGGCGGCGAACGCGGCGGCGAGAACGGCGCCGAGGGCGAGCTTGAGCATGGTGCGGGTTCCTCTCAGTGGTGGGTGGCGCTGGTGGGCGGGGGGTCGGCCGCGGCCGGTTCCGCCCCGCCGACCAGCCGCAGGACCAGATCGACGGCCTCGTCGACGGCGGCGGCGACCGGCTCGCTCAGCCCCATGCGCTCCTCGACGTCGGCCGGTTCGCAGCCGACGACCAGGACGCGCTGCGGGCGGCTGCTGCCGGTGCCCGCGCTGAGCGTGTCGAGCAGGGCGAGCACGCTGTCGGGGGTCATCTGGTGGGCGTCCATCGCGGCGGGGTGCGGGGCGGCGGGGGCAGGGTCGGTGGCGTCGAGGAGGTAGACGGTGCCGGGTGCGCCACCGCGGGCGGTGGCGTCCACCAGGAGCACGGTGTGGTAGCCGTCGAGCATCCGGTAGGCCAGATGCACCCCGCGGATACCGGCGTCGACGATCTCGACATGCTCGGGCAGGGGGTGTGCGGACAGCCGGCGGACGGCCTCGATGCCGAAGCCGTCGTCGCCGAGGAAGATGTTGCCGACGCCGGCGATCAGCGTCCTGGTGGGGGCGGGCGGGGCGTCGGCTCTCACTCGTCCTCCAAGGGGGTGATCTCGTCGGGCTGGAAATACAGGAACCGGCCCTGCTCGCGGCGGATGTCGGCGCCGGGGTCCCCGTCGACGGTGACCGCGAGGTGCACCCCGCCGTCCACGTCGTGCAGAACGGCCTCGACGTGTGCGGTGCGGCCGTGCAGGAACAGGTCCTGGGCGTCGGTGCGGCGCTTTCCGGGGCGCAGCCGTACCCGGCTCCCGGCGCCGACCGGACGGCCGTCGAGGGTGATGCGGTCGCGTGCGGGGTCGACGCTGCGGTCGCTCTCGGGATCCCACCAGGGCGTTTCGGGGCGCAGCCCGGGCACGTCGGGGTGGGTGTCGTCGGGTGTGGCCGGGCCTTCCCCGGTGACCTCGCGCAGGGCCCGGACGGCGCCGTGCAGCCGTTCCAGGACCTCGGGCGGCATGGTGTCGGCGAGGTCGATGACCTCGGCGGCGCGCGCATCGGTGCCGCGTGCCTCGCGTTTTTCCTGGTCGGTGAGGGCGGCGGTGCGCAGGGTGAGGATCTCGTCGATTTCCAGGGAGTCGTAGAGCGGGCCGGGGCTTTCGGGGGCGAGGGCGGGGTGGTCCTCCAGGATGATCGGGGACGACAGGACCACGTCGCGGTGGCCCGGTTCGCCGGCCAGTACGGGCCAGGTGTGCTCGTTGCGGCAGTCGGCGACGGCGGGGCGGGCCCACTCGGGCGGATCGGTCATGGACAGGAAGGAGCCGGCGTCGAGGCCGAGGAGGAGGTGGGCGGCCACCAGGGCGCGGGGCAGCGCGGCCGTGCGGTCGGCGGGGCCGTCGGGGGTCCAGGTGCTGGTGTTCTCGACGGTGGCGGTCAGCCGCAGCACGCGGTAGGGGCCGTCGAGTTCGGTGGCCGTCAGCCGCAGCCGTCCCTCGATCGGCGCGCGGCGGCGCACGAGTCGGCCGATCTGCCGACCGTCCGCGTCGTGGACGTCCTCGGTGTCCTCGCCGGCGGGGAGGGAGAGCGGGAGGTCATGGCCGGCAAGGAGTGTGGGGAGGTCGATGACGCAGGTGAGGCGTTCCTCGACGCCCTCGTCCCAGGGGACCAGGAGCCGGTCGGGCAGGGCGAGTTCGTCGGCGGCGGCGAAGGTGCCGTCCGGCAGCAGCCGCTGGACGGTGCGGCGCTGGGCCCGCAGGAACCGCAGTTCGGCCGAGAGGCGGGCGCCGGAGCGCGGCTCCATCAGGCATTCGGTGCGCTGGTGGGAGTGTTCGCCGCCGGCCGTGGCCCAGGCGGGCGGGACCAGGACGCCGAACTGCCAGCGCAGCCGGTTCTTGGCCGAGGAGGCGCGGTACGGATAGAGCACATAGCCTTCGAAGAGCACCGCGTCGGCCACCCGGCGGGCCGCGGCGAAGGAGGCCGCCAGGGTGTCGGGCAGGACGCTGGTGGTCATGGGGCGGTCCTCTCGGGGGCGGCCGGGTCGGAGGCGGCGCTCGTGGTGGCGGTTCTCGTGGTGGCGGGGCGGGCGAACGGGCGGGGCGGCGGGGGCGGTTCGCCGCGGCGGGCCTCGGCGAGCAGCGCCTCGACGGCCGCCTCCCAGGACGGCAGGGCGCGGCGCGACCGGAAGGCGAGCAGCGCCGCGAGGGTCTCGCGCGGGAGCCGCAGCCAGCCGCAGCCGGGAAAGTGCGTTTCGGTCATCTCCCGCCAGACGGTGACCGGCATCCGCAGCTGGGCCTCCTTGTCCCAGGGCACCGGTGTGACGTGGAAGCCCGCGGGTCCCGCGAACACCGTCCCGGAGAACAGCAGGCGCAGCGGGGCCTCGCCGTCCTCCAGCGCGTGGAAGTAGCGGGTGGCGGCGATGTCCAGGTCGCCGGTGCACGGGACGGGCAGGTCCACCTCGGTCTCGCCGGTGAAACCGGGGACGACGACGGAAACCTGGGCGAACTGGAGGGGGTTGAGGCTGCTGCCCCAGCGGTCGCGTTCGCCGAAGAGGTCGGTCAGCGCCGCGCCCTCGTCCCGGCCGTAGCCGCGGCGAGCGGGTTCGATACGGATCTGGCAGCGCAGCGCGATGGCGTGCACGCGCTCCACACCGGTGGCGGTGATGCGCAGCCGGAACAGGAGGGTGGGTCCGGCGGCGTACGGATCGGAGCGGACGCCCGTGCAGACGAAGGAGAGGTCGGTCACGGGCGGTCGTCCTCCCTGGGGGCGCGGGCGCGGACGGCGACCCGTCCGAAGAATTCGTCGAGGGCGGCGCGGGCCTCGGCCCCGCCGTCGAAGCCCTGCCACAGCAGCCGCATCCGGCCGACGAGTTCGTAGCAGATGTCGACGGGCACGAGATAGCAGTCGACCCGGCCCTCCGCGCGGCGCACCAGCAGGGCCTCCACATCGGGTTCGAGGAGGCGGGCGAGGGTGGTGGTGCCCAGGACGGTCTGCCAGGTGCCGGGGTCGAGTTCGCTCTCGGTGGCGCCGGCCGGGCTGGGGTAGAGCGCAACCAGACGGTCGAGGTCGGTGTTCTTCAAGAAGAAGGCGACGCCGACGGGGATCTGGAGGAGGTCCCAGGTCGCGGCGTCGAGGGTGTGGTCCGGATCGGTGAGATAGCGGTCCGGGACGGTACGGAACTGCCCGGCGCCCGCGCCGGGCCGTTCGAAGAGCAGGGCACAGGGGGTGCAGGCGCATGCCAGGGCGCGGCGTTTGGTGTCGACGAGGTGGCGGTGGTCGTGGTCGGCGAGCAGTGCGCCGCACAGTTCACAGCGTTCGGGGGCGGGTGCCTGCGGTACGCGGAATCTGTGCAGGCCCCGGGCGGCGGGCGGGAGGGGGCGCGCGGGCGCGGTGGGCCGGGCGCTCACGAGGCCGGGGCGGCGGTCGGCGGGCGGCGGGAGATCTGGAGCAGGGCCGGCTCCGGTGCGGCCGCGGCCTGCTCCAGGCGCACCGAGGCCACCTCGGGCGCGAAGCAGGACAGGGCCTGCTCGACGGCCTGTTGGGCGGCCTGCGCCGTGCTCGGACAGCCGCAGCCGCCCGAGGCCGCGGAGCGCAGGCGCAGCGCCCCGCTGTCCGCGTCGAAGCCGGTCATCTCGACGGGATGCTGTGCCCGGACGCTGTCCAGGGCGCGGCCGATCCGGGTGGTGAGGTCCTCGGGGTGCAGATCGTGCAGCATCAGCAGGGAGGCCACCATCGCGTCGCCGAGCAGGGCCGGCGGGGTGCCCTTGCCGATCAGGTGCATCATCCGGGCGAGCCCGGCGCCGTAGAAGTCCATCAGGGCGCGGACGAGTTCCTCCGCGGCAGCGGCGGCCTTGTCGTCGCCGCCGCCCGCGAGCCGGTCCAGGATCTCCTCGACGCGCCGGCCGGTCGTCTCGGCGTCCGGTGCCGGCGCGGTGGCCGGGGCGCTCATCCGGCCAGTCCGCTCAGACCGGTGGGCACATGCATCTTCTCCACGGTCGTGCCGTTGCCGACGTACATATGCACCCCGCAGGGCAGACACGGGTCGAAGCTGCGCACGGCGCGCATGATGTCGATGCCCTTGAAGTTCTCCGGGGAGTTCTCCTCGAAGATGGGGGTGTTCTGGACGGCGTCCTCGTACGGGCCCGGGGTGCCGTAGGTGTCGCGGGTGCTGGCGTTCCAGGGGGTCGGCGGATAGGGGTGGTAGTTGGCGATCTTGCCGTCGCGGATGACCATATGGTGCGAGAGCACCCCGCGGACGGCCTCGGTGAATCCGCAGCCGATGGACTCGTCCGGGACCTCGAACTTCTCCCAGGTCTGGGTGCGTCCGGCGCGGACCTCCTCCAGGCCCTTCTCCGCGAAGTGCAGTGCCATGGCGGCCATATACGCCTGGAAGTAGGTCCGGGCGCGGTTGCGCTCGATCGCGTTGCTCCACTTCGGGATCTTCCATTCGAAGCGGGTCTCGGGCTTGGTCATGCTGCGCGGCAGGTCGATCACGACGCTGTGGCCGGTGGCCTTGACGTAGGGGGCGTCGACGAGTCCGGACAGGGCGGTGGACCACAGCCGGGCGAGCGGGCCGCCGCCGGTGTCCAGCGCCAGATGCTCCTTGCCGTCGAACCAGCGCGGCGACATCACCCAGCTGTACTTGTCGTTGAAGTCCCGCTTCTGGGGGGCGGGGATGGTGTGCTGGTTCCAGGGGTGACGGGCGTCGACGGGGTTGCCGAGCGGGTCGTGGGTGACGAACTGCTCCTGGCCTTCCCAGTCCTGGTAGTAGGAGCTGCCGAGCAGGATCCGGATGCCGAGGTTGATCTGGGTGAGGTCGTTGGTGACCAGTTTGCCGTCGACGATGATGCCCGGGGTGACGAACATCTTCCGGCCCCAGCTGGTCATGTTGCGGTAGGTGAAGTCGCAGTGCTCGGGGTCGTTGAGGGCGCCCCAGCAGCCGAGCAGCACCCGCCGCTGACCGACCTGCTCGTAGCCGGGCAGCGCCTCGTAGAAGAAGTCGAAAAGGTCGTCGTGGAGCGGTACGACGCGCTTCATGAATTCCACATAGCGCATCAGCCGGCTCATGTAGTCGGTGAACAGCTGGACGCTGGCGATGGTGCCGACGCCGCCCGGGTAGAGCGTGGAGGGGTGCACATGGCGGCCCTCCATCAGACAGAACATCTCGCGGGTGTAGCGGCTGACCTGGAGCGCCTCGCGGTAGAACTCGCCCTCGATGGGGTTGAGGGAGGTCATGATGTCGGCGATGGTCCGATAGCCGTGATCGCCGGCGTGCGGAGCCTCCGTGCGCTGGGCGAGCTCCCACACCCCCGGATTGGTCTCGCGGACCATCTTCTCGCAGTAGTCCACCCCGACCAGGTTCTCCTGGAAGATGTTGTGGTCGAACATGAACTCCGCGGACTCGCCGAGGTTGATGATCCACTCGCCCAGGTGCGGCGGCTTGACCCCGTAGGCCATGTTCTGGGTGTAGACCGAGCAGGTGGCGTGGTTGTCGCCGCAGATTCCGCAGATCCGGCTGGTGATGAAGTGGGCGTCGCGCGGGTCCTTGCCGCGCATGAAGACGCTGTAGCCGCGGAAGACGGACGAGGTGCTGTAGCACTCCGCCACCCGCTTCTGCTTGAAGTCGATCTTGGTGTGGATGCCGAGGCTGCCCACGATCCGGGTGATCGGATCCCAGGACATCTCCGTCAGACCGCTGCCGTCACCGGCCGCCTTCGTCTTCGGTGCCATCGTGTGTGCCGTGCCCTTCTGTAGCGCGCGGGAGGGGGGTCTGACGGGAGGGTTCGGGAGTCGCGAGGTGGCGCAAAAGAGGCCCGAGGTCGGGAGCCTGACACTTCGTCAGGAGCGCGGTCCACTGTGCGACCGGCGGGCCCCGAGCCTCGTGGTCAGCCGGTCACCAGGGCTTTCGGTAACCGGTGGTCAGCTTGCCGCCGCGGTGGCGCCACTTGGGTTCGTGGTCCACGGTCCGGGCGGTCATATCGCGCAGCCGGCGGACGACCTTGCCGTAGGCGGAGCTGGCGGTGACGGACACCATGGCGCCCGGCGGCTCGTCCATGAACGGCATGAACTTGTCGGGGAATCCGGGCATGGTGCAGGCGATGCAGATACCGCCGACGTTCGGGCAGCCGCCGATGCCGTCCATCCAGCCCCGCTTGGGGACATTGCATTTGACCACGGGGCCCCAGCATCCGAGCTTCACCAGACATTCCGGCGAGTCGTAGTTGGTGGCGAACTGGCCCTGCTCGTAGTACCCGGCCCGGTCACAGCCCTCGTGCACGGTGGCGCCGAAGAGCCACGTGGGCCGCAGCTGGTCGTCCAGCGGGATCATCGGGGCCGCGCCCGCCGCCTGGTAGAGCAGATAGGTCAGCGTCTCGGAGAAGTTGTCGGGCTGGATCGGGCAGCCGGGCACACACACGATGGGAATACCGGCCTTGGACTTCCAGTCCCAGCCCAGATAGTCGGGCACCCCCATCGCGCCGGTGGGGTTGCCGGCCATGGCGTGGATACCGCCGTAGGTGGCACAGGTGCCGATCGCGACCACGGCCAGCGCCTTGGGGGCGAGCCGGTCGATCCACTCGCTGGTGGTGATCGGCTGGCCGGTTTCGGGGTTGTCGCCGAAACCGCACCAGTACCCTTCCGGCTTGATCGACTCATTGGGGATGGACCCCTCGACGACCAGCACGAACGGGTCGATCTCGCCGCGCTCACCCTTGAAGAACCACTCGATGAACGTGTCCGCGCCCTGCGTCGGACCGCATTCGAAGTCGATCAGCGGCCAGTGGACCTGGACCTTGGGCAGGCCGGGCAGCACGCTGAGCGCGATCTCCTCGATGCTCGGCTGGGTGGCCGCGGTCAGCGACACCGAGTCGCCGTCGCAGCTCAGGCCCGCGTTGATCCAGAGCACATGAATGGGGGCCGCGTCCTCGTCGGACGGGCTCCCGTCGGCTTTCGCGCGGTCGGCGGCGGTCGAAGGTGCTGCATCCATGGGGATGCCTCCTCGCGGGGCGCAGGGCAGGGGCGGTGCAGGGGCAGGCGACGAAAGCGCCCGAAGGCGCACAAGACGGCGTGCGGTTCCCTTGGTAACACCGACTGCCCCACCGTGCGCGAGCACGCGGGCCGTTCAAGTGACAGGTGCGTGGCGCGCGGGCAGGGGCCCCCGACGGGGCGCGGGTCTGCACATACGGCGGGCCACGCCCCGGCGGACGTATGCCGCCGGGCGTGGCCCCTGCCGCCTACGGGTGCACGATCCCGTGAGGCGTGTGGACGTACTGCCCCGGTACTGCCCCTGGTGTGTCAGCCCAGGGAGCCGGGCTCCACGGCCGTGACATCGAACTGTCCGCCGCACACCCGCAGCCCGCCGCTGCCGGTGGTCATCGAGCTCTTGGAGCCGGGCGGGTAGACGAAGACCAGCTGCGAGTTGGACCAGCAGGGCGTGTCGGAGACACCGTCGTTGACGGTGTGCAGGACCGCGTGTGCGCTCTGCCCGGGCTGGAGGCGGACGCTGCCGCCCGCGCCGCCCGAGCGGGTGGCGGGCTTGCCGACCGTGGAGCCGTCGCGCAGGATCAGCGAGACCCCGGGGAAGCCGCGCAGCGAACAGGCCTTCTTGCCCTTGTTGGTGAAGACCAGCGGGATGTGGATATTGCCCGCGCCGATGTCCGTACGGCCCAGGTGCAGCGACATGTTGTCCGCGGTGCAGCGGTCCGAGGCGGTCATCGCCGAGGGATGGGACTGCGCGGCGCCCGGGGCCCCGGGCTTGCCGCTGGCGGACTTGCCTCCGGCCTGGGCGGAGGGCCCGGCTGCCCCGGCGGAACGGCTCTGGCTACCGGACGGGCGCATGCCGTTGCCGGCCGACTGTGAGCTGTGGCCGGAGTCCTGGCTGTGGGCCGTGGCGGAGGCGGAGGCCGACGAGGAGTGGGACGCGGAGTCCGTTCCGCTCTGGCAGGCGGTGAGGCCGAGCGCCGTGACGGCGATCAGCGAACCGGCGGCGACCCGGCGGCCGCGGCCTAGCGTGGTGCTGGTGAGCGACATGGTCTCTGTCTCCCCCTCGTCTGGTGGTTGCGCGCCCTCTCGGGGTGGTGGGTGCGCACGGTCGGTCCGTCTCCTTCCAGCGTGACCCCGGGCACTGCCGGTCCGCTAACGAGGCGCTAACACCCCGCTAACGGACCGGAGCAGCCGGCCGCGGCCGCGCCCCGGCGCACCACCGGCGTTTGCGCAGCGCACCGTAGCGGACGTCATCGACCGTAATCGAACGGTCACCAACGGCCCATAGACGGCCAGGCCGAACAGTGACCGAAATCGGACGGTTGGGCCTGTCGCTCGCCCTTCACCCCTCCCCCGGCCACGGCGCCCCGCTCCCCCGCCGACCGCTGCCCGCTACCGCCCGGAGACCGCCTCCCGACTGACGGCCTCCTGGACAGCCACCGACCGGTCGACCGCCGCCCGGTTGACCGCCGACAGCACGGCCCGCACCGAAGCCGTCAGCACCGAGGTGTCCCGGCCCGCGCCCCAGTACATGGCGCCGCCGATGCGGCACCGCACATAGGCGACGGCCTCGCTGTGCGGGCCGGCGGCGAGGGCGTGCTCGGCGTAGTCGACGATGTCGGCCGGGTGCCCGGCGGCGGCCAGCGCCGCACAGAACGCCGCCAGCGGCCCGTTCCCGGCGCCCTCGCACGGCACCCCGTCCAGCTCGCAGCGCACCCGGTGCTCCCCCGGCACGGGCTCGGTGGCGCTCCAGGAACCGAGCCGCACCGGACCGTCCGTCCCCGGCACCAGATAGGCGCTCCGGAACAGCTCCCCCAGCTCCTTCGCCGTGACCTCCTGCCCGCTGTCGTCGGTCGCGCGCTGCACCGTACGGGAGAAGTCCGGCCGCATCGCCCGGGGCAGGTCCAGCCCGTGCTCGCGCTGCATCAGATGGGCGATCCCACCCTTGCCCGACTGGCTGTTGACCCTGATGACGGCCTCGTAGCTGCATCCGAGGTCGGCGGGGTCCACCGGCAGATACGGCACGGACCAGGGCGCCTGCGC
This sequence comes from Streptomyces gilvosporeus, assembly GCF_002082195.1. Classification (GTDB taxonomy): domain Bacteria; phylum Actinomycetota; class Actinomycetes; order Streptomycetales; family Streptomycetaceae; genus Streptomyces; species Streptomyces gilvosporeus. The sequence continues at coordinate 8,345,042 of NZ_CP020569.1, read as the reverse complement.
ATGCGGCACACCCGACTCGGCGGCCCGTGCGGCATGGTGGGCCAGGCCCTTGCTGATGGCGTCCTGGTGCGTACCCGAGAAGGCGGTGTGGACGAGTTCGCCGGCGTAGGGGTGGCGGGCGTGGACGGGGATGCGGATGCAGTCCTCGACCGTACGGCGCACGGCGTCGATGTCCGAGAAGTCGATCATCGGGTCGACGCCCTGGGTGTGCAGATTGAGCGCCAGGGTGACCAGATCGACGTTGCCGGTGCGCTCGCCGTTCCCGAACAGGCAGCCCTCCACCCGCTGGGCCCCGGCCAGCATGGCGAGTTCGGCGCAGGCCACGCCCGTGCCGCGGTCGTTGTGCGGGTGCACGGAGAGGACGACCCCGTCGCGGCGCTCCAGATGGCGGTGCATGTACGCGATCTGGTCGGCGTACACATTGGGCGTGGCGATCTCGACCGTGGCCGGCAGATTGTGGATGACCGGACGGTCCGGTGAGGCGTCCCACAGCCGCGTCAGTCCGTTGCAGATCTCCAGGACGAGATCGGGTTCGGTGAGGTTGAAGACCTCGGGTGAGAACTGGAAGCGGATATCGGACTGCGGGCGGGCCGCGGCCAGTTGAGCCATGTACGCGGCCGCGTCGCGGACCAGCGCGTGCACCTCGTCCCGGCTGCGGCCGAGCACCACCTCACGCCAGGTGGGCGCGGTGGCGGTGTAGAGGTGCACGACGGTGCGCGGCAACCCCTCGATGGCGGCGAAGGTGCGCTCTATCAGGTCGCGCCGGGCCGGGGTGAAGACGACGACGGTGACGTCCTCGGGGACGGCGCCGCTTTCGGCCAGATGCCGTACGAAGTCGAAGTCCGTACGGCTCGCGGACGGATAGGCGACCTCGATCTCCTTGAACCCCATGGCGACCAGCAGATCGAACATCCGGCGCTTGCGGGGTGTGTCCATCGGCTCGGCCAGCGCCTGGTTCCCGTCGCGCAGATCGACCGGCACCCACAGCGGCGCCCGCTCGATCCGGGCGTCGGGCCAGTGGCGTTCGGTGCGCGGGATCTCGACGCGCTCGTGGGCCGGCCGGTAGCGGTGGAACGGCATCGCGCTGCCGCGCTGCCGATTCCAGGCGGGCGCGCCGGACGGCACGGGGCCGTCGGGGGTACGGAGGGAGGGGGCGGGAGAGGCGACGGGAGAGGCTGCGAGGGAAGCGGCCGGAGAGGGGGTGGCCGAGCCGGAAATGGCCGATGCGGTACGGGAGTTGGTGGACGAAGTGCGGGACATCATGATGACCGATCCTTGACAAGAGCCGGAGGAAGACCGGCAGCACGGAACCCCGCGGCGGGGTGCCGGTCGTGTCAGGCCCCGCCGCGGCGGCCGAGAAGGAGACCACGCAACGTCATGTCGGTACAGTAGCCAGGAAACAACTCCTCAGACAAGCTACTCCTCAGACAAGTGGGTCCCGGTGCAGGCGGGTTGGCGCCCTGCGCGGCTCTTCGCCGGACCCCACAGACGGCAGAAAGCAGCGGTTATCGGATGTCCCTCGAAGCCCTTCGCCCCAGCCCGTTGGTCGAACAGGCCACCCAGCGGCTGCGCGACCAGATCACCGGCGGCCACTGGCCGGTGGGCAGCAAACTCCCCGGTGAAACCACCCTCGCCAAGTCCCTGGGCGTGGGCCGCTCCACGGTCCGCGAGGCGGTACGGGCCCTGGCCGGGGCGGGGTTGGTGCAGCCGCGCCAGGGCGCCGGCGTCTTTGTGATCGCCACCGAGCCCACCGAGGACTGGACCGCCCGCCTGCGCCGCGCGGCCGTCGCCGATGTCTACGAGGCACGGATGACGGTGGAGGTCCAGGCCGCCCGCCTGGCCGCCGAACGCCGCACGGACGCCGATGTCACGGCCATGCGCGCCGCCCTCGAAGGGCGTCGCGCAGCCTGGTCCGGCGGCGACCACGCGGCCTTCGTGGACGCGGACATCGCCCTGCACGCCACCGTGGTCGATGCCGCGCACAACCCCGTACTGTCCGATCTCTTCGCCGAGTTCGTGCCCGTCCTGCGCCAGGGCCTGATCGACCTCGTGGAGCTGCTCGGCCTGCGCGACCAGGACCCTGCGCACGGCGACGCCCGGCATGCGGCGCTGATCGAGGCCGTGATCGGCGGCGACGGGGAGGCGGCGAGCCGCACACTCCAGACGGAACTGGAGGCCACATTACGGGAGTTGCTCGCGCAGCAATGAGCCGCTCCCCCTACGTCCGGGCGGGCGCCAGACCGAGGCCGCGACCGTATGGGGCGGTCATGGCCATATCGGGCGCCGGCCCCGGCCCGGGGGTGGCCGGGGCGGCGACGGCCCCTCAGCCGGCTGACCCCGACGGCTGCGCCAGATCCAGGTCGAGGACCTCGTCCGCGCCGCGGGTCAGGGATATCGGGGCCGCATGCGGCGGATAGCCGGCCGCCGCGAGGGTGTAGTGACGGCCCGTCAGTTCGGTGAAGGAAAAGGCGCCGTCCGGGCCGGTGACGGTGTGGCCGGTGACCGTACCGTCCTCCAGGAGCGTCACCGAGGCATCGGCGAGCGGACGGCCGCCGGGGCCACGCACCGTGCCGTGGACGGATACGGCAGGACGCAGACGGGTGTCCTGGCGGTCCGTCCCGGCGGCGGACACCTCCACCGTGCGCGCCTCCGGGCAGTGACCGGGGGCGCTCAGCACCAACGTGTAGGTGCCGGCCGGGAGCTGGGCGATCTCCCAGGCCCCGTCGGCGCCGGACGTCGTGCGGGCGGCCACCTCGCCCCGGGCGTCGGTGACGACGATGCCCGCTCCGGCCAGCGGCGTACCGTCCGCGCCACCGAGCAGGGTGCCGCGCAGCCGGCCGCTTCCGGTGAGGACCAGGTCGACGGCGGCCGGTGCGCCGTCGCCCCGGCAGGTGACCGAGACCGCGTGCGGCATACGGCCGGGCGCGGCACCCGTGAGGACGTAGGTGCCGGGGTCGGACGCGGCACCGGGGGCGGGAAGGGCGTAACGGCCGTCGTCGTCGGCCGTGGTGACGCCGGCCTGGCGGCCCTCGCGGTCGATGAGCGTGACGATCGCCCGGCGGACGGGCCGTCCGGCCGGGTCCACGACGCGGCCCCGGAATCCGGCGCACCCCACCGGCGCCTCGGCGTCGGCCTGCGCCCAGGACGGCACGGGCCTGCCGGGCGGGACAGAAGGGGCCTCCCCGCTCTCCGCCATCGGCCCCGGTGCCGTACGGGACGCCCTGCGCGGCGACGGCAGGAACGCCGCCACCACAACGCCGAACAGGACCGCGGCGGTGGCGATCAGGAAGGAGACCCGGAAGCCGGCCATGGTGGGCACCGTGACGGGCCCGAAATCCTTCGACATACGGGCCAGCACCATGCCGATCACGGCGCTGGAGACGGAGGTACCGATCGACCGCATCAGGGTGTTCAGTCCGTTGGCCGCGCCGGTCTCGGAGGGATCGACGGCACCGACGATCAGCGCGGGCAGCGAGGAGTAGGCCAGGCCGATCCCCGCGCCGATGACGACCGCGACGATGGCGGTCTGCCAGGCGGCGCCCATCAGGCCCAGGCCCGCGCCGTAGCCGACGGCTATCACCAGCATGCCGAGCAGCAGCGACGTCTTGGGGCCGCGGCGGGCGGCGAGCCGTGCGTACAGCGGGGCCACCAGCATCATCGTCACGCCCAGGGGCGCCATGCACAGACCGGCCACCACCATGGACTGCCCGAGGCCATAGCCGGTGGAGGTCGGGAGCTGGAGCAGCTGCGGCAGGACGAGGGAGACGGCATAGAACGCCACACCGACCGTGATGGAGGCGAGGTTGGTGAGCAGCACCTCGCGGCGGGCACTGGTGCGCAGATCGACCAGCGGATCGCCGATCCGCAGCTCCATCAGCCCCCACAGGACGAGGATCACCGCGGCGGCGCCGAAGAGCCCGAGGATGGTGGGCGAGCCCCAGCCCCAGTCGCTCCCCTTGGTGAGGGGCAGCAGCAGGGCGACCAGTCCGGCGGTCAGCCCGAGGGCACCGGCGATGTCGAAGCGCCCCGGGGCGCGTACGGAGGTCTCCGGTACGACGAGGAGGGTCAGCAGTATCGACAGCACGCCCAGTCCGGCGGCGCCGAAGAACAGGGCGTGCCAGTCGGCGTGTTGGGCTACCAGGGCCGCGACGGGCAGGGCGAGGCCGCCGCCGACGCCTATGGACGAGCTCATCAGGGCCATCGCCGAACCGAGCCGTTCGCGCGGCAGCTCGTCGCGCATGAGGCCGATACCGAGCGGGATGGCACCCATGGCGAAGCCCTGGAGCGCCCTGCCGACGATCATGATCAGCAGCTCGCTGGTGGACCCGCAGATCAGCGAGCCGACGACCATCACGGCGAGGCTGGTGAGCAGCATCCGCCGCTTGCCGTAGAGGTCGCCCAGGCGCCCCATGATGGGCGTGGCGACCGCACCGGCGAGGAGGGTGGCCGTCATGACCCAAGTGGCGTTGCTGGCGGCAGTGTTGAGCAGCACCGGCAGGTCCTTGATGACCGGCACGAGGAGCGTTTGCATGACCGCGACGACGATGCCGGAGAACGCCAGCACCGGGACGATGCCGCGGGCGGCTCTGCGGGGTCCGGCGGCGGCCGGGTCGGGGGCCGCCTCCGCGGCACCGGAGGGCGGCGTCCTCCTGGGGAGCTGAGCGGTCGTCGTCCGGTTCATGTGGGCAGCCTCCAGGGCAGCAGGGGTGGGTGCCGTCTGAGTGCGAACAGGGTGGGGCGCGGCCACGTCGCGGCCTGCGCGAGCGCAAAGTGCGTGAGCGGGCGGGCCAGTTGGTGAGGCCGGGAGGCATGGGGTGGAGGGGCGTACGGGGCAGCGGCTGCTGGGCGTCGATGGGGCGGGGGCTCGTTGGGCGGGCATCGGTGCAGTCAGGCCCCGTAGGGCTGGTATGTGCATGACGAACACTTCACCGGTGGCTGGTATTCCACCGCGCCGGCACCTTCCCCCAATTATGTGAGTGATCTTGCTCATGCTTCACCGGAATGAAGAGAGGCCAGCTCGATCGGCATCAAAACGGGGCGCCGAGAGCGGCGCACGCGCCGCGCTGGTGACGGGATCCAGCCGGGGCATCGGCAGGGGCATCGCCCAGCGCCTCGCCCAAGACGGGGCGCTGGTCGCCCTCCATTACGGGAGCAGGGAAACGGCGGCCAAGGAAACCGCCGAAGGCATGGGAGAGGTCGGCGGCAAGGCCTTTGCGATCGGTGCGCAGCTGGGCGTTCCCGGTGACGCCGAGGCCCTCTTCGCCGCTTTCGATGCCGAACTCGCTGCGTGCGGCGCGGAACTGGGTCTGGACGTCCTCGTCAACAACGCGACGATCAGTCTCCCGGGACACATCGGCGAGGCGACCGAGGAAGAGTTCGGCCGCACCATCGCGATCAACACCAAGGCGCCGTTCTTGTGGATCACCGGCCAGCGCATCGACGTCACCGGTGGTTCCATGCTCTGACACAGCGCTCTGCGAGCGGCGGCGGCGTGCATCCGGCAGCATTCTGGACGGCCGCCCCGCCCGCGCCTCACGCCGGCGGCATCGGCCACTCGTCGAGGTTGCCGCCCCGCCATTCGACCAGGCGCGGATCGTCGAGCTCGATTTCCTCGGCCGGGCCGGCGATGCCCGCGCGGCGGAGGAATTCGGCGACATCGCCCCGGCCGTGCGCCAGGCCGACGATCTGCCCACGTACGGTCACGCGCCGGCCGCCGGACGGCGTCGGCGGATGCACGATGACAGGCGGATGCTCGGTCATGAGTACAGCCTGCTCCGCGCTCCGCGCCCCCGCACGTCGAAACGGCGGCCGGTCGCCCACACACCCGGCCCCTCGGACGGACCCTAGCTTTGAGCCTCCAACCAGCCACCCCGTAGGCTTGGCCCTGTGGTGACACCGACTCCGGAAGAACGCACACGGGAGCTGCTCATCGCCTTCCGTGCGGTCATCGGCGCGTCCCAGACCCGGCTCCGGGAGACCCTGGACCGGCTGGGGCTGACGGTACCGCTCGCCGATGCGCTGTGGGTGCTCGATCCCGCGCTGCCCGCGCCGTCGATGAAGACCCTGGCGGGCCTGCTGCACTGCGATCCCTCCAGCGCCACCTTCCTCGTCACCCGCCTGGAACTCCAGGGGCTCACGGAGCGGGTTCCCGATCTGGCGGACCGGCGCTCCAAGACGGTCGAGCTGACGGACAAGGGGGCGCTGGTGCGCGGCGAGCTGATCGAGGCGATGGTCGAGCAGTCGCCGCTGGCCGCGCTCAGCGCCGAGGACCAGGACACCGCCCTGCGGCTGCTGCGCAAGGCCGTGGAGCGGGCCGAGCGGCCGTGAGCGGTGCGCTGGCCTCGCCGGAGTTCTCGCGGGACCCGTATCCGCTGCTCGCCGCGCTGCGGAAGCAGGGTCCCGTCACGCGGATACCCACCGGTAACGGGCGTACGACCTGGGTCGTCACCGGGTGGGAGGCGGCGCGGGCGGCGCTGGCCGACGCACGGCTGTCGAAGGACACCACCCGGTTCTTCGCCGACCGGCCCTCCACCCGCAATCTGGCCCCCGCCGTCAGCCGGACCATGCTCGCCACCGACCCGCCGGACCACGGCCGTCTGCGGAAGCTGGCGATGACGGCATTCACCCCGGCGGCCGTCGCCCGGCTGACACCGCGGATCCAGGAGATCGCCGGTGAGCTGGCGGAGGCGCTGGCCACCGGGCTGGCCGCGCACGGCACCGCGGATCTGATGGAGGAGTTCGCCGTACCGCTGCCCATCGCCGTGATCAGCGAACTGCTCGGCGTACCGGAGAAGGACCGGGCGGCGGTGCGCCGGTGGTCCAACACGCTGTTCGCCGCCGATGCGGACGATGTCGTCGACCGGGCGTCCCACGAGCTGAGCGCCTATATGACGGAGCTGATCGCGGCCCGCCGCCGCGATCCCGGGGAGGACGTGCTCAGCGGTCTGATCGCGGCCAGGGACGAGGGCGACCGGCTGACGGAGCCCGAACTGGTCTCCCTCGCCGTGCTGTTGGTGGTCGCCGGACACGAGACCACGACCCATCTCATCGGCAACGGCATGCTGGCGCTGCTCCGCGACGATGCGCTCCGGGCACGCCTGCGGGCCGACCTCGATCTGCTGCCGGCCGCGGTCGAGGAGTTCCTGCGCTACGACGCGCCGCTGACCGTCGCCACCTTCCGCTATGCCACCGAACCGCTGGAGTTGGGCGGCGCGCGCATCGGGGCGGGCGATGTCGTACTGGTCTCCCCCGGTGCCGCCAACCGCGATCCGGCGCGCTTCCCCGCGCCCGATGCCGTACGACTGGACCGGGGCCGTTCCACCGGGCATCTGTCGTTCGGATTCGGTCCGCACCACTGTCTGGGCGCGCCGTTGGCCCGCCTGGAGGGGCGGATCGCCTTCGAGGTGCTGCTGACGCGCTTTCCGGGGCTGCGGTGTGCCCAAGAGGGCGGCGAGCAGGGCGAGTCGGGCGACGGGGCGCTCGTATGGCGGCGGACGCGGCTGATGCGGGGGCTGGCCAGGCTGCCCGTGACCACGACAGAACCTCATGCGCATCGGGACGCGTCCGTCGGCGGGCCGTGAACGGCGAACCGGCGCCGCGACCGCAGTGCGGCAGTCGCGACGCCGGCCGGTACGGGGCCCCGGTGGCGCAGTACCCGGTGGCTCAGCCTTCGATGGTGTGGCCGGAGAGGCGTTCGACGCCGCGGAGGAGGGCGGAGTGGTCGAGGCCGCCGTCGCCCTGGGCGCGCAGGGAGGCGACCAGGTTGGCGACGACCGCGCCGACGGGCAGGGCGGCGCCGACGGTGCGGGCGGCGTCGGTGACGATGCCCATGTCCTTGTGGTGCAGGTCGATGCGGAAGCCGGGCTTGAAGTCGCGGCTGAGGAAGTTGTCCTTCTTGCGGGCCAGGACGGTGGAGCCGGCAAGGCCGCCGTTCAGGACGTCGAGGGCGGCGGCGAGGTCGACGCCGGACTTCTCCAGGAAGACGACGGCTTCGGCGCAGGCCTGGATGTTGACGGCGACGATGAGCTGGTTGGCGGCCTTGACGGTCTGGCCGGAGCCGTGCGGGCCGCACAGCACGATGGTCTTGCCCAGGGCCTCCAGGACGGGGCGGGCGGCGTCGAAGTCGGCCTGCTCGCCGCCGACCATGATCGACAGGACGGCCTCGATGGCGCCGGCCTCGCCGCCGGAGACGGGGGCGTCCAGGACGCGGATGCCCTTGGCGCCGGCGGCCTTGGCCAGGTCGATGGAGGTCTGCGGGGTGATCGAGGACATGTCGATCAGCAGGGCGCCGGCCTTGGCGTTGTCCAGGATGCCGTCGGGGCCGTAGGCGATGGCCTCGACGTGCGGGGAGGCCGGGACCATGGTGATCACGACGTCGGCGTCGGCGACGGCCTCGGCGATCGAACCGGCCGCCGTGCCACCGTTGTTGGCCAGGCGCTCCAGCTTGTCGGCCTCGAGGGTGTAGCCGGTGACCGCGTAACCGGCCTTGATCAGGTTCTCGGCCATGGGGGAGCCCATGATGCCCAGGCCGATCCACGCGATCTTGGGCAGATTGCTCATCGAAATAACCTCTTTCACACGCAAAAAACAGGGGACAGCGAGCGGCGGACCCGGTTTACGGGGCGGCGCGCAGCGGGGCGGGCAGCCAGGCGAACGACGAAGCGCTCGGGGCCTCGCCCGGCTTGTACTCCAGGCCGATCCAGCCGTCGTAGCCGGCCTTCTTCAGGCGGTCGAGCAGGGCGTCGAAGTCCAGCTCGCCGGTGCCGGGGGCGCCGCGGCCGGGGTTGTCCGCGATCTGGACGTGCGCCGTCTTGTCGGTGTAGCGGTCGATGACCTCATCGAGGTCCTCGCCGTTCATCGACAGGTGGTACAGGTCCATCAGGAAGCGGGCGTTGTCCAGGCCGGTCGCCGCGTTCACCGCGTCGACCACCTCGATCGCCTTCGGGGCGGAGACGATCGGGCACTTCGGCGACTCCGGGGCGTTGAGCGCCTCGATGATCAGCGTGCCGTCGATCCCGGCCACCGCACGGGCCGCGAAGGCCAGGTTCTCCAGCGCGAGCCGGTCCTGCTCCTCGGGCGAGACGCCCTCGACGCGGTTGCCGTACAGGGCGTTGAACGTGGTGCACCCCAGCGACGTGGCGAACTCGATCGCGACGGGCACGTTCGCGCGGAACTTCTCCGACTCCTCGCCCGGGATCGACAGGGCGCCGCGGTCCGGGCCGGGCAGCTGTCCGGCGTAGAAGTTCAGGCCCACCAGGCGGGTGCCGGCGTCATTGAGGGCGTCGCGCAGCGCGTCCAGCTCCGCCTGCTCGGGGACCGGGGCGTCCACCCACGGCCACCACAGCTCCACCGCCGTGAAGCCCGCCGCCCGCGCGGCCGCCGGCCGCTCCAGCAACGGAAGCTCGGTGAACAGGATCGACAGATTGACGTTGAAGCGCGTGTCCGTGAAAGCCATGAAGCCCGGCGCCCCTTCCGAATAGCGGATTTGTGTTTCTGTTCTACGGGATAGTGGCGACGCCGGGCGCGTGGGTCAAGCGCGCCCGGCACACCACGGGATCCGGTCCGGCGTCAGCTCTTGAGCGGCTTGATCGCGGTGGGGGCGTGCCCCGGCTCGGTCGCGAGCTCTTCCCACTCGTTGACGCTGGCGATGTCGCTGCCGCTCATCGAGATGTTGGTGATCCGTTCGAGGATGGCCTCGACGACGACCGGGACGCGGTACTCGGCGGCCAGCTTCTTGGCCTCCTCGAAGGCGGCGCCCAGCTCGTTCGGGTCGGTCACGCGGATCGCCTTGCAGCCCAGGCCCTCGGCGACCTTGACGTGGTCCACGCCGTAGACGCCCAGCTCGGGAGCGTTGATGTTCTCGAACTCCAGGTTGACCTGGAAGTTGATGTCCAGGTTGCGCTGCGCCTGGCGGATCAGCCCCAGGTACGCGTTGTTCACCAGGACATGGACGTAGGGGATCTTGTGCTGGGCGCCGACCGCCAGCTCCTCGATCATGAACTGGAAGTCGTAGTCACCGGAGAGGGCGACCACCGGCGTTTCGGGGTCGGCGGTGGCGACGCCCAGCGCGGCCGGGATGGTCCAGCCGAGCGGACCTGCCTGGCCGCAGTTGATCCAGTGGCGCGGCTTGTAGACGTGCAGCATCTGCGCGCCGGCGATCTGGGACAGGCCGATGGTGGTGACGTAGCGGGTCTCCGGGCCGAAGGCCTTGTTCATCTCCTCGTAGACGCGCTGCGGTTTCATCGGGATGTTGTCGAAGTGCGTACGGCGCTGGAGCTCGGCCTTGCGCTCCTGGGTGGAGGCGGCCCAGGCGCCGCGGTCGGGCAGCTTGCCGGCGGCCTTGAGCTCCTTGGCCACCTCGACGAACAGCTCCAGCGCGGCCTTGGCGTCGGAGGCGATGCCGTAGTCCGGGGCGAAGATCTTGCCGATCTGGGTGGGCTCGATGTCGACATGGACGAATGTGCGGCCCTGGGTGTAGACGTCCAGCTTGCCGGTGTGGCGGTTGGCCCAGCGGTTGCCGATGCCCAGGACGAAGTCCGACTCCAGGAAGTTGGCGTTGCCGTAGCGGTGCGAGGTCTGGAGGCCGACCATGCCGGCGTTCAGCTCGTGGTCGTCGGCGAGGATGCCCCAGCCCATCAGGGTCGGGATGACCGGGGTGCCGGTCAGCTCGGCGAACTCGACCAGCAGGTCGGAGGCGTCGGCGTTGATGATGCCGCCACCGGCGACGATCAGCGGGCGCTCCGACTCGTTGAGCAGGGTGAGGGCCTTCTCGATCTGCGCACGGGTTGCGGCCGGCTTGAAGGCCGGCAGCGGCTCGTAGGTCTCCGGGTCGAAGTCGATCTCGGTGAGCTGGACGTCGATCGGCAGGTCGATCAGAACCGGGCCGGGGCGGCCGGAACGCATCAGATGGAAGGCCTGCTGGAAGACACCGGGGACCTGGGCGGCCTCCATGACGGTGGTCGCGGCCTTGGTGACCGGCCGGGCGATCGTGGCGATGTCGACGGCCTGGAAGTCCTCCTTCTGGATCACCGCGGTCGGCGCCTGGCCGGTGATGCAGAGGATCGGGATGGAGTCACCGATCGCGGAGTAGAGGCCGGTGATCATGTCGGTACCGGCCGGGCCGGACGTGCCGATGCAGACACCGATGTTGCCCGGGTGGGTCCGGGTGTAGCCCTCGGCCATGTGCGAGGCGCCCTCGACGTGGCGGGCCAGCGTGTGGTCGATGCCGCCGCCCTCCTTCAGCGCCTTGTAGAAGGGGTTGATCGCCGCACCCGGCACTCCGAAGGCGTTGGTCACGCCCTCGCGCTTGAGGATCTCCACCGCAGCGCGGGCGGCTGTCATTCGAGGCATCGAGTACTCCTGCGTCGACCTGTCAGGGCATGTTCCGGCGAAGGGCCGGAAGGACCGAAAGCTGTTGATTCCGCATCGTGGAATCAATGTTTTGCTTTATGGAATGTGAAGGTAGAGCGCGTCGCACCGCTCGTCAAGGGCCGGATGCGGTGCGGATTCCGTACGGGCAGCCACAAAAGCCGCACCCCGGATGGGTGCCCGGGGTGCGGCCGGATGGCGTACGGGTGGCCAGGTCAGGGACCTGGCGGTGGCCACAGCGGAGCGATGGCGGCCACTGCGCCGTGGCGGCCGACCGCAGGAGCCGCACCACGCCGCACCCACCCGCGGCCAAGTTGGCGGAAAAGGGAGGGGCGATCGGTCCCCGGCGTCCGCTTGTGAAGGTCAGGTAAACGCCTGAATATGCCAAACACATGCACCGGCGGCCGCGAGAAGCGAGCGGTCGAGGTTCCCGAGGTCGGCCGAAAAATTGTTTTCTCTTCAATTTCCTCGCGGCGAAAAGGTACGGAAAGGCAGATATTCCTGACGACTCTTTTCGCGTCGAGTTGAGGGTGAGTAGGGTGTGACCGCTGCCCCGTAACCGGTGATACGGATCCGGCTGAATTCAGGGCGACGGGAATGCGGTGCCGGGGCCAACGCCTTCGTGACGGGGAGGGGACCATGACAGCCGACTCTTTCGAAGGGCACTATGTGTGGAGTCCGGCGGCCGATGACCGCGTGCTCGCGCGGGCCTGTATGGACGTCAGGGCCGGCCGGTACTTCAGCGCGCACGAGGCGCTGAAGGAAACCCGGGACGATTACGAGGTACGCGCCCACCGCTCCCTCGTGCTGGCCTCCGTCGCCGCCGACTCCGACCTGGCGGAACGCTGGCTGTCCGAGGAGCCCGGCCCCGAGGCGGCGCTGCTGTGGGCCCGGGTCGCGATGCTCCGCGCCCTGCGCATGGCCGACGCCGGTGACCAGCGGCAGCGGGCGCTGACGCGGATAGCGCGGACGGCCTGCGAACGGGCCGCGAAGGAGCTGCCCGAGGACCCCACCCCGTGGGTGGCCCAGCTGGCGCTGGCCCGGCTCGACGGGCTCAAAGACCCCGCGCCGCAGGGGCTGTTGACCGCGCCGCCCGGCCCCTGGCGCCTCTTCTCCCACATCCTCCGGCTCGACGCCTGGCACCGCGAGGCGCACCACCGCTTCCTGTCGTTCTTCTTCGCCCGCCACGGCGGATCCTCCGGCGCCAGCTGGGATGTCGCCGCGTTCCTGAGCCAGCGGGCGCCGACCGGTTCACCGCTCCGGCTGCTGCCGCTGGTCGTCCTGGTGGAGGACTACGACCCCTCGGCCCTGCTCGCCGACCGCACCTGGGAACAGCCGCCGTGGGCCGCCACCGCGATGAGCGTCCACCGCAACTGGTTTCCACGGGTGGCCGACTACCGCTTCACTCCGGTGCTGGACCTGGCCTACCTGGCCCATGCGCTGTTCATGGCGAAACGGGAATTCGAGGCGCGGGAAGTCCTCACGGCCATGGGCCCGTATGCCTCGAGAATGCCCTGGAGTGTATTCGGCGACCCCGCGGAACAATTGACCAAAGCGAGACGCTCCTGTGGGCTCCCGGTGCCGCACAACGCCTGAGCCCGATAAATCCCCCCACCCAAGAAAGGTTGCGTTTGTGTCCAGGCGCACATCTCTTCTCGGTCCAAAATCCCCCCACCCGGAAAACCCCGTCACACTCGATGACGATGCGACCCTGCATGCCATGGGCTACCCGCGGAAACTCACTCGCAGATTCCGTGCGTTCGACAATTTCGCCATTTCCTTCACCATCATCAACATCATTTCCGGCATCTTTTCCTCCTTCGGGTTCGGAATGAACGCCGGCGGCCCGCGGATCCTGGTCTTCGGCTGGATCGGCGTATCGGTGATGGTGCTGTTCGTCGGCGCCGCGATGGCCGAGATCGCCTCCGCCTACCCGACCAGCGGTGCGCTCTACTTCTCGGCCGGCAAGCTGGCCAAACGGCACCAGGCCGCCTGGTCCTGGTACACGGGGTGGCTGAACTTCGTCGGCCAGGTCGGCGGCACCGCGGCAACCAACTTCGCCGCCGCCACCTTCATCCAGGCATTCATCGCGATGCAGTGGCCGTCCTACCGCCCCACGCCGCAGCAGACCGTCGCCATCACCGCTGCCGTCCTCCTCGTCCAGGCGCTGGCGAACACCTACACCGTGCGACTCGTCGCCGTGCTCAACCGGATTTCCGTGTGGTGGCTGCTGACCGGCATGGTGGTCATCGTCGGCGCGCTCTCCGTCATCCCCGAACACCACCAATCGCCCTCGTTCGTCACCCATTTCGCCAACAACACCGGATTCAGCCATGCCGTGTACGGAGGAATGCTGGGCCTGCTCGTCACCAGCTGGACGTTCACCGGATTCGACGGCAGTTTCCATATGTCCGAAGAAACGGTGAAGGCAACCGTCAACGCGCCCAGGGGCATCATGCGGGCGATCGCCTACTCGGCGCTCACCGGCCTCATCCTGATGCTCGCCCTGGTCTATGCGATCCGCGACTATGCGCACGCCGCGAGCGCCGAGGCGCCACCGGTGCAGATTCTCCTCGACGCCCTCGGCCAAAACACCACGAAGTTCCTGTTGTTGATCGTCATCGGCGCCATGCTGTTCTGCGGCCTCGCCAACATGACCAGCAATACCCGGCAGATCTTCGCCTTCTCCCGGGACGGCGCGATGCCCGGCTCCCGTTGGTGGCATTCGGTGTCGGCGCGCACCCGTACGCCGGTCAAGGCGGTCTGGCTCGCCGCGGCCTGCCCCCTCGTGCTGGTGCTCCCCGGCTGGTGGTCGCACACCGCCTTCACCGCGGTGGTCAGCGTCAACGTCGTGGGACTCTTCCTCGCCTACGCCGTGCCGATCTTCCTGCGGCTGCGACTCGACGACTTCCAGGCCGGGCCGTGGAACCTCGGCCGCTACGGCAAGGCCGTCGCGGCGATCGCGGTGACCTGGATCCTGATCAGCAATGTGCTGTTCATGCTGCCCCAGGCGTCCCCGATCACCCCCACCTCGTTCAACTACGCACCCATCGCCCTGGCGCTGGTGCTCGTCATCGCCACCGTCTGGTGGTTCGCCACCGCCCGCAGGCGCTTCCAGGGGCCGGTCAGCTACGGCCGTCCCGACGAGGTCGCGGCCATGGACCTGATCTAGGGCCCCCGATGGCCCGCCACCGTACCCACCCGGCCCCGAACCCCGACCCCACAGAAGGGACGACCACCGGCATGCCCCAGAACCCCGCAGCGCACCACATACCCGTCACGACAGGCGAACTCACCGTCACCGCGGCCACGTTGGACGACTGGCAGCACGTCGTGCAGTGGGCCGCCGACGAAGAGTGGAACCCGGGCCTCGACGACGCCGCCCGCTTCCACCCCACCGACCCGGCGGGCTTCTTCGTGGGACGCCGCGGCGACACCACGCTCTCGTCGCTGTCGATCGTCAACTACTCGGCCCAGTACGCCTTCCTCGGCTACTACCTCGTCCACCCCGACCACCGCGGTCGGGGCCTGGGCCTCGCCACCTGGCGCGCCGCCTTCCCGCACGCCGGTGCCCGGACCGTCGGCCTGGACGCGGTCCCCGCACAGCAAGCCACCTACCGGCGCGCCGGGTTCACCCCCGTCTACGACACCCTGCGTTACAGAGGCCGTCCCACCCGCACCGGCACACCGGCCCCGCCGGAGATCGTCGCCGTCACCGATGCGCACCTGGGCGCCCTGACCGGCTATGACCGGCGCTGCTTCCCCGCGGACCGGAGCGCCTTCGTCCACCGCTGGCTGACCGCCCCCGGCCACACCGCCCGCGCCTATGTCCACGACGGCGCGATCGCCGGCTACGGGGTGATCCGACCGGCCCGCACCGGACACCGCATCGGCCCGCTCTTCGCCGACACCCCGCAGGCCGCCGAGGCGCTCTTCGACGCCCTCACCGCCGCCGTCGACCCGGCCGCCGAGGTCTTCCTCGACGTCCCCGGCCCCCGGCACGCCGCACACGCCCTGGCCACCGCCCACGACCTGACGCCGCGCTCGCACACCGTCCGGATGTACACCGGGCAGGTGCCACCGGCGGATCACCACCGCACCTTCGCCGTGACGAGCCTCGAACTGGGCTGACGCCGTCGCGGGACACCGTCCCGCACAAGCCGCCGACCCGGCGGAAGGTGCCACCCGGGCACGGGTGCTGTGGGCACATCCGCCCCGCCGGATCCGAACCAGTGGGGCGGAGTGCTGCGTTCGCGCTGCCTACGCGACCGAATACTCCAGCGTGTACGCGGCGCCATCGCCCTGGAAATGCAGGGTGTATATGCCAGGCTCTTCGGTGATCCACTTGTTGCCCGGCGAGTCATCCCTGCCCGGGTCGTCCGCCTCTGCGAGGAGGACACCGATCCATCCCGTGAACCCGCATATGTAGTCGACGTGGCATGTCTGGCCCTTCAGCACCTTCCCGCGCCAGACAGCCCCTTTGCCCTCGAGAACAATCTCGGGCTCGTCGGCGTCGACCCCGTCCGAAGTGGTCACGCACGTCAGCGTCTCCACAAAAAGCTTGGCCATACCTTCCCCCGTCAACAACCCTTTTCGACGCCCCGCATCCTGTCGCGACTTCATAAATGATCACTAAACGATCTGCCGCGGCACTCACTGGTCCAGCACATGCCGCAGATACGCCCGCGGTTCGCCGAGATACCGCCGCCACTGGTCCACCAGCCCCAGCTCGGCCCACTCCACCGACCGCATCCCGTGCCCACCGACCTCGACGATCTCCGCACCGGGCAGCGCAGTCAGCAACGGGGAGTGCGTAGCACAGATGACCTGCGCGCCGGACCTTCCCAACTCGTCCATCAACGCCACCAGTTGAAGGCAGGAGGAGAACGACAGCGCCGCCTCCGGCTCGTCCAGCACATACAGGCCCCGCTGCAGGAACCGCTCGCGGAAGGTCAGCAAAAACCCCTCCCCGTGACTCATCTCGCCCGGATGCCGCGAGATCCGCTGCGACGCCCGCTCGCCGCTCAACGCCTCCAGCGCCGTCTCGGCCCGCAGAAAGAAGCCCCGCCGGCGGACCCGCGGCGCGCGCACCATCACCCGCCCCTCCCGCGTGGGATCGAACCTCATCCGACGGCCCAGCGGCGACACCTCCCGCGAGCTGGCGTACTTGTAGCCCGCCGACCCGCCGTACGAGTCCAGCCCGAACCCCTCCGCCAGCGCCTCGGCCAGCGTCGACTTCCCCGAACCGTTCTCGCCCACCAGAAACGTCACCGGTGCCCGGAACGCCAGCCCCTCCTCGACCAGTTGGCGCACACACGGCACGCTCCAAGGCCAGCCCTCCCCGGCCGCCCCCATCCCCTCCGGAAGATCCACATAGGCCCGCTCGATCACCATGTCACCCAAGCTCTCACGGCCCACTGACATCGCGGCCCCGCGCCTCTGCCCCCGGCACGAAGGGCCCCACCCCCGAGGGGTATGGGGCCCTTCTTCACGCGGCACGAACTGCGCGCGCCGTGCGGGGAATTCCTCGTCAGCGAATCGGCATCCCCGAAAGCGTCCGGGCGATCACCAGCCGCTGGATCTCGCTGGTGCCCTCGAAAATGGTGTAGATCGCGGCATCGCGGTGCATCCGCTCGACCGGGTATTCGCGGGTGAAGCCGTTGCCGCCGAGGATCTGTACGGCCTGGGCGGTGACCTTCTTGGCGACCTCGCTGGCGAAGAGCTTGGACATGGAGCCCTCGGCCGAGGTGAAGGGCTTGCCGGTCACCGCCATCCAGGAGGCGCGCCACACCAGGAGGCGGGCGGCGTCGATCTGGGTGCGCATATCGGCCAGCTGGAAGGCGACGCCCTGGTTGTCGATGATCGGGCGGCCGAACTGCTCGCGGGTCTTGGCGTACTCCAGGGCCTCCTCGTACGCGGCGCGCGCGGTGCCCACGGCCATCGCGCCGACCGCCGGGCGGGACGCCTCGAAGGTGGCCATCGCGGCGTTCTTCACCCTCTCGCCGCCCTCCTTGGCCTTCTCGCGGGCGCGGGCGAGCCGCTCGTCGAGCTTCTCCTTGCCGCCGAGCAGGCAGCTGCCGGGGACCCGTACGTCCTCCAGGACGACCTCGGCGGTGTGCGAGGCGCGGATGCCGTGCTTCTGGAACTTCTGGCCCTGGGAGAGGCCGGGGGTGTTTGGCGGGACGATGAAGGAGGCGTGGCCCTTGGAGCCCAGCTCGGGGTCGACGACCGCGACGACGACGTGGACGTTGGCGATACCGCCGTTGGTGGCCCAGGTCTTGGTGCCGTTGAGCACCCACTCGTCCTTGGCCTCGTCGTAGACCGCGCGGGTGCGCATCGAGCCGACGTCCGAGCCGGCGTCCGGCTCGGAGGAGCAGAAGGCGGCGACCTTGACGTCATCGGCGTCGCCGTACATCTGCGGGACCCAGGTGCCGATCTGCTCCTCGGTGCCGTTGGCCAGGACGCCGACGGCGGCCAGGCCGGTGCCGACGATCGACAGGGCGATCCCGGCGTCGCCCCAGAAGAGCTCCTCCATGGCCATCGGGATGCCCAGGCCCGTGGGGTCGAAGAACTGCTGGGCGTAGAAGTCCAGCGAGTACAGGCCGATCTTGGCGGCCTCCTGGATGACCGGCCAGGGTGTCTCCTCGCGCTCGTCCCACTCGGCCGCGGCGGGGCGCATGACGTCCGCGGCGAATCCGTGAATCCAGTCGCGGACTTCCCGCTGCTCGTCGTTGAGCTCCATGGTGAACTCGGCCATGACCCCTCCTGCGCTGCACTTCGTGCCGCGGTCGTCCATTGTTACTTGCGGTAACCCGAGTCTGTTACTCGCCGGTAAGGGATGTCAACTCTCCGGGGAACGAATTCACCGTGGAGTTCGGGTGTTACGTTGCGCGAGCGCCACGAGTCACGAGGGTGGGAGCACGACCATGGACAAGACACAGCACAGCGGCCGACGGCAGACGGCGACCGAGCGCAGACGGCGGGAGCTGCTGGAGGCCGCGGAGCGGATCGTGCTGCGCGACGGCCCGGACGCGTCGATGAACGCCATCGCCGCCGAGGCCGGCATCACCAAACCGATCCTCTACCGGCACTTCGGTGACAAGGGCGGCCTCTACCGCGCCCTGGCCGTACGCCACACCGACGCCCTGCTGGACAATCTGCGCACCGCGCTGGACGCCCCGGTGCTGCGCCGCGACCGGGTCGAGGCCACCCTCGACGCCTATCTGGTCGCGATCGAGACCAGGCCGCAGGTCTACCGCTTCCTGATGCACCCGGCCGAGCAGCAGGGCCAGGCCGAATCGGGGTTCGACGTGGGACGCCACTCGGCGCCGCTGCTGCGCAGGCTCGGCGAGGAGCTGGCGAAGGTGATCTCCGACCGCCTGGACCTGGGGCCCGAGGGCGAGGAACGGGCGCGGGTGTGGGGGCACGGCATCGTCGGCATGATGCATGCGGCCGGCGACTGGTGGCTGCGGGAGCGGCCGTGCTCCCGCGAGAAGCTGGTGGAGCATCTGACGGATCTGCTGTGGGGCCAGCTGGCCACCGTCAAGGATGTGGCCGGCGGCTCCGGCTTCTGACGCCACCCGGCATCACCGGCCGGACCCCGGCAGCCGCAGGTCAGCCGCCCAGCTCGGTCCGCCCCGCCCAGGGGGCACGGGCGGCCGCGCGCAGCGCCCGTCGCCGCCGCAGCCCGGTGAGGCGGTCGACATAGAGACCGCCGTCGATGTGATCGCACTCATGCTGGAGACAGCGGGCGAAGAAGCCGGTGCCGGTCACGGTCCGCGGCTCGCCGGTGACGCTGAGCCCTTCCACAACGGCGTGGTCGTGGCGCGGCGTGCCGGCCTCGATACCGGGCAGTGACAGGCATCCTTCGGGCCCGCGGATCACCGGGCCGTCGACGGAGACCAACCGGGGATTGATCAGATGCCCCAGATGACGGCGGTCCTCGTCGTCGGGGCAGTCGTAGACGAACACCCGTAGCGGGACGCCGATTTGGTTGGCGGCGAGGCCGACGCCACGGGCCGCGTACATGGTCGCGTACATGTCCTCGACGAGCCGGGCGAGCTCCGCGTCGAAGGCGGTGACCTCCCGGCAGGGTGCGTGCAGGGCCGGGTCGCCGAGGAGGCGCATCGGGCGCGGGCGGCCGGTGCTGCCGGGGATCGTACGGGAGCGCATGGCGCCCAGCGTACGGTCCACAGGACGGCCCGCCGGTCATACCGGATGCCGCGGCACGGGTGGCGGGGTTCGGGCCCGCGGCCGGATCTCGATAGGCTGATCCCCGACCGAAGCCTCCGGCCGGTCGTCGGCTGCGGAGGAGGCGTTCCACCGGCAGCCACGTGGCGGGCGGGCGCCGGATGCAAGGAGGATCTAGGACGATGGCAGGCAACACGGAGCCGCTGTCGCCGCGGGCCAAGCTGGCCGTGACGGCAGGCAAGGCCGCGGCGGCGGTATCGCGTGCGGCGGGCCGCGGCAGCGGATCGGTGATCGGTGGCCGGGTGGCGCTCAAGCTCGACCCCGACCTGCTGGCCCGGCTGGCCCGGCACCTGGATGTGGTGCTGGTGTCCGCCACCAACGGCAAGACGACCACCACCCGGCTGATCGCCGAGGCGCTGCGGGCCAGCGGCCCGGTGGTCTCCAACGCGCTCGGCGCCAACATGCCGGCGGGTATCACCTCCGCGCTGGCCGGCGGCTCGGACGCCAAGTTCGGCGTCATCGAGGTCGACGAGAAGTACCTGGCGGGGGTGGCCCGGGATGTCACGCCCAAGGCCATAGCGCTGCTCAACCTCTCGCGCGACCAGCTCGACCGCGCCGCGGAGACCCGGATGCTGGCGGAGAAGTGGCGCGAGGGCCTGGCCGGCTCCAAGGCGCTGATCGTCGCCAACGCCGACGACCCGCTGATCGTCTGGGCGGCCTCGTCGTCGGCGAATGTGGTGTGGGTCGCGGCCGGGCAGGAGTGGAAGGACGACGCCTGGTCCTGCCCCTCGTGCGGCGGCGTGATGCAGCGCCCGGGCGAGGACTGGTTCTGCGGCGAATGCGGTTTCCGCCGTCCGACGCCGAGCTGGGCGCTGTCCGGCGACCACGTACTGGACCCGCACGGCAGCGCCTGGCCGATCAAGCTCCAGCTGCCGGGCCGCGCCAACAAGGCCAACGCCACGACCTCGGCGGCGGTCGCGGCCGCGTTCGGGGTGCCGCCGCAGGTCGCCCTGGAGCGGATGTACGGGGTGCAGGCGGTGGCCGGCCGCTATGACGTGGTCTCCTTCCTGGAGCGGGAGCTGCGGCTGCTGCTGGCGAAGAACCCGGCCGGCTGGCTGGAGACGTTCTCGCTGATCGACCCGCCGCCGACCCCGGTGATCATGTCGGTCAACGCCCGCGGCGCGGACGGCACCGACACCTCCTGGCTGTGGGACGTCGACTACACCCGGCTGGCCGGGCACCCGCTGTTCGTGCTCGGGGACCGCAAGCTGGACCTGGCCGTGCGCCTGGAGGTCGCCGGACTCGACTTCCATGTGTGCGACAACCTCGACGAGGCGGTGCAGATGGCCCCGCCCGGCCGGATCGAGGTCATCGCCAACTACACCGCCTTCCAGGACCTGCGCCGCCGCGTGGGCAACTGACCACGGCCCACCGACCACACGGACAAGGACGAGCGAGCATGAGTGACAACAGCCTGCGCCTGGTGTGGGTCTACCCCGACCTGCTGAGCACCTACGGCGACCAGGGCAATGTGCTGGTGGTGGAGCGGCGGGCGCGCCAGCGCGGTCTGGACGTACAGCGCCTGGACGTCCGTTCCGACCAGGCCATTCCCACCTCCGGCGACATCTATCTGATCGGCGGCGGCGAGGACCGCCCGCAGCGGCTGGCCGCCGAGCGGCTGATCCGCGACGGCGGTCTGGACCGCGCGGTCTCCAACGGCGCGATCGTCTTCTCGGTGTGCGCCGGGTATCAGATCCTGGGCCATGAGTTCGTCAACGACCTCGGCGAACAGCAGCAGGGCCTGGGGCTGCTGGACGTGGTGAGCACCCGCGGCGAGGGCGCCCGCTGCGTCGGCGACGTCCTGGCCGATATCGACCCGAAGCTGGGCCTGCCCCCGCTGACCGGCTTCGAGAACCACCAGGGCGTGACGCATCTGGGCGCGACCGCCAAGCCGTTCGCCAAGGTGCGCTTCGGCAACGGCAACGGCGTGGGCGACGGCTACGAGGGCGCGTACAACGACACCGTCTTCGGCACCTACATGCACGGTCCCGTCATGGCCCGCAATCCGCATATCGCCGATCTGCTGATCAAGCTGGCGCTGGACGTCAATGCGCTGCCCGGTGTGGAGGACCGCTGGTACGAGGCGCTGCGCCAGGAGCGGATCGCCGCCGCGACGCAGCCCGCCTGATCCCGAAACACCCCGTTCCGCGGCTTTTTCGTACGCCCGCAGTCCCGCACTGCGGGCGTACGTGTGCCGAAAGGCCCCGCGCTTGTAGGGTGAGCGGGATCCAACCGGACGACGGGGTCCGGGTCTCCGGTTGAGTTGCAGAGGGTTTTCGAGCAATGCGTATTGGTGTCCTCACCTCCGGCGGCGACTGCCCCGGTCTGAACGCCGTCATCCGGTCCGTCGTCCACCGCGCCACCGCCGATCACGGCGATGAGGTGATCGGTTTCCGCGACGGCTGGAAGGGCCTGCTGGAATGCGATTACCGCAAGCTCGACCTGGACGCCGTCGGCGGCATCCTGGCGCGCGGCGGCACGATCCTCGGGTCGTCGCGGGTGCAGCCCGCCCATCTGCGCGACGGTGTCGAGCGGGCCCGCGGCCATGTCGCCGAGCTGGGCCTGGACGCGATCATCCCGATCGGCGGCGAGGGCACGCTCAAGGCGGCGCGGCTGCTGTCGGACGCCGGGCTGCCGATCGTCGGCGTCCCCAAGACCATCGACAACGACATCGCCGTCACGGACGTGACCTTCGGCTTCGATACGGCGGTGGGTGTGGCCACCGAGGCGCTGGACCGCCTGAAGACCACCGCGGAATCGCATCAGCGGGTGATGATCGTCGAGGTGATGGGCCGGCACACCGGCTGGATCGCGCTGCACTCGGGCATGGCGGCCGGTGCGCACGCGATCGTCGTACCCGAGCGGCCCTTCGACATCGAGGAGCTGACCGCGCGGGTCGCCGAGCGGTTCGAGGCCGGCAAGAAGTTCGCGATCGTGGTCGTCGCCGAGGGCGCCAAGCCGCGCGAGGGCACCATGTCCTTCGACATCGGCGGCAAGGACATCTACGGCCACGAGCGGTTCGCCGGGGTCGCCCGGCAGCTGTCCGTCGAGCTGGAGAACCGCCTGGGCAAGGAGGCCCGCCCGGTCATCCTCGGCCATGTCCAGCGCGGCGGTACGCCGACCGCGTACGACCGGGTCCTGGCCACCCGCTTCGGCTGGCACGCCGTCGAGGCCGCGCACCGCGGCGACTTCGGGATGATGACCGCGCTGCGCGGCACCGACATCACGCTCGTACCGCTGGCCGAGGCCGTCGAAAGCCTGAAGACGGTGCCCGCCGAGCGGTACGACGAGGCCGAGTGCGTGCTGTGACCGTCGCCTCCGCGGCGCGATAGTCCGTGTCGTACGACCCGCCCCCGGCCGCTGTGACGGCCGGGGGCGGCTCTAGTCTTGTCGCCGGAGCATTGGTACGAATCAGGAGCGAGCGGATGCATGACGGCGGGCACGGCATGGACGGCATGAACATGGATCTGCCGCCGTTCACGCTGGCGCGGGGGCTGGAGTTCGGTGGTGATCCGTTCTTTCTGGTCGGCTGCCTGCTGGGACTGCTGCTGTACGGCTGGGCGGTGATCCGGCTGCGGCGGCGGGGCGATGCCTGGCCGGCGGGCCGGGTGGTCGCCTGGGTGCTGGGCGTGCTGACGGTGGCTCTGGTGATGTGCACCCGGCTGAACGACTACGGCATGGCGATGTTCAGCGTGCACATGGTGCAGCACATGATCATCAGCATGCTCTCGCCGATCCTGCTGCTGCTCGGGGCGCCGGTCACCCTCGCGCTGCGCGCGCTGCCCGCCGCGGGCCGCGGCCGCAAGGGCCCGCGCGAACTGCTGGTGGCGCTGCTGCACAGCCGGTACATGCGGATCATCACCCACCCCGCCTTCACCATCCCGCTGTTCATCGCGAGCCTCTACGCCCTCTACTTCTCCCCGCTCTTCGACTTCCTGATGGAGTCGCGGGCCGGGCACATCGCGATGATGGTGCACTTCCTCGCCGTCGGCCTGGTCTTCTTCTGGCCGATCATGGGCGTCGACCCGGGCCCGCACCGCCCCGGCTATGTGATGCGGATGCTGGAGCTGTTCGCCGGTATGCCGTTTCACGCCTTCTTCGGCATCGCGCTGATGATGGCCAGCGAGCCGATGGTCGACACGTTCCTCCACCCGCCCGCCTCGCTGGGCATCGAGGCGCTCTCGGACCAGACGGCCGCGGGCGGTATCGCCTGGGCGTTCAGCGAGATCCCGTCCGTCGTGGTGCTGATCGCCCTGGTCTTCCAGTGGTACAAGTCCGAGAAGCGCCAGTCGCAGCGCTCGGACCGGGCCGCGGACCGCGACGGTGACAAGGACCTGGCGGAGTACAACGCGTATCTCGCCTCGCTCAACGCGCGGGGGCAGTGAGACCGCACGCGGACGTCTGGCGGCACGGGCCGCGGCCGGGGACGATGGTCCCATGGCCGCGGCCCGTGGCACGAGCAGGCGGGCCGCCGTGAGGAGGCGGGTATGCCCGGATCTGCCAAGACGATGGCCGTGTGCACGGTGAGCGGGCTGGTGATCGCGACGGCCTACACCGTGGCCCTGGGCGCCGATGGCTGGCTGTGGTTCCTGTGGATCGTACTGGCGCTGGTGACGGCCGGGGTGGTGGCGGCGCGGCGGGTGTGAGCCGGTGACGCGGGCGGCCCGGCCCTCGGCAACCGGGCCGTCCCGGAGGGTCCCAGACGTCGTGCCGCTCCCGTAAGCCGCGCGGCCGGTCTCAGAAGCGGAAGACCGGCCCGGTCTCGGAGTCCAGGACGCAGGCGTTCGGGAACGCCTTGTGCCAGTCCACCGGACGGCCGTTCCAGTCGCCCTTCGCCTCGACGGTCACCGGGTTGTACTGCTTGGTGCACGGGCGCGGCTCCCCGGGCAACGCCTCCAGATTGCCGTCCACCTCGGTCAACGCCGCGCAGGCGGCCGCGCCGTGCGGATGGGTGCCGCGGGTGTCGGGGCAGGTGAGCCGTACGCCGCGGATCCAGGTGTCGCTTGCGCCGGATACCGTCAGAAACAGGCCACGTTCACGCGGCGGCCGGTCGGCGGCTGCGGGGCTGCCGATGGCGGCCAGCGCGGCGAGCACGGCGGCGGTGAGCGCGGCGAGACGGGACACGCGGCGGGCCTGAGGCATGCGGGTCTCCTGTGGGCGGCTCGGTGGGAGCGAGCACGGACGGACGCGTGCCAGCGCACCCCGCCCCACGCCGCCGGACAAGCGGCCACGCCGTGAGGTCGCCTGTACGGGTGCGGCGGGGCGAACGGAGCCGCGCACCGGGGCGGATGGGAAGGGCCGGTCCCGGCAGCCGAGCACGGCGGTGCGATCTCGCGCCCCGTGCGGGTGGCGGCTACCCTGCGTCGGCACCGGTGACTACGGGGAGGCCAGCGCGTGTTCTACCAGCTGCTGAAGTACATCGTTCTCGGTCCGTTGCTGCGGCTGGTGTTCCGGCCGCGGATCGAGGGACTTGAGCATGTACCGGAGGAGGGTGCCGCGATCATCGCGGGCAATCACCTTTCGTTCGCCGACCACTTCGTGATGCCGGCGATCGTCCCGCGACGGGTGACGTTTCTGGCCAAGGCCGAGTACTTCACGGGGCCGGGGCTGAAGGGCCGGCTGACCGCGGCGTTCTTCCGGGGCGTGGGGCAGATTCCGATCGACCGGTCGGGGGGCCGGGCCTCACAGGCGGCGCTCGCCTCGGGGCTCGCGGTGCTGCGCAAGGGCCGGCTGCTGGGGATCTACCCGGAGGGCACCCGGTCGCACGACGGCCGGCTCTACAAGGGGCGTACCGGGGTGGCGGCGATGGCGCTCAAGGCGGGAGTGCCGGTGGTGCCCTGCGCGATGATCGGCACATTCGAGGCGCAGCCGACGGGGCGACGACTGCCGCGGGCGATGCGGATCACCATCCGCTTCGGGGCCCCACTGGAGTTCTCACGGTACGCCGGGCTGTCCGACGAACGCGCCGTACTGCGCGCCATCACCGACGAGATCATGTACGCGATCATGCGACTCTCCGGGCAGGAGTACGTGGACCTGTACGCCGGCGAGGCCAAAGCGGCCGCGCAGGCGGAGGCGAAGGCGGTGCCCCGGGCGCCGCACGGCCGCACGGGGCGCCGGGGCGGGAACTGAGCGGGCGTCAGGCCGGGCCGGTCGGGAGGCGCGGGGCCGGGGCCGAACCGCGCACCGGGCGGGGGATGCGGGATATTGCGTCGCGACGTGAGGTGGCCTCCCGTACCTTGATCGTCATGAGGAACCGGATACGGGGGTGCCGACGATGAGCGCCCGGTTGCGCGGGATGGCGCAGGAGACGGAGCGGATCGTTGCGGCGGGTGTGTATCGCGCGCCGAGCGGGCGGCTGGTGGAGATCGCGGCGGCGGTGCGGCGGGCGCGGGCGGGGACGCGGTTGTACGGGCCGGAGCCGGTGGACTTCGAGGGCGCGGCGCCGGGGGTGCGGACGGGTGCGGCGCCGGGCGTGCGGACGGTTTTCGAGGTGACGGCGGAAGGCAGCCTCGCGGCGGGTCGGCGGCTGGCCGGGGCGGGCGGTGGGCCGCTCGCGGTGCTGAACTTCGCCTCGGCCCGTAATCCGGGCGGCGGCTACCTCAACGGTGCCCAGGCGCAGGAGGAAGCGCTGTGCCGGGGGTCGGCGCTGTACACCTGTGTGCGCGAGGCGCCGGACTTCTACGCCGCGCACCGGGCCGCGCCGAGCCCGTTCTACAGCGACCGGGTGATCCTCTCCCCCGGTGTGCCGGTGTTCCGTGACGACCGGGGTGCGCTGCTCGAAGTGCCGTACGAAGCGGGCTTCTTGACGGCCGCGGCGCCGAACGCCGGGGTCGTTGCGCGGCAGCGGCCGGCGGAGACGGGCCTGGTGGCGGGGGCGCTGACGGCCCGTGCGGAGCGGGTGCTGGAGGTCGCGGCGGCCGGGGGGTATCGCCAACTGGTGCTCGGCGCCTGGGGTTGCGGGGTGTTCCGTAACGAACCGGACGATGTGGCAGGGGCGTTCGCGGCGCATCTGCTGGGGGCCGGGCAGTTTGCCGGCCGGTTCGACCGTATTGTGTTCGCCGTGCTGGACCGCCGGGACGACTCGCCCACCAGGGCCGCCTTCCATGAGGTGTTCGGCGCGGGACGTGAGGAACCGAGGAAGGGCGCGGACGACGGTGAGTGAGCACGAGACGTACAGCAAGCTGATCGGGCTGCTGGACGAGCGCGGGGCCCGGTACCGGATCTACGAGCATGCCGAGGAGGGGGCCACCGAGGCGGTCAGCGCGCTGCGCGGGAACGCCATCGAGCAGGCCGCCAAGTGCATCGTGGTGATGGTCAAGCTGGGCAAGAAGACCAAGCGCCATGTGCTGGCGGTGGTGCCCGGGGACCGGCGGGTGGATCTGGGGGCGGTGAAGGCGCTGCTGGGCGGGTCGTATGCGGGCTTTGCGACGCCGGAAGTGGCGGAGCGGCTGGCGCGGAGTGTCAGCGGGACGATCCTGCCGTTCTCGTTCGACGAGGAGCTGGAGCTGATCGTCGATCCGGTGCTGCTGGAGCAGCCGGAGATCTTCTTCAACGCGGCGCGGCTGGACCGTTCGCTGGCGCTGGCGACGTCGGATTACGTCGCGATCGCGGAGCCGCGGGTGGAGCCGATCGCGGGCTGAAGCGGCGGCGGGGCGGAAGCGGCCCGCGGTAGGACGGCGACCGGGCAACGGCCCGCGGCAGGGCGGCGGCCGGAACGGAGAAGGGGCGGCCGGGATCGGATCCCGGCCGCCCCTTCATGCCGTTGTCAGGGCGTTCCTGCCGTGATCAGGGCGCGACCGGAAGGTCGGAGGCACCCTTGGCGGCGGCCGTGGCCGTCTGCTTGCCCGGCGTCGGTGTGGCGTGCGGGGCGCAGGTCACATCCGCGGAGTCGATCTTGCCGTCGACGAAGTACGCGTCGACCCGGTCGTTGATGCAGGGGTTGACCAGGCCGGTGACGCCGTGCGAGCCGGCGCCCCGTTCGGTGATCAGACGCGAGCCCGCGAACCGCTTGTGCAGCTCGACGGCGCCGGGGTACGGGGTCGCCGCGTCCCGGGTGCTCTGCACGATCAGCACGCTGGGCAGGCCCTTGCCGGTGGTGACGTTGACCGGGGTGTGCTGCTTGGCGGGCCAGGTCGCGCAGGGCAGGTTCATCCAGGCGTTGGACCAGGTCATGAACGGTGCCCGCCGGTTGACGCGGGTGTTGTCGCGGTCCCAGGTCTGCCAGCTGGTGGGCCACTTGGCGTCGTTGCACTCGACGGCCGTGTAGACGGCATTGCCGTTCTCGGCCGCGATATTGCCGGCGGTGTCCTTGAGGTGCGGGCCGGCGTTCTCGATGAGCGGCTTGTCGTCACCGGCGGCGTAGGCGCTCCACACCTGGGCGACGGTGGCCCACATGGAGTCGTAGTACGGCGCGTTCTGGAAGAAGGCGGTGAGCTCGGCGGGGCCGACGACGCCGCCGATCGGCTGCTTCTTGGCGGTCGCCCGCAGCTTCGCCCAGGCCGCCTGGACCTTCTCGGGGGTGTTGCCGAGGTGGTAGGCGGCGTCGTTCTTGGCGACCCACTTCTCCCAGTCGCCCCAGCGGGTCTCGAAGGCCAGGTCCTGGTCGAGGTTGGCCTGGTACCAGATGTTCTGGCGCGACGGGTTCACGACGCTGTCGACGAGCATCCGGCGGACGTGGTCCGGGAAGAGGGTCCCGTAGACGGCACCGAGGTAGGTGCCGTAGGAGACGCCCAGGTAGTTGAGCTTCTTGTCGCCGAGCGCGGCGCGGATCACGTCCAGGTCGCGGGCGGTGTTGGGCGTGGTCATATACGGCAGGAGGGCGCCGCTGCGCTCGGCGCAGCCGTCGGCGTACTCCTTGGCGAGCTTGCGCTGGGCGCGCTTGTCGGCCTCGCTGTCGGGCACCGGGTCGGCCTTGGGGGCCTTGACGAACTCCTGCGGGTCCACGCAGGAGATCGCCGCCGAGTGGCCCACGCCGCGGGGGTCGAAGCCCACGAAGTCGTAGGCCTTGGCGGTCTTGGCCCAGAGCGGGTTCTTGGTGGTGATCCGGTTCGGGAACTTCATCCCCGAACCGCCGGGCCCGCCCGGGTTGTAGACCAGGGAGCCCTGCCGTTCCTGCTTGCTGCCGGTGCTGGTGGCCCGGTCGACGGCCAGTTTGATGGTGCGGCCGTTGGGCTTGGCGTAGTCGACCGGGACGGTGACATAGCCGCACTGGACGGGGGCCTTGAGACCCCAGTCCGCCGGGCAGTTCTGCCAGTCGATGCCCTTCTTGGCCGCGCGCGCGGCGGCGGTCTTGACGCCACGCGCTTCGGCCGATCCGGGCTGGTGGTGTTCGCCCGCGCTGGCGGGCGTGGCGGCTATCGCGCCTGCAAGGAGCGTGCCGGTCACCAGGGTGCCGGCGGCGCCGAGTGCTGCTGTTCGTCTCACGTGGTGGATCCCCCTGCTTGGTGCGTCGCTTGTGGCGACGGTGATCACAGAGCTGCTACAGGGGGATCCTGTCGTCTGTTGTCCCCTCCTGAACAGGTTTGACCGCGATTTCTTTACCAATCCGTAGGGTTGGCGCGACGCTCCCGCCCTTCTCTCCCCCGCGCCCCACAGCCGTACCAGGCGACGGCCACGGAGGGGCGATAACACGTCAATTGCCAGCAACATATCCATTCGGCATGTGCCGGAGCCCTCCGCTTCAGTAACCTTCCGTGCAGGTTCCTCCACAGGCTGCCACAAGGAGATCAGAAGTGTCCGGTATCGACCAGGTGTTGGCCCAAGCGATGGGGATCCCCGGCGTGCTGGGCGCCGGGCTGACCGACTGGACCAGCGGACTGGCACTCGGTACGGCCGGACGCGCCCCGCACGACGACCCCGAAGCGGCCGCCGCGGACACGGCCGAGGTGGTCCAGGCCGTGGTGCGCAATGCCACCTTCGAGAGCGCCGACGCCGACGGTCCCGGCCTGGAGGACGTCATCATCACCTCCGCGGGCGGCTACCACCTCATCCGGTTCGTCCGGACGGCCTTCGACAGCCAGACCTGTCTGCATCTGTGGCTGGATCGCGCGCAGGCCAATCTGGCCCTCGCCCGGCTACGGCTGCGCGAGCTGGCGGCGGAGCTGGTCGCGGCCTGACGCCCCGTCATGACCCGTTCCATAGCGCCCCCTCCGGGGGCCACCCCTTCCGGACCGCTCGACCACTTAGCCGCACAACGCGTCACCGGCGCGCTGTACGCCCCCAACGCCTGCTTCTATCTGCGCGACGGCGCCGTCTACTGCGTCGAGGGCACCGCCGCGCCCGGGACCGGCGCCCTGCTCGGGGCGGCCGGGCGGCTGCCCGCGGAGCGCTGGCAGCGGGCCCGGGACACCGCCGGGCCGGCGCACCGGGGCGGACAGTTCCTGGTCGGCGAGGGCTGGCTGACCCAGGGCGAGCTGGAGATCTGCCATCTGGGCGCGCTCCTCGACGCCGCGTTCTTCGCGCTGCCGCTGCCACCCGAGGCCACCTCGTTCACCCCGGGCACCGCGCACTGGCTGGGCGTCGTCCGCGCCGTCAGCGCCGCCGCCCTCCAGCGGGCGACGGCCCACCGCCGGGCGCTGCTGGACCGGTTACGGCCCTGGGCGGCGGTCGATGCCGCCCCCGTGGTCCCCGTGGCCCCCGAGGACGGGGTCCCCTCCCCCGCCACCGTGCGGCAGCGCCGGCTGCTCGAAAGCGCCGACGGCCGGCACACCCCGTACGAACTCGCCCGCGCACTGGGCCAGTCCGCGTTCCTGACGCTGCTGGACACCCGCCGTCTCGCCGCGGCCGGACTCGTCCGGATGCCCGCCGCGCTGCCCAGGCGGCGCCCCGGTGCCTGTCACCCCGTACCGCCCACCCCCCAAGGCCCCCCGCCGAACTGGCAACTCCCGGTGCCGGATCTGCTCGAGACCTCCGATCCGGATGTTGCCCTCCTTGTCCGACTGCGTACGGCGCTGGAGGAGAACCTATGACGGCCGTGCCCCCTTTCCCGCACACCACCCGGCCATGAGGCACGTATTCGGAATGCGCGTCCTCAGACAGAAAGCCGGCATTCCCCGAAGAGACAGGAGACCCATGACGATCGAACCCGATGTGCGCGAGGAACTGCTCGCACTGCGCGATCAAGTACGGCATCTGCACGGCGGAATGGTGGCCAGTGCGGACGGGATGGTGATCGCCCACGATCTCCGGGACATCGAACCGGACGGTCTCGCCGCGCTGACCGCCGCGGCCATCGGGGTCGCCAAACGGCTCACCGAGGCCACCGGCCAGGGCGGTTTCGAGGAATCCCTCACCCGCGGCACCGACGGATATATCGCGGCCTATTCGGCCGGCAGCCGCGCGGTGCTGACGGCCGTGGCCGGTCCGAAGACCAATGTGGGCCGACTGCACTGGCAGGCCCGGCAGACGGCGGCACGGATAGGCGCCCTGATGGACAGCCGGTCCTGACCCCTCCCTCTTTCCGACAACACCACTGACACGAAGTCCGACCACACCGAAAGGTCCGTCCCACCCATGGCACAAATGGAATCCGCCCTCTCCGATGCGATGTCCACCATCGAAGGCGCCATCGGCGTCGCCCTGGTCGACTACACCAGCGGAATGGCGCTCGCCACGCTCGGCGACAACAACGCGCTGGACCTCAATGTCGCCGCGGCCGGCAACACCGACGTGGTACGGGCAAAACTGCGCACCATGGAAATGCTCGAACTCCAGGGGTCCATCGAGGACATGCTCATCACCCTGACCGCGCAGTACCACCTGATCCGCCCGGTGACGGGAAAGAACGGCGCCGGGCTGTTCCTCTACCTGGTGCTGGACCGCAAACGCGCCAACCTCGCCCTGGCGCGTCACCGGCTGGCCCGTCTAGAGAGCGAACTGGAGGTGTGACCGGGCGGCCTCGTCCAGCAGGCGGCGTACGCGCAGGGCGTCCGGGGCGACGGCCGTCACCAGGGCCGCGGGGCCGGCGAGCGGGGCGAAAACGCCCGCTCCGGCGCCGCCGGTGGCGTCCCCGAGCAGCTGTACGGTGACCGGGTCGTCCGCCAACTGGGGGTCCACGAGCAGCAGTTGACCCGTGGCACGGTGGCCGTCCAGAACGGCCGCGGTGTCCCAGCCGGGGACGCCGGGCCCGTAGGCCATCTCCTGGTCCAGGAGGGTGCGGCCCGCGCGCCGGACCCTCAGCCGGCTGCGCAGCGCGCCGGTCGGCTCGTCGCTGCGGCCCAGGACCTGTTCCTCGCGCAGGACGAGGCGGGCGGTGGGGGCCAGGTCGACGGTGGTGGTCATCCGCAGATCGCTGCCCGCGGCGGAGATCAGCGGCTCGGGCAGCCACTCCAGGCATGCGCCGTCGGCCACGGTCAGGCGTACGTCGTAGACCGCGTGGTCGGCGCCGCGGCCGGGCAGCGCGACGGTGGCCGCGGCGGCCGTGATCCGCAAGGACGCGCCCTGTTCGGCGACCGCCTCGATGGCCAGCCGGTCGCCGCCGAGCGGGGC
The DNA here is from genome assembly GCF_002082195.1 of Streptomyces gilvosporeus. Lineage (GTDB taxonomy): Bacteria > Actinomycetota > Actinomycetes > Streptomycetales > Streptomycetaceae > Streptomyces > Streptomyces gilvosporeus. The sequence continues at coordinate 8,312,936 of NZ_CP020569.1, read as the reverse complement.
GCTCATCGCGCCGACGACGCAGACCCGGGCCTGGTGGCCGGGTGCGCGCAGGCGGCGCAGCGCGATCGGCCCGTCGCCGTCGAGGACCGGGAGGCGGGTGGTCCCCCCACCGTCGGCGCGGGCGGTGATCCGGGCGGTGGCCCGCAGACCGGCCGCCCGGGGGACGGCGGTCCGGGACGGTACGGGGGCGGGGACGGCGAGCGTCATGCGGCGCCCGCGGTCCAGTGCGCCAGCTGGTGGCGGACCCAGTCGGCGACCGGCTGCACACCGTTCTCCGCCTTCAGGGCGGTGAAGGCGACGGGGAGTTCACCGCGCTGGGCCTTCGCGTCGCGGGCCATGCCCTCCAGGTCGACGCCGACGTGCGGCGCCAGGTCCGTCTTGTTGATGACGAGCAGGTCGGAGGCGGTGACGCCGGGGCCGCCCTTGCGCGGGATGTCGTCGCCGCCCGCGACGTCGATGACGAAGATCTGGGCGTCGACCAGGCCCTTGGAGAAGGTGGCGGTCAGGTTGTCGCCGCCGGACTCCACCAGGACGAGGTCGAGCGGGCCGACGGCGTCCTCCAGGTCCTCCACGGCCTCCAGGTTGGCGGAGATGTCGTCGCGGATGGCGGTGTGCGGGCAGGCGCCGGTCTCGACGGCGGCGATCCGCTCGGCGGGCAGTACGGCCTCGCGGAGCAGGAATTCGGCGTCCTCGCGGGTGTAGATGTCGTTGGTGACGACGGCGATGGACAGCTCGTCGCGCAGCGTGCGGCACAGGGCGGCGACGGTGGCGGTCTTGCCGGTGCCGACCGGTCCCCCGAGGCCGATGCGCAGGGCTCGGCGCCGCCCATCAGGCCGTACGGGGTCGGCGGCGCTGTAGGTGTGGCGCTGGGGGAAGGTGTCCTGGTGGTCGAGGTGCATACGGACTCCGTGCGGGTTGGGGGGGGTGGGTGCGGGTCAGGACGCGAAGAGCCGTACCGGCCAGGCGGCGTGCGCCTCGGCGGCGATGTCGAGCAGCGGCGCGGAGGCGGCGGGCAGGGCGTCGACGCCGTCGGTGACGGCGCGGGCCGCGGCCTCGGCGCCCCGCTGCGCGACCTGGTCGAGGTCGGCGGCGAGCCGGGCGAGGACGGCGGTGGCGTCGAAGGGGTCCAGGCTCAGCAGGCGGACGGCGGCGGTGGCCGGGCCGCTGATGTTCTCGTAGGCCACCGCGTAGGCGGCATCCAGCGGCGCCAGCCCGGCCGACCGTGCGGCCAGGCCCAGCACCACCGGCTGATGCGCGCCCCGCGGCCGGGCCGCGGCGAGCGCGTCCAGTTCGGCCGACGGCCAGGTGGCGCGGGCGGCCCGCATCATCTGCCGGCCGAGCCGCCGGGCGACCTGCCGCAGGGCGGGTACGGGCGTACGGGCGTCGGCCGCGTCGTCCACCAGGAGCGGGTCGCAGCCGGCCGCGGCCGCGGCGGCGAGCCCCGCGGCTACCAGGCCGGCGGTGTGCAGCCGGCCCCGGCAGAAGCGTTCCAGGGTGGCGGCGTCCTTGATGCGTCCCGCGGTGACGGCCGGTTCGGCGCCGCCGGAGTGGGCGTGCCCTCCGGCGGGGAACCGGCCGTCGGCGAGGACGAGCAGCGCGGCGCGGCTCATCGATGGTGTTCCGGGGTGTTCATGGATCCGCTCAGAAGAGGAAGTACCGCTGGGCCATGGGGAGTTCGACGGCGGGGTCGGGTTCGACCACCTCGCCGTCGATGGTCACCGTGAAGGTGTCGGGGTCGACCTGGACCCGGGGCAGCGCGTCGTTGTTGCGCATGTCCGCCTTGGTGACGCCGCGGGTGGAGCGGATGGCTTCGTAGCGCTTGGCCAGCGGCAGGCGCTCGGGGAGATCGTCCTCGAGGGCCTGCGGGGAGACGAAGTTGACGGAGTTGCTGCCGGGGGCCCTGCCGGTGGCGCCGAACATCGGGCGGGGCAGCACCGGCTGCGGGGTGGGGATGGACGCGTTGGCATCGCCCATCTGCGCATAGGCGATCTGGCCGCCCTTGATGACCAGTTGCGGTTTGACGCCGAAGAACGCCGGGTCCCACAGGACGAGGTCGGCGAGCTTGCCCGCTTCGACGGAGCCGACGACATGGTCGATGCCCTGGGCGAGGGCCGCGTTGATGGTGTACTTCGCGACATAGCGGCGGGCGCGGTGGTTGTCCGCGCTGCCGTCGCCGGCCAGGGAGCCGCGGCGCCGCTTCATGACGTGGGCGGTCTGCCAGGTACGCAGCACGACCTCGCCGATGCGGCCCATGGCCTGGGCGTCGGAGGACATGATCGAGATGGCGCCGAGGTCGTGCAGGATGTCCTCGGCGGCGATGGTGGAGGGCCGGATCCGGGACTCGGCGAAGGCGAGGTCCTCGGGCACGGCGGGGTTGAGGTGGTGGCAGACCATCAGCATGTCGAGGTGCTCCTCGACGGTGTTGACGGTGTGCGGCCGCGTGGGGTTGGTGGACGCGGGCAGGACGTTCGCCTCGGAGACCATCGCGATCATGTCGGGGGCGTGGCCGCCGCCGGCGCCCTCGACATGGAAGGCGTGGATCGAGCGGCCGGCGATGGCGGCGAGGGTGTCGCCGAGGAAGCCCGCCTCGTTCAGGGTGTCGGTGTGTATCGCGAGCTGGGCGCCGCTCTCCTCGCAGACACTCAGGCAGGCGTCGAGGACGGCGGGGGTCGCACCCCAGTCCTCGTGGATCTTGAAGCCGAGGATGCCGGCGCGCAGTTGGTCGCGCATCGAGGCGAGGGAGGTGGTGTTGCCCTTGCCGAGCAGTCCGACGTTGACCGGCAGCGAGTCCATCGCCTCGAACATCCGGGCCACATGCCAGGCGCCGGGGGTGATGGTGGTGGCCTTGCTGCCTTCGGCCGGTCCGGTGCCGCCGCCGACGAGGGTGGTGACGCCGGAGGCCAGCGCCTCGTCCACCTGCTGGGGACAGATGAAGTGGACGTGGGTGTCGATGGCACCGGCCGTGAGGATCTTGCCGTTACCGGCGATGATCTCGGTCTCGGGGCCGATGACGAGGTCGGGGTGGACGCCGTCCATGGTGTCGGGGTTGCCGGCCTTGCCCAGTGCGACGATCCGGCCGTCGCGGATGCCGACGTCGGCCTTGACGATGCCCCAGTGGTCGAGGACGACGACGCCGGTGATCACGGTGTCGGGGGTGCCTTCGGCGCGGGTGGCGCGGGACTGGCCCATGGATTCGCGGATCACCTTGCCGCCGCCGAAGACGGCCTCGTCACCGGCCCTGCCGGGGCCGCCCGAGCGGTCCTCGGTGATCTCGATGACCAGGTCGGTGTCGGCGAGCCGGATCCGGTCGCCGGCGGTGGGGCCGAAGAGATCGGCGTACGCCTGGCGGGTCAGCTCAGCCATCGAGGGTGCCTCCGGTCTCGCCGCGCAGGCCCGCGACGATCCGCTTGCCCGCGATGGGGACCAGCTCGACCTCGGTGGGTATGCCGGGCTCGAAGCGCACGGCGGAGCCGGCCGCGACGTTCAGCCGCATACCGTGCGCGGCCGCGCGGTCGAAGTCGAGGCCGGGGTTGGCCTCGGCGAAGTGGTAGTGGGAGCCGACCTGGACGGGGCGGTCGGCGGCGTTGAGGACGGTCATGCGCGTGAGGGGGAGGCCTTCGTTGAGGCGCACCGGCTCGTCGGCGTAGAGGATCTGTCCCGGGATCATCGTCTGCTCTCCCGTGGTCAGTCGGGTCGGTTATCGGGTCAGTTGATGGGTTCGTGAACGGTGACGAGCTTGGTGCCGTCGGGGAAGGTGGCTTCGACCTGCACGTCGTGGATCATCTCGGCGACGCCTTCCATGACGTCGTCCCGGCCGAGCACCTTGCGTCCCGAGGACATCAGCTCGGCGACCGTCCGGCCGTCGCGGGCGCCTTCGAGGATGTGCACGGTGAGCAGCGCGAGGGATTCGGGGTGGTTGAGCTTGAGTCCTCTGGACCGTCGCTTTTCGGCCACGTCTGCCGCCACATGAATCATCAAGCGTTCTTGTTCATGCGGGGTCAGTTGCATACGTTCCACCTCACAGTCTTCACACCCGGGAGCATTTCCCCAGGTCACGGGCGTGGGCATACCCGCGCGCTTAGATGTACCACGCATTAACTAAAGGGGGAGCAAATCGACTTCCAGCAGTTCACCATCAACATCTCCGCACTGTGAGCGTAGTTCGGCGTGATTTCAGCGGCGTTACGCACCGGAGCATCCGGACACCCGATCCCACCCTCGTCGTAACACGCCGCACTTCCGTCCGTTACCTGCCGGCAACGGGAGACACCGGGGTGCACCCCACCCCGCAATTACCAGGAAAAGAGCGGAAAACGGACGGCTAGGCGACCACCGCGGCACGTTCCGTGAACACCCTTGTCCGGTATCCGCTCTTGACCGTACGGAAAGTGATCGCAATCCTCAGGTGCGCGCCCAGCATGCGCGCGTCAAGACCACGGCGCGTGGCACCTCTGCGCGCACCAGAACACCCAACAGCTCCGCTCCAACCCCCCACACCAGGAGCCATACGTGACTCGTTCCGTACGAATACGCCGGGCCGCGCTGGCCGCGGGCGCCGCCACCGCCCTCGCCGCCACGCTCTTCACCGCGGCCGGCGCCTACGCCGATCCCGCCCCGGCCGACGCACCGGACATCGACGTCAAGGCCGTCAAGGCCGACCTCGACCAGCTCCAGTCGATCGCCGACGCCAACGGCGGCAACCGCGCCCACGGGCAGGCGGGATACAAGGCGTCCGTCGACTTCATCAAGGGCAAACTGGACAAGGCCGGATTCACCACCCGGATCCAGGAGTTCGACAACAACGGCGCCAAGGGCTACAACGTCATCGCCGACTGGCCGGGCGGCGACGAGGGCAAGACCGTGATGGCCGGCGCCCATCTGGACTCGGTCCCCGCGGGTCCCGGCATCAACGACGACGGCTCCGGTTCGGCCGGCATCCTCGAGGTCGCCCTCGCGGTCGCCAACTCCCACCTCAAGCCCGCCAAGCATCTGCGGTTCGCCTGGTTCGGCGACGAAGAGGACGGCATGGTCGGCTCGCGCGCCTATGTCGACAAGCTCGGCGCCGACAAGTCGAAGATCGACTCGTATCTGAACTTCGACATGATCGGCTCGCCGAACCCGGGCTACTTCGTCTACGACGACGACAGCCGCCTGGAGAAGGTCTTCAAGGACTGGTTCGCGACCAAGAAGATCGCTACCGAGAAGGAGACCGAGGGCGACGGCCGGTCGGACCACGCCTCGTTCAAGGACGCGGGCATCCCGGTCGGCGGCCTCTTCTCGGGCGCCGACTACATCAAGACCGAGCAGCAGGCGAAGAACTGGGGCGGCGAGGCGGGCAAGGCGTTCGACGCCTGCTACCACCAGTCCTGCGACACCTCGAAGAACCTCGACGAGAAGGCGCTGGACATCAACACCGACGCCATCGCACACGCCATCTGGCAGCTCAGCTCCTGAGCCACCCGCTCCCCCGTACGGTCGGCGCCCGCCGAACCGTCATCTCTCCCGACCCGGTCGCCGGTCCCCGGCGGCCGGGTCGCGGTGTTCTGCCGCGATACCGAACCGGCGCCGTTCGCCCGCAGCGGACGGCAGCTGCCGCACCGTGGACACCGTACTGATCACCTGCTCGTCCTGAGCGTCCTGCTCGCGCCGCCCCAGCTCCTCGAGGAGTTGCAGGTCAGCGGCGGAAACCAACGCGACCAGGGGTTTTCCGTGGCGGGTGACGACCACCCGCTCGCTGCCGTAGACGACGCGGTTGATCAGATCCGCGAGCTCCGCCCGGGCTTGCGTCACCGGAATTTCGTAGGCCATGCTCCCATTCTAACGGGATGTACGTCCTGTACATTTTTTACAGAACAGAGGAGAGGAGCGGTCATGCTGCGACCGACGGCCCGCTACGTCCTGCCGGAATTCACCGAGCGCACCACCAACGGGACGCGCACCCTGGATCCGTACTCCAAGCTGCTGAGCGAGCGGATCATCTTCCTGGGCACCGCGATCGACGACACCTCCGCCAACGACGTGATGGCCCAGCTCATCCACCTCGAACACGCCGCCCCGGAGCAGGACATCTCGCTCTACATCAACTCCCCCGGCGGCTCCTTCACCGCGATGACCGCGATCTACGACACGATGCGGTTCGTCTCCTGCGACATCGAGACGGTGTGCCTGGGCCAGGCCGCCTCGTCGGCCGCGGTGCTGCTGGCCGCCGGTACGCCGGGCAAGCGGCTGGCGCTGCCCGGCGCCCGGATCCTGATCCACCAGCCGTCGCTCAGCGAGCCGGTCCAGGGCCAGGTCGCCGATCTGGAGATCCAGGCGACGGAACTGCTGCGCACCCGCGGCACCCTGGAGAAGCTGCTCGCCGAACACACCGGTCAGCCGCGGCAGGTGATCGCGGCGGACATCGAGCGCGACAAGATCTTCGACGCGCCGTCGGCACAGGAGTACGGCCTGATCGACGGGCTCACCCGCGGCCGCAAGCAGCAGTCCGCCCCGTTCGGCGTGCGGTGAGCCGGGATGCTGCCACCGGAACTGCCGCCGCTGCCCGCGCTGACGCGAGCCGAGGGCGAGGTGATCGACCGTTATCTGGAGGTCGTCGATCTGCTGGGCCGGATCAATCCGGCGCGCAGCGGCGGCACTTACAGCGCGCTGCGCGCGGCCCAGGCACTGGTCCGCTCGGCGGCCGCGCTGCGCGAGGCGCTGGCGCTGATGCACAGCCGGGGCGAGAGCGAACTGCACACCGCGACGCTGACCCGCGCGCTCCTGGTCCTGGACGGTGAACGGCGAGCCGGACTCGTCACGGTACCGCCGCAGTCCGCGCCCTGAATCCGACACCGACCGCGCCCGACGAGCCCGGACGGCGTAGCAGGCGGGCCCGCGATGAAGGGGTGACAACTTGCAGAACACGCCCGCACGTCGTCCGGCAGGCGACGCGTCGCCGCTGGTCCTGGCGTCGGCGGTCGCGACGGACCACCCCGGAAAACCGCCATAAGCCACCTTTTGGATCAAATGTGACCAATGTCACACAGTGGTGTAACAACGCATTTCTTGCCGGATTTTGGACGGCGAGGGCGTGAAGATCCCTCCACGACAAGACCCCGCCACAGCGACGGGGCGGTCCGGACGGACGCCCAATCCTGCCGCCGTCCGGATGTCAGGTCGATGCGGTATGGACCGGCAGGAGCGGAGGAACCGAGCACGACGGGGCCGCGGCCTTCGGGCCGACGCGCTCCTTGGGGTGAAGCCGTACGCACGGCCGGGCATTCTTCGCCTGCCCGAACCCGACAGGTCCCCCTTCGCAGGCGGCTGACGAAGGGTTGCGCATGAGCGTGCGCAGGCATCTGCCGCATCTGCTGGCTCGCGCCGGCACCGTCTCCGCCCTGACGATGATCACCGTCGCGGGCACCACCCTGGGCCCGGGAACGGCCCAGGACGCCGACGCCGCCGCCATCTCCGCCAAGGCCCTGCGGATCGCGGCCTCCAAGCGCGGCTCCCCCTACCAGTGGGGCGCCCAGGGCCCGTACCGCTTCGACTGCTCGGGGCTGACCCGCTACTCGTTCAGGCACGCGGGGAGGATGCTGCCCCGCACCGCCGCCGCGCAGTACAACCACATCAACCATGTCTCCCGCGCGGCGCGCAGAAGCGGCGATCTGGTCTTCTTCCACACGGCCCGCGGCGTGTACCACGTCGGCATCTACGCGGGCCGCGGCCGGATCTGGCATGCGCCCAAGTCGGGTGCGGTGGTGCGGCTGGAGCGGATCTGGAGCTCCGCGGTGTGGTACGGGCGGGTGGGCTGAGGTCCGCGGCCGAGTGTCAGTGGCCGCCGGTACGTTGGAACAGTGACCGGCGGTGCGGTGACCGGCCGCGAGGTGGCCTGCCACGCGGTGACCTGCGGTGCGGTGACCTGCCACGCGGTGACCTGTCAGGCGAGCACCAGCTCGGCCAGCAGGACGCCGCCCAGCACGGTCAGCAGCGTTCCGGTGGCCGCCTCCAGGGCGCGGGCCACCGGCGGGCGCCGCAGTTGGCCGCCGAGGCGGTCGACGAGCAGTGCCACGGCGGGAAACCACACCGCCGCCATGGCGACGACGATGGCGGCCAGCAACAGGGTGCGGGGCAGCGGGGGCTGTCCCGCCGGGACGAACTGCGGGAGCAGACTGAGGAAGAGAACGGGGGCCTTGGGATTGAGCGCATTGGTGAGAAAGCCCTGGCGCAGGCTGTGTGCGGTGCTCCGGCGGGCCGTCGCACCGGGCCGGGGGCCCTGAGCGGCGAGGTCCCGGGCGGGTGCGTTCCCGGCGCGGGCCTCCCCGGCGGATCCGTCCTGCGCCGCAGCGGCGAGCCGCTCCGCGCGCGCTGCGGACCACTGCAGTGCGGCCGCGCTCAATGAACGGATGCCCAGATACAACAGATAGCCGCCGCCCAGCAGTTGGACGGTCTGGAACAGCGTCGGCACGGCCACCAGCACCGCCGCCAGTCCGGCCACCGCCAGCGCGGTGTGCACCAGCAGCCCGCCGGCGACGCCGAGCGCGGCCGCCACTCCTGCCCGGCGCGAGTCCAGGGCCTGGCGCACCACGACCGCGAAGTCCGCGCCCGGCAGGGCGACCATGCCCGCGGCGACGGCGGTGAAAGTCATCAGCTGTCCGTCCATGAGAGCAGCCTCGCTCCTCAGGGCCTTTAATAGGTACTGGGAATCTTGAGGGTCAGCCCAAAGGGATTCTTAAGGCTCCGCAGGTGGAGCCGGTGCGTCCCGGAAGGCCCGGGAGGCTCAGGAGGAGGCGGCGGATCCCGTGTACGACCCCACCCGGCTGGCCGCCCTCGTGGCGGTGGCGGAGGCCGGTTCGATCACCCGGGCGGCCGACCGGCTCGGCTACACCGCGCCCGCGCTCTCCCAGCAGCTGGCCAAGCTGGAGCGGGAGGCGGGGGCGGCGCTGCTGGTGCGTCACCACCGCGGCGCCCGGCTGACGGCGGCCGGTGAGCTGCTGCTCGTACGGGCGCGGCGGGTGCTGGACGAGCTGGACCTGGCGCGGCACGAGCTGGCGCGGCTGACCGGGCTGTCCGGCGGGCGGCTGCGGGTGGGCACGTTCGAGACGGCCGGTACGCATCTGCTGCCGCCCGCGCTCAGCTCGTTCCGTCGGGCGCACCCGGATGTGGAGCTGAGCGTGACGGAGTTCGTCCCGCCCCAGGAGATGACGGCGGTGGCGCTGGGCGAGGTGGATCTGGCGCTGACGCACGAGTATGTGCCCGGCGAGGCGGTGCCGGTGCCGGACGGCGTACGGCTGGAGCCGCTGCTGACCGAGGAGCTGGTGCTGGTCACGGCCCCCGGCCACGCCCTGTCGGCGGGCACCGGGCGGCTCGCGCTGAGCGAACTGGCCGGCCAGCCATTGGTGAGCATGGCGCCGGCCAATCCCAACCGGCGGGCGGTGGAGGCGGCTCTGGCGGCCGCCGGGGCGAGTGTGGCGGTGCGCTGTGAGTCCCCGGGCTACGGGGTGGTGTGTGCGCTGGTCAGCGCCGGGATGGGGGTGGCGGTGGTGCCAGAGATGATGGCGGTCGGGGCGGTGACCCCGTTGGGGATGCGCCGGCTGGATCCGCCCGAGCTGCGCCGCACGATCTCGGTGGCCTCCCGCTCCGGCAGCGGCACCCCGGCCGCGGACACCCTGCGCGCCCTGCTGCACGGCGCGTTCGCCCGCAAGCCGGCGTCCTGAAGCGGGCGGGCCGGGCGGCCGGTCACCGGGAGGGCCGCGCGGTCGTTCACCCGGCGGCGGCCGTCCACGGCATCGCGATGCTGACGGTCTTCCCGCCGCACTCACTGGGCACGACCGACAGCCGCCCGCCGGCTTCCGCGGCGAGCGAGCGGATGATGACCATGCCCCGCCCGTTGTCCTGCTGGACGGCGGCGGGCAGCCGCTGGGGCCGGCGCGGAGAGCTGTCCGTGACGCCGACCCGCAGCAGTTCCCCGCGGTCGAGGCGGAGCGCGACGGTGAACGTCGGGGACGTGCCGAAGGTGTGCAGGACGGCGTTGGTGGCGAGCTCGGAGACGATCAGCCGGACGGTGTCGGCGGTCTCGGCGCCGTCGGGCAGGCCCCAGTCGGCCAGCACCTTGAGCGCATGGCGGCGGGCGAGGGCCACGGAGGCCGGGGCGGTCGGCAGGGTGAGTGAGGATTCCTGGTGGTCGGCCATCGCGACGTCGTCCCTTTCCCGCCGGGGCCGCACCGGGTGCCCGGTACGCCTCGGCCTGGTGCTGTGCGCGCCAGGGTGCCACTCCTGCCGCCGTTCTGCGGGCCGATCCGCGGAGATATACGGATTTCTCTCGCTCAAAGCGGTGAAGTCTGCAACGTCAGACGGTATTTGGACGACGCCGCATCGTCGCTTCCCTCAACCGGCCGGTGCGGTGGCGATGATCACGCCCACCGCCGTATCGACCTGATCGTCCGTCAGGTCTCCCCGGGCGGTGAGCCGCAGCCGGGAGATCCCGTCCGGGACGGACGGCGGCCGGAAGCAGCCGACCGCGAGCCCGGCCTCGCGGCAGTCGGCCGCCCAGCGGACCGCCTGCTGCGGGGACGGCGCCTGTACGGAGACCACCGCGGCATCCGGCCGTACCGCCGACAGACCGGCCGCGGTGAGCCGCGTGTGCAGGGCGGCGGCCACCTCGCGGGCACGCCGGGAGCGCTGGGGTTCGCGGCGGAGCAGCCGGAGCGCGGCGAGCGCGCCGCCAGCCGCCGCGGGGGCCAGGCCGGTGTCGAAGATGAACGACCGGGCGGTGTTGACCAGATGCTCGATGACCCGGGCCGGGCCGAGGACCGCGCCGCCCTGGGAGCCGAGCGCCTTGGAGAGCGTCACGGTGGTCACCACGTCGGCGTCCCCGGCGAGCCCGGCGGCCGCCACCGCGCCGCGTCCGCCGTCGCCCAGCACGCCCAGCCCGTGCGCGTCGTCGACGAGGAGCGCGGCACCGTGCGCCCGGCAGGCCGCGGCGAGCGCGCCCAGCGGCGCGGCATCGCCGTCGACGGAGAACACCGAGTCGGTCACGGCCAGCGCCCGCCCCCGGTGGCCGTCGAGTGCGGCGCGTACGGCCGCCGGGTCGGCGTGCGGGGTGACCTCCGTACGGGCCCGGGACAGGCGGCAGCCGTCGATCAGGGAGGCGTGGTTGCCCGCGTCGGAGACGAGGAGGGTGGTGCGGTCGGTGAGCGCGGTGACGGCGGCGAGGTTGGCCGCATAGCCCGAGGACAGCACCAGCGCCGCCTCGAAGCCGCAGAACGCGGCCAGTTCGGCCTCCAGTTGGGCGTGCAGTTCGGTGCTGCCGGTCACCAGGCGGGAGCCGGTCGCGCCCGCGCCCCACTGCCGGGCGGCGCGGGCGGCGGCGTCGGTGACCTCGGGGTGGCGGGCCAGCCCCAGATAGTCGTTGCCGGCCAGGTCCAGCAGCGGGGAGGCGGCGGGGCGGGGCCGCAGCGTACGGACCAGCCCGGCGCGTCGGCGGTGGTCGTGCGCCGCGTCGATCCAGTCGAAGGCCGCGCCGGACACCGGGCGTACGGATGCGGCCGGGCCCGGTGCGATGGCGTCACGCGGCGGCGCGGTGGCTGATTCCTGTGGCATCGGCGTCCTTGTCTTCCCGTCCCCGTCCCGCGGCCGCGCATGCCGGCTCCGCGTGGTTGACGGCGGAGGGGTGGGTGGAGCCGAAGGGGGAGGTGATTGTGGGCTGTCGATAGACGTTAGCGGTCGTTCCGCACGGTCACGGTGTGGCGATACACACACCCCGATCGCGGCGCGTTGTGGGAATCCTCCTTGGCCGGGGGCGGTGACGTAGGCCAGGATCAACGCCATGGACCTGCTGAACACACTGGTGGACAAGGGACTGCGGCGCGAGTTGCCGACCCGCGAAGAGGCGCTCGCCGTACTGGCGACCTCCGATGACGAGCTGCTCGATGTCGTGGCCGCGGCCGGAAAGGTGCGCCGCCAGTGGTTCGGGCGGCGGGTCAAGCTCAACTATCTGGTCAACCTCAAGTCGGGCCTGTGCCCCGAGGACTGCTCGTACTGCTCGCAGCGGCTGGGCTCGAAGGCCGAGATCCTCAAGTACACCTGGCTCAAGCCCGATGACGCCTCCAAGGCGGCGGCCGCCGGTGTGGCGGGCGGTGCCAAGCGGGTCTGCCTGGTGGCCAGTGGGCGCGGGCCGACGGACAAGGACGTCGACCGGGTCTCGGAGACCATCTCCACCATCAAGGAGCAGAACGAGGGCGTGGAGGTGTGCGCCTGTCTGGGTCTGCTCTCCGACGGCCAGGCCGAACGGCTGCGCACCGCGGGGGCAGATGCGTACAACCACAACCTCAACACCTCGGAAGCCACGTACGGCGATATCTGCACCACACACGACTTCTCCGACCGGGTCTCGACCGTCCAGCAGGCCCAGGCGGCGGGCATGTCCGCCTGCTCCGGCCTGATCGCCGGTATGGGCGAGAGCGACGCCGACCTGGTCGATGTGGTCTTCGCCCTGCGCGACCTGGACCCCGACTCCGTCCCCGTCAACTTCCTGATCCCCTTCGAGGGCACCCCCCTCGCCGAGGAATGGAACCTCACCCCCCAGCGCGCGCTGCGCATCCTGGCGATGGTGCGGTTCGTCTGCCCGGACGTCGAGGTACGGCTCGCCGGCGGCCGCGAGGTGCATCTGCGCAGCCTCCAGCCGCTCGCCCTGCACCTGGTCAACTCCATCTTCCTCGGCGACTATCTGACCAGTGAGGGCCAGGCCGGCAAGGACGATCTGGCGATGATCGCGGACGCCGGGTTCGAGGTCGAGGGCACGGACACCACGACGCTGCCGGAGCACCGTACGGGCAGCGAGGCGGCGACCCCGGCCGAGGAGGCTCCCGCGGCGGCCGTCCCCGCGCCGCCCTCGGACGACACCCGCCGGGACCTGGTCTCGGTACGCCGCCGTGGCGCCGGCACCGACCTGCCGCCCAATGCCTGAGCCGCTCCCCGGCCCGGCCGCGGCGCTCACCCCCGACGAACTCCTGGCGCTCGACCGGCAGCACGTCTGGCATCCGTACGGGCCGATGCCCGGCCGCGCCGAGCCGCTGCTGGTGGAGTCGGCGTCCGGCGTCCGGCTGCGGCTGGCCCGCCCCGCCGAGGGGCGCGATGAGCTGGTGGACGGGATGTCGTCCTGGTGGTCGGCGGTGCACGGCTACAACCACCCGGTGCTCAACGACGCCGCGCGGGGCCAGCTGGAGCGGATGAGCCATGTGATGTTCGGCGGGCTCACCCACGAGCCCGCCGTACGCCTGGCCAAACGGCTCGTCGATCTCACCCCGGAGCCGCTGGAGCATGTCTTCCTGGCCGACTCCGGCTCGGTGTCGGTCGAGGTCGCCGTCAAGATGTGCCTTCAGTACTGGCGCTCGCTGGGCAGGCCGAGCAAACAGCGGCTGCTGACCTGGCGGGGCGGCTATCACGGCGACACCTGGCAGCCGATGTCGGTCTGCGATCCGGACGGCGGTATGCACGAGCTGTGGCAGGGGGTGCTGCCGCGGCAGATCTTCGCGGACGCACCGCCGCCCGGTTTCGACACCCCGCCCGATCCGGCCTATCTGACGCATCTGCACGATCTGATCGCCCGGCACGCCGACGAACTGGCCGCGGTGATCGTGGAGCCGGTCGTCCAGGGCGCGGGCGGAATGTCCTTCCACTCCCCCGCGTATCTGCGGGCGCTGCGCGAGGCGTGCGACGCGCACGACGTCCTGCTCGTCTTCGACGAGATCGCCACCGGCTTCGGCCGTACGGGCGAACTCTTCGCGGCCGGGCACGCCGGCGTCGCACCCGACGTCATGTGTCTGGGCAAGTCCCTGACCGGCGGTTATCTCACCCTCGCGGCGACGCTGTGCACGGCCGCGGTCGCCGAAGGCATCTCGCAGGGCGAGCTTCCCGTTCTGGCGCACGGCCCCACCTTCATGGGCAACCCGCTGGCCACCGCCGTCGCGGACGCCTCCATCGGTCTGCTGCTGTCCCAGGCCTGGGCGCAGGAGGTCAAACGGATCGAGACCGGGCTGCGGGACGGGCTGGCGGCGGCCGCGGGCGTGGCCGGGGTGCGGGACGTCCGCGTCCTGGGCGCGATCGGCGTCGTCCAGCTCGACCATGCGGTGGACATGGCGGCCGCGACCCGGGCGGCGGTCCGGGAGGGCGTCTGGCTGCGGCCGTTCCGGGATCTGATCTACACCATGCCGCCGTACATCACCGGCGACGACGACGTGGCACGCATCTGCGCCGCGGTGTGCGCGGCGGCGCGCGAGGGCTAGGGTCCGTCCGGCCCTGACCCATCGGATCGACCCCAGGGAGCAACGAGAGATGTCGGTGCTGTTCGTGACGGGCACGGGCACGGAGATCGGCAAGACCGTGACCACGGCCGCGATCGCTGCGGCGGCGCTCGCCGAGGGCCGTTCGGTGGCGGTGCTCAAACCGGCACAGACCGGGGTGGGCGCCGACGAGGCGGGCGACGCGGCGGAGGTCGTGCGGCTGGCGGGTCCGGTCACCACGGCCGAACTCGCCCGCTTTCCCGAGCCGTTGGCGCCCGCCACGGCCGCCTCCCGGGCCGGGCTGCCCGCGGTGGGCCCGGCCGAGATCGCCGAGGCCGCCGCCAAGCTGGACGCCTCGCACGACCTGGTGCTCGTCGAGGGCGCCGGCGGCCTCCTCGTCCGCTTCGACGACGAAGGCCACACCCTCGCCGACGCCGCCCGCCTGGCCAGGGCCCCCGTCCTGGTGGTCGTCCAGGCCGGTCTCGGCACCCTCAACATCACCGCCCTGACCGCCCTGGCCCTGCGGGCGCACGGCCTCCACTGCCCCGGTGTCGTCATCGGCGACTGGCCCGCGCGGCCCGACCTCGCCGCGCGCTGCAACCTCACCGATCTGCCCGAGTCCGCGGGTGCCCCGCTCCTGGGCGTGATTCCGCAGGGCTCCGGCTCCCTGCCGCCGCAGACCTTCCGTACGGCGGCACGGGAGTGGCTGGCACCGGAACTGTGGGGCGCGGGACCGCTGCGCCTGCCGTCCTGACGTCGGGCCGTTGGGACCGGTCGTCGGGCCGGTCGTCGGGCCGGTCGTCGGGCCGGTCCGAGGAGGCGGCCTGCGGCGGGGCCGTCACTCCGTCCAGGTGCGGAGGATGTCGGCGATGGCGCGGACGTCCGCCGTGCCGTCCTTGACGAGCCGGGCGAGGTCGCGGACCTGCTCGGGAGAGATGGTGACCTTCAGGCCGCCGGCGACGAGGTAGCCGTAGGCGACGGCGGTGGCGAACATGGCGTTCGAGCGCTCCAACGCCGGTACCTGGAGGAGGAGTTGGAGGAGGGCCGCGGCGCGGTCCTGGGGGTCGGGATAGACGGGGACGCCGAATATCTCCGCCTCGTGGCGGCTGACGGCGGCCACCAGGGCACCCCAGTCAGTGACCTGGGGGTCTCCGGGGGTGTGGCGTTCGGCGATCAGGAGGAGCCAGGCGAGGTCGATGCGCAGGGTGATGTCCGCCCCCGGGATGTCCGTGTCGTCCGTGCTGTGGTGAGGCCCAGGATGCCCCGGAGGTTACGGGGACGGCCGTCGTTCGGGGCCGGGGGGCGGACCGGGGAGCGTTTCGGGCTCGCGGCCGAATTCCTCGGCGAAGACGCGCTCGTACTGCTTCATGAAGTCGGCGGCCGCCTCGACGAAGGTCTGGCCGACCTCTCCGGCGTCCTTGAGGACGAGTTCCTCGATATAGCGGTTCACACTCACTCCCCGCTGGAGGGCGCGCTCCCGCGCCGCGTCGGCGGTGGCCTCGTCCACACGAACGTTCAGCTGTGTCTTCGCCACGGTTTCACGCTAGCGCCCCGGCGCTAGCACCGGCAAGGCGGCCGGACCGGCTCCGGACGGGAATGCCGGGAGCGGCCGCGTCGTTCGGACGATCACGGCCGCACGGTGTGCGGCCTCGGCCCGCGCCCGTCCGTCCTCAAGGGAGTCCCATGCCGCGCCCGTTCCGCTTCGGTATCAATATGTTCGCTCTCGACGACGGGGCGTCCTGGCGTCAGAAATGCCGCCGTGCCGAGGACTTGGGCTACGACGTCCTGCTCGTCCCGGATCATCTGGGCATGCCGGCGCCGTTTACCGCGCTGATCGCCGCGGCGGAGGCGACCGAGCGGCCGCGGGTGGGGACGTTCGTCCTCAACGCGGGTTTCTGGAACCCGGCGTTGCTGGCCCGCGAGGTGGCGTCCGCCGATGCGCTCACCGGCGGCCGGCTGGAGCTCGGGCTGGGGACGGGCTACGTCCGCGCCGAGCACGAAACGGCCGGGCTGCCCTGGGGCTCGCCCGGTCAGCGGGTGGACCATCTCCAGCACACCGTCGAGGAGTTGGACCGGCTGCTGGGCGATGCCGGGTATGCGCCGCAGCCCGCGCAGAAGCCCCGTCCGCCGCTGCTGATCGGCGGCAACGGCCCCCGGATGCTGCGCCTGACGGCCCGTCATGCGCAGATCGCGGCGTTCACCGGCGGCCGGCAGGCGCCGGGCAAGGCGGAGGGAGTCCTGGAGCTCCTGCCGCCGGACGCGCTGGCGGCCTCGGTGGCCCGGTACCACGAGTACGCCGCCGGGCGCCCGGAGCCGGCCGAGCTGAACATCCTCGTCCAGCAGGTGCTGCCCACCGATGACCGCCGGGCGGCGGCGCGGGAGGTCGCCGCGCGGGACATCGGGCTGACCGCGGACCAGGCGCTGGACTCGCCGACCCTGCTGATCGGCACGCCCGCCCAGATGGCCGAGCAGCTGCGCGAGCGGCGCGAGCGCTACGGGTTCTCCTACATCACCGTCCTGGAGCCGTTCCTGGACGCGTTCGCCCCGGTGCTGGAGGAGCTGAAGGGCAGCTGAGCGGGACGGGACGGCGGTCCGGCGCGTGGAAAAGGCATCGACAGCGCCGTCGGCCCGGTGGTGGGATCGCGGTATGAGTGATCTTCACATCCGGGCCGCGGCACCGTCCGATCTCGATGCCGTACTGGCCTTCTGGAAGGTGGCCGCCGAGGGCACCAGCATCAGCGACGACTCCGACGGGGTGGCGCGCCTGCTGGCCCGCGACCCCGAGTCGCTGCTGCTGGCCGAGCGAGGCGGCGAGCTGGCGGGGACGGTCATCGCCGGGTTCGACGGCTGGCGCTGCCATCTGTACCGGCTGGCCGTGCATCCCGGCCACCGCAGGCAGGGGGTCGGCGGTGCGCTGCTGGCGGCCGCCGAGGAGCGCTTCGTCGCGCTCGGCGGGCGGCGCGGGGACGCGATGGTGCTGGACCGCAACGACCTGGCCCAGCATGCCTGGCGCGCGGCGGGCTACGCGCCGGAGCCGCAGTGGAGCCGGTGGGTCAAGCACCTGGCGGACGGGGACTGAGCCGGACCGCTCCGGATGCCGGTCCGGGCCACGGAGGGCGAACGTCCCGATCCTGTTCGATCATGGGACGTGAGGTGACCCGATGACCGACCTGCTTCTGCTGGGCGTGGCGTTCCTCCTGACACTGGCCTGCGGCGTCTTCGTCGCGGCCGAGTTCTCGCTGACGACCGTCGAGCGCAGCGACCTCGAACGTGCGGCCGAGCGCGGCGAGCGCGGTGCGGACAGCGCCCTCAAGGCGGTCCGCAGCCTGACCTTCCAGCTCTCCGGCGCGCAGCTGGGCATCACGGTGACCGGCCTGGTCATCGGCATGCTCTCCAAACCGGCCATCGCCACGCTGCTGGCCGGACCGCTCGCCGCGATCGGTCTAGCGCGTTCGGTCGCCGAGTCGGCGGCGCTGGTCCTGGGTACGGCGATCTCCACGGTCGCCCTGATGGTCATCGGCGAGCTGGTGCCGAAGAACTGGGCGATCTCCAGCCCGCTGGCCATCGCCAAGAACGTCGCCACCGCTCAGCGCGGCTTCAGCGCGACGTTCAAACCGTTCATCAGGCATCTCAACAACGCCGCGAACCACATGGTGCGCCGGATGGGCCTGGAGCCCGCCGAGGAGCTGGCCTCCGCCCGCGGGCCGCAGGAGCTGGTGGCGCTGGCCCGGCATTCGGCCAAGGAGGGCGCGCTGGAGGCGGACACCGCCGAGCTGTTCGTCCGCAGCCTGGCCCTGTCCGAGCTGACCGCGGAGAACGTGATGACGCCGCGGGTGCAGGTGATGGCACTGGAGGTGCAGTCCACGGCCGAGGACGTCGCCAATGCGACCCGGGCGACGGGGCTGTCCCGTTTCCCGGTCTACCGCGGCAGCCTGGACAGCGTCGTCGGGGTCGCGCACATCAAGGACGTCCTGGCCGTCCCGGCGGAGCGCCGCCCCCGCCTGCCGGTCGCCGAGCTGCTGCGCGAGCCGCTGCTGGTGCCGGAGACGCTGACCGTGGACCGGCTGCTGGACCGGCTGTCGGGCCGGCGGACCATGGCCGTGGTCATCGACGAGTACGGGGGCACGGCCGGTGTCGCGACGCTGGAGGACATCGTCGAGGAGGTGGTGGGCGAGGTCCGCGACGAGCACGACCCGCTGGAGACGCCCGATCTGGCACCGGCCGGATCCGACGCCGAGGGCCGCGCCGCCTACCAGGCCGACGGCGCCGCCCGCACCGACCAGCTGGAGCGGATCGGCCTGCGGCCGCCGGACGGGCCGTACGAGACGCTGGCCGGGCTGATCGCGACCGAGCTGGGCCGCATCCCGGTGCGCGGCGACACCGTCGAGGTCGCCGGCTGGACGATGGACGTGCTCGATGCCTCCGGGCACCGCGCCGCGCGGGTGCTGCTGCACGCGCCCCTGGCGGGCGGCGGAGGTGCGGGGACGGAGGCCGGCCGGTGATCGCCCTCCAGCTCTTCGTGGGCCTGCTGACGCTGGTCGTCAACGCCTTCTTCGTGGGTGCCGAGTTCGCGTTGATCTCGGTGCGCCGCAGTCAGATCGAACCGCATGCCGAACGCGGTGACCGGCGGGCCACCAGCGTCCTGTGGGGGCTCCAGCACGTCTCGGCGCTGCTGGCCGCCGCCCAGCTGGGCATCACGCTGTGCACGCTGGTGCTGGGTGCGGTCGCCGAACCGGCCATCGCCTCCATCCTGGAGCCGGTCTTCCACGCCGTGGGCATCTCCGAGGCGCTGGTGCACCCGGTGTCGTTCGTGATCGCGCTGTCCCTGGCCACCTATCTGCACATGCTGTTCGGCGAGATGGTGCCCAAGAACGTCGCGCTGGCCGAGCCGGTGCGCAGCGCCCTGGTGCTGGGGCCGCCGCTGGTGGCGCTGACCCGCACGCTGCGTCCGGTGATCTTCACGGTGAACGCGTTCGCCAATGTGCTGCTGAAGCTGATGCGGGTGGAGACCCGCAGCGAGGTCGCCGCGACGTTCTCGGACGACCAGCTGGCCAAGATGGTCGAGGACTCGCGGGCCGCCGGCCTGCTGGACGAGCGGGCCCGGGAGCGGCTGCGCGATGCCCTGGAACTGGGCCGGCGCCCGGTGCGCGATGTGGTGCTGCCCGCGCACCGGGTCGTCGTCGCGCGGATGGGGGTCACCGCCGAGGACCTGGAGCGGCTGACCGCCCGGTCCGGGTTCTCGCGTTTCCCGGTCGTCGACGACGACAGCCGCATCCTCGGCTATCTGCACGTCAAGGACGCGCTGGACGCCACCCCGCGCGATCTGCCGTTCCCGGTCGGCGCGCTGCGCCCGATCGCCCGGGTCAGGGCCGCGACCCCGCTGGACGACGTCCTGACGGCGATGCGCGGCTCCCGTACCCATCTGGCCGCGGTGATCGGTGACGACGGGACGCTGGCGGGGCTGGTGACGATGGAGGACGTGCTGCGGGAGCTGGTCCTTCAGCAGCGGCCGCCCGCGGTGTGAGCCGCAGCCGCGAACGCCGCGGTCCGATTCGGAAAGACCTGACGCACACATGCGGACCCCGCACACCCCGAGACTAACCGATCGGTTAGGTTACTGACCGATCGGTTAGTCGCCCGTGCCGATGGCACGTCCGGCCGCCGTTCGTCATGTCCGTATGCCGTAGGTGCCGAGGGGGCAAGGGATGGACCGCACGACGTGCTGCATCGTGGGCGGTGGACCGGCCGGGATGATGCTGGGGCTGCTGCTGGCCAGGGCCGGTGTCGAGGTGACCGTGCTGGAGAAGCACGGCGACTTTCTGCGCGACTTCCGGGGGGACACCGTGCACCCCTCGACGCTGCGCCTGCTGGACGAGCTGGGGCTGGGCGAGGAGTTCGCGAGGTTGCCGTTCCCGAAGCTGGAGGAGATGCAGATGCAGATCGGCGACACCACGGTGGTGATGGCCGATATGCGGCGGATCCCGGGGCGGCACAAATACTTCGCGATGGTTCCGCAGTGGGACTTCCTGAACCTGATCGCGGCGGCGGGCGCCCGGGAGCCGTCCTTCACCCTGCGGATGAACACCGAGGTCACCGAGCTGCGCACGGAGGGCGGGCGGGTGCGCGGGGTGCGCTACGTCGATGCGCAGGGCCGGCCCGGTGAGCTGGCCGCGGATCTCACGGTGGCCTGCGACGGCCGGGACTCGGTGGTGCGCGCCGCGGCCGGGCTGCGGCAGGACCGCTTCGAGGTGCCGATGGACGTGTGGCAGGTACGGGTCGACGCTCCCCCAAGCTCTCAACTGCGTTCGAGCAGGGGGTACCCCCACCTCGACTCCCTGAAGGACGGCCGGGTCTTCGCACGCTTCGGCGACGGCCAGGCGGCGGTCACCATGGACCGCGGCAC
This sequence comes from Streptomyces gilvosporeus, assembly GCF_002082195.1. Lineage (GTDB taxonomy): Bacteria > Actinomycetota > Actinomycetes > Streptomycetales > Streptomycetaceae > Streptomyces > Streptomyces gilvosporeus. The sequence continues at coordinate 8,292,272 of NZ_CP020569.1, read as the reverse complement.
GTACTACCAGACCTCGTATCTGATCGCGAAGGGGCAGGACGCGGCGCTGCGCGGGGCGCATGACATCCAGTGGCTGCGCGACCGGCTGGGCGCGCTGTTCGGCTGGGACGCCGCGGTCACCGCCACGATCGGCTCGTGGGCGGACGTCAAGCTGCTGGAGGTGACGTTCGGGCGGCTGCGGCGCTGGCACCGGCCCGGACTGCTGTGCATCGGGGACGCGGCGCACACCATGTCGCCGGTCGGCGGGGTGGGGGTGAATCTGGCGCTCCAGGATGCGGTCGCGGCCGCCCGGATCCTGGCCGGGCCGCTGCGCCGCGGCACCGTCGCCGTCGCCGATCTGGCACGCGTGCAAAGGCGACGGGAGCTGCCGATGGCCGTGGTGCAGTCCTCGCAGCGGGCCGAGCACGGGCTGATCCGCGCCGCGCTGGAGGGGACGCTGGACGGGGACCGGCTGCCGGTGCCGATGCGGCTGCTGCGGCGGATACCGGCGCTGCGGACCGTGACCGGGGCGCTGGGCGGGCTCGGCATCCGGCCCGAGCGGACCCCGGCGTTCGCCCGCGCCGGGGTCAGGCCCGGCGCTCGATCGCGTTGAGGGTGAAGGTCTCCAGTTCGGCGGCCGCGGCGTCCAGGTCGAGTTCGGGATGGACGAGCCAGTGGGCGATCACTCCGTCGATCGCCCCGCCGATCGCCAGGGCCACCGTACGGGCGTCGAACTCCCGTAGGACGCCCGCTTTCTGACCTTCCGTCAGGAGGTCGGCGAGGGCCTGCCAGCGGCCGCCGGTGTCATGCGAGCCGGGCGTCTTGAGCTGGGTGCCTCCCGCGTCGTCGAGCAGCATCTCGGTGATCACGCGGACATGGCGGCGGTTGGCCTGCTGGTAGCCGATCATCGCCCGCACATAGGCGACGACGGCCTCGCGGGGGCCCTCCGCCCGCGCCAGCCGCTCGGTGACATACCCGCGGAACTGCGTCATCACCTGGTCGAGCGCGGCCCGGGTGAGGTTGTCCTTCGACGTGAAGTGGTAGAGCACCGCGGCCTTGGACACCCCGGCACGCTCGGCGATGGCGGAGAGCGAGGTGGCGGGGTAGCCGCGGGTGGAGATCAGATCGATGGTGCACTCGATGAGCTGCCGGCGCCGGGCCTGCTCGGTGAAGGTCGGTGCGTCCGGGCCGTCGCCGCGGCGGGGAGTCATCGCGCGCCCACCTCGTATCCCTTGCCTGGACCTGCCCCTTGTCGATCAGACCGTACACGCCTGCGGCCGGTCGCAGGCGGGGGGATAGGATCTGCGCGCCATGGAGATGAATGCCCACTACACCAGTTTCGTCGCGGTCGGCGACAGCTTTACCGAAGGAATGTCGGACGCGCTGCCCGACGGCTCCTACCGCGGCTGGGCCGATCTGCTGGCCGCCCGGCTGGCGGCCCTGGCCCCCGGCTTCCGCTACGCCAATCTCGCGGTGCGCGGCAAGCTCATCGGCCAGATCCTCGACGAGCAGTGCGGCCCGGCGGCGTCGATGGGCGCGGAGCTGGTGACGCTGGTCGGCGGGCTCAATGACGTCCTGCGGCCCCGGTGCGATGTGGAGCAGGTGTGCGCTCAGCTGGCGACGGCGGCCGATCTGCTGGCGAAGGGCGGCGGACAACTGGTGCTGATGCGCAGCCCGGGGCGCGAGGGGCCCGTGCTGGAGCGCTTCCGGCCGCGGATGGAGCGGCTGTTCGCGCAGATCGATGCGCTGGCGGCGCGGCACGGCGCGGTGGTGGTGGATCTGTACGGCTCGCGGGCGCTGGCCGATCCGCGGCTGTGGGCGGACGACCGGCTGCATCTGGACGCCGAGGGGCACCGGCGGGTGGCGGAGGCCGTCTGGCAGGCGCTCGGACTGCCCGCGGAGTCGGACTGGGACGCGCCGCTGCCGGCCGCCGCGGCGCCGGGCTGGCGGATGCGGCGGGCGGCGGATCTGCGGTTCGCGCGGGAGCATCTGGTGCCCTGGGTGGGGCGGCGGCTGACCGGGCGGTCCTCGGGGGACGGCCGGACAGGCGCCCAGTTTAGCGCTGAGCTGGGCAAAGCCTTCTGGGTCACCCCTGCGGACCACACAAACCCCGGCCTTGTGACGGACTGGCGACGGGTGGGGCCCTAACCCGGAGCCCCGCCCGACTGCCATAGGCTCGACAAGCGCACGGCGCCACGCGTGACGGAGGCAATAGCGCGGGGCGTATCTCGCCCCTCGCCTCCGTGTAGGGAGATCTGCACGACCTTCCAGGTATGCAGGCCTAGCGACAAGCTTCCTGATATTCCTTCTCCCTTCCTTGCCCATGCGTTGGGGAGAGAGCAGGTATTCACACGCCTGCGAAACGCCGTTGCGCCGCCGGCGGATGACCCCTTGGCGCCCCCGCCTGGCAGGCCTCTCGGCGGCCGGCAAGGGCTCCAGGGAGCCGGATCTCGTCGCGCGTGAAGTACATGGTTCTCACGTCACGGCCGATGTCTGACCAGGCGCGCGTCTCGTCCCCGGCCCGGCTCTGCGTGCAGCCGTTCGGGTTCTGCATGTACCTGACGATGGTCTTCACCAGTCGGGGCACGATGCCCTCGGGCCACTCGCGGCCGTGGGGCCACACCGCAGGCGATCTGCGGGGCGGAACCTCAACCTCATCGGGTTCCGCCCCGCCGCCGGATCATGCCGGTGTCTGGCCTGGGGCGCCAGCCCGGTCAGAAGTCGTCCGTCGCACTCCCGCGCGGGACCGGATGCTGTGGCGCGGGTCGCCGCGCAGGATCTGGCGAATCGCGTCGATTTCCGGGCCTTCCACGGCCGCGTTCGCGGCGGCTTCGACCAGGGCCCGCCGCACGCGGAAGTCGGGGTCGCGGGCGAGGTTCAGGGCGGTCTTGTAATGGCGCGCGGGGAACCTCATGCACAGGACGGCACTGGCCTGGCGGACGCCGAAGTGGTCGTGGGTGGCGAGCAGTCCGGGGTCGACGATGCCGGCGATGTCGTTCGGGAGCCTGCACAGCGCAGCGGCCGCCTCGTGGACATCGTGCTCGTCGCGGCTGCCCAGCAACTCGGTCGCCTGGTCGCGGACCCAGGCGTACTCATCAGAACTGTAGGACGCTGCAGCAGCGAACTTGAGTGCGGGGCCGCGCAGCGACGCCGAGCCGATGTTGACCCGGAACGCGCTCAGAGGGTGCGGGCTGTCCGTGAGCACTTCGCCCAGGTAGCTCGCGGGCTCGTCGCCGACCACCAGGCTCGTGACGGCCTTGAAGGCGTAGCGCCGGTCCGGTTGCGGTCGGCCCACGACCAGGTTCCCCGCCGCAGTCAGAGCCTGTTGCCGCGTAAGGACGACCTCCCGCCCGTCGCTGGCGATCGCCAGGAGTTGCTCCAGACAGGCCTTACGGTCGTCATCGTTCAGGCCGTGTGCGCGAGCCACCTGGTAGGAATCGGGCACGAGGGCGGAGCCGATCTGGGCGATGCCAGGTGTGGGTGCGGGTCGCTGAAGAATCCGGTCGCGGGCTTGCTCGGCCCGCAGCACTGCCTTCGGATGAGCGGGCTCGAACAACGCGCGCGCGACATCTGCGAGGTACAGGCCCCTGTCGTCCAGGTCGCCGATCCGGTTTCGAAGTTCAGCGATGGCCTCGTCAGACAGCCCTGACTCGCTTGCCTGGGGGGCCTCGCCCTCGAGCGTGCGGATCAGACCGATCAGTTCGTCGCCGATCAGCAGCTGGAGTGCCTCCTGGACTCCTGCCTCGGCCAGGTCGAACAGTCGTGTGAGGGCCTGCTTCGCCGCGCTGGGATGCGCTTTGGCGATCGCCACGCACGCCTGGGCGTGGCCCTGGTCGGAGTGATGGAAATGGTGCGGCTCGCGGGGCACGTCCGCGGCCAGCAGGTCCAGGAGTTTCAGGGCCTGCTCGGGGGTACCGCGACCGGCGAGCGAGCAGGCGGTCTTGGTGGCCTGGTGGGTGAGCGCGCGCGTCGGCGACTCGGTCAACTCGCCGGCGCGGCCTCTCTCGGCGAGAGAGGTGACGGCGCCCATGAGTTCCCGTGCCACGTCGTCGTCAATGAGGTCGGCCTGCGCCTGGGCGAGTGCGGCGTCTGCGTGAAGTACCCACCAGGGCGCGTCGCCGATCGGGGTACTGGGCAGTGGGTGGTCGCCCATCACGGCGGCCAGTGCCTGCAACTTCTCTTTGCGGCCAGCGCGGCCGTATAAGCGGACCGCCAGGCGGGGTTCTTGGTTCGCGGCGTAGAGGTCGCCGAGGAAGTCGAGGGCCTCGAGTTCGCCGCCCAAGTCCCCCGCGACGGTGGCGTCGACCAGCCAGCGGCGTCCGGACAGCACCGCCTCAATGGGTTTGGCGTTCCCCTTCGCGGACAGGGCGCAGTCGCGCGGCTCGCGGGCACGCACCAACAGGCGGCCTGTGCCCGTGCCGCGTAGCGCCTGTGCGAGCCGGTGCTCGTCGTCCAGGTCCGCCCAAGGGCCGAACAGAGTGTTCACGGCGCGGATCGCGTACAACCAGTCGGCGGCGTCCTCGGCGAGCCCAGCGTGGATGGCGTCCTCGACGGCATCGCGCCAGTGGTCCAGGGCCGTGTCGGCGATGCTCTCCCACACGCACCGGCGTGCCTCGCGGGCATTCACCCACGCCGCCAGCCGTCCGGGCAGCTGATGTCGGCGGGCCAGACGCTGCAGTTCGGTGCGTTCGGCCGGGTCGTACTCGGCCCGGACGAGACGTAGGCGCATGAGCGTATCCTGCGCCTCGGGTCCCAGTGTCCGCTGCTGTTCGATGGCGCCGCGGATGAGCTTGTCCAGCGCCGGCAGTCTTTCCGGGGCCCAGACGAGAGTGTGCTCAGCAAGCAGCAGCACCAGGACGGGCCGGTACTCTGGCTCGGTTTCCGTGGTGTCTTCTAGAGCGGTCCGTAGCGCTTCACACGGTCCCAGCGGGTGAGCAACGACCTCGAGCGCGGCGCGGACCAGTGCGGCGTGGCGTCTGATCAACGGTGCGGCCTCACTGCCAGCCTCATCGGCTTCCGTTGCCACGCGCTCGAGTTGTCCGGCCAGAGTCCTGGGCTCGCTCGTTTCGCCAGCGTGGATGGCGTTGACCGCCAACTGCGCCGCCAGTCGGGCCGTCTCGTCAAAGAGACGGGCAGCCTGCAGCGCGTCGAGCTGCCTTCGCCTCAAGACGATGGCGTGGCCAAGGAAGCCGGCTTCCTCCAATTGCCGGGCCAGGTCCGCGTACAAGCGCGCCGAGACCTCGGGTGCCGTGGCGAGCTGCTCCTCCGCCTGCCGCAGCAATGGGCTCACGGCACTGGTCTTCAGGGGACCAATGAGGATCTTCTCTGCCTGCTCAACGCGGTCGGGCAGCGGGACCGGGATCCCCGCGGGCGGAGCGTCCGTGCAGAACGACTCAGCCGTCTCGCGTGTCCAGAACCGGGCTACCACATTGCCGAGGGACCGAAGACGCTCGTTGATCTGCTCGGATCCCCACAGCTCCAGGTCGAGGTCGGGGTGCTCGTTTTCGAGGGCGTCCAGCTCGTCGGCGAACTGGGTGGCTTCGGTGGATCCCGACGTCGCGATGATCAGGTGCTTCGCACCGAACGGCCGCCGACCGGTGGCGAACTTCTCAACTGCTGCCCGCAGAACGGCAGGCGTGAACTGCTGGTAGTCCTTGCACTGGACCACCGTGGTGCCGTCCGGACCGCGTCCGGCCAGGTCAATCCCATGCTGCGACTGGCCCTGCACGCCGTAGCGGCGGAACCTGATCCGGTGAAGTCCCAGCCCGCTGCGGCAGACCGCGAGCAGCAGCTTCTCGAAGCGGTCCCAGCCGATGTGCAGGTTCAGATCCTCACCGGGCGGCACGTTGCCCGTGGTGCCCGGCTCAGCGGAGGTTTTGAGAACAGGGTCTTGCATGTAGTCCTGCCATGCGGCATCAGGCTCATCGGTCGTGGACGAGGAGCACGCCGAGGCGGGCAGGATCGGGTCGGTATTTGACACGCCACTAGTCTGCGGTGTGCCACTGACAAATCCCCGGCCCTGCCGCCGTGGAGTGCCCGGGGCTGGGACGTGAAGACCCCTGTTCGGATGTCGCCACCGCGCTCGTCGGATCCTGAAGCGCTCCTGACAACGCCGACCGCCGGCCCGTTAGGCTCCTGCCGTCTGCGACGGAGAGGTCGGCCGCCGACTACGCCGACAAGGTTCTGGGCCTGTCGTGGTATGGAACCATCGCCAAGGTCGTCGGTGCGCTTGACGACCTCCAAGATCAGAGCGGGTTTGTCCCGGCACCAGCCGAGGAGGCCGCCGGTGTAGTCGCCGTCGGCGCAGACGAGGGTGACGTCGCGGTGCAGGCGCCGCAGTCGGGTCAGCGGGCCCGCCACGGCGTCCCGGTCGCCGATGTTCGCGGAGGTGACGCAGGCGACGAGGCGCAGACCGAGGGTGTCGGTCACGATGTGCGTTTGCGGCCCGACACCTTGGCCAGGTTGTAGTCGTCGATCACCTGCCACGCTGTCCGGGATGCCGGAGGGCCTTCTACCAGACGACAATTACGCCACCCACAACACCGCGGAGATCAAGACGTGGCTCGGAAACACCCCCGCTTCCACGTCCACTTCACCCCTACCGGCTCCTCGTGGATGAACCAGGTTGAGAGGTGGTTCGGCCTGTTGACGGACAAGCTCATCCGCCGCGGCGTGCACACCTCCGTGAAGGCCCTGGAGCAAGACATCAGGGCCTGGATCGACGGATGGAACGAGAACCCCAGGCCGTTCACCTGGACCAAGACCGCCGACGAGATCCTGAACTCCCTCGCCGACTACCTCACCAAAATCAACCCACCGACCACTGAAACCTGAAACAAAGTTAGCCTCGTCATTTCTGGCGCATCACACTAGCGCCGCTTGCGCTTCTTGCTCCGGTTGTCGGCGCTCGGCTTGGCACTCGTCCGGCCGGGCGCCGTCGGGTTCGCCGCGGCCTCGCGCAGGCCGATCCGGCGAGTCTGCCAGACAGCCAGCTCCCGCAACCCGATCGCGACGCCGACTCCCACGACGCCGACGGGGAGGGGGCTGAAGTCGGCATCGACGGGCTGCGGGTCCAGCCAGCCGCTCTGGTCCACCAGCAGGTCCTCGGAGGTGCCCGCGTCCTCCGTGGCGTTGCAGCCCATGCCGACGATGTTGGCGTGGTCCATCGGCCTGCCGTCGGTCCGCTTCAGCCTGCAGTGGTAGATCGGGCCGGTCTTGCCCTTGGTGGTGTAGACCGAGATGATCCGCACCTCGGTAGGCTGCCCCCGGCTCTGCATCAGCGCGGCCCGGAAGATCAGCCCGGAGCCGAGCACGACGGCTAGTCCGATGGTCAGCCCGGCGAAGAACACCCACCCCTTGGTCGCGGTCGCCATCAGCACCGCGATCGCGAGGGCGACGGTCAGCACACCGAGGATCAGCGCCGCCGGAAACCAGTCCGGGCTGGTGCCGAGCACGCCGATGCCCACCATCAGCAGGGGGACGAGCGCGGCTATGCGGGCGAGCCGCCGCACCACGTGCGGGGGCCGGGCCACGTTCTTCCGGGACCCGGGCGCCGTCAGCGGCCCTTGAACCGGCGCAGCCCGACCCGCCGGGACAGCCAGACCAGCAGTTCGAAGAGCACCAGTACCACCGGCAGGGCCCATGCGGCGATGTCGATCCCGCTGTAGTCCGTCTCGGCCAGCTCCGGCGCCGTCCAGCCGTGCGGGTCGACGAGCACGTCCTCGGTCTGCCCGACTTCCGTCGGCCCGTCGCAGGAGTCGTTGCCCAGCTCGGCGTGCTTGAGCGGCTTGCCGTCCACCCGCCCCAGAAGGCAGGTGTACTCCGGCCCGTGCTTGCCCTGGTACGTCTTCACCGAGGTGACCCGCACCTCCACCCGCTGCCCTTGGTGCGCCATCACCTCCGCCTGCAGCACCGGCCCCGGCCCGGACAGCGCGGCGATCCCCACGATCACCCCGCCGACGATCAGCCACCCGTTCGGTGCTGCGATGATCATCAGCGAGAGAGTTGCGATCAGCGCGAAGGTCCCGAGCGCCAGCCCGAGCCCGCTCCAGTCCGGATTGGCGGCCAGCAGCGACAGCCCGACGATCACCGGCGGACCGAAAAACGCCATCGTGGTGAGGCGGCGGACCTGCCGGGACGAGGTGGCCGTGGCTATTCGAGGCACGGCGTCAGTGTGACGAACGGGGCCGTCAGGCTGAAGAGCGGGGTCCGTTGCTACGGTCGTCGCTCTCGATGAGCACCTGTGATGCGAGCGATGTGGCATGCCTGGCGCACCGGGCACCGGCCCTGGCATGAGGAGTTGTTCCGGCCCGGCGAGCGTGCGATGGCCTACTTCTACTCCTGCCGTGAGCAGTTCCGGCCCCTCACGAAGGAGGCGCCGTACCCCGACCGGCGCGACAACCCAGTCCGCAGGGAGCGAGCCGGATGACCTAAACCGGTGAAGTGCACGTATTCGGAGGTGACGTATTCCTCTGGGGCGGTGGAGCTTTACTGGTGGGGGCGTCCGAGGGCGATGGTGCTGCTGCCCTTCGCGGTGCAGTGGACGTCGTCCGTCTTGAGGGTGGAGATGCGGGTGATCTTGGCGCCGTGGAGCAGGACGAGTGCCCCGGCTGCCCGGACGTCGGCGGGCAGGTCCGTTTCGCTGACGCATCGGGCGAGCAGGGCGACCTGCTCGTCCTGGTCGACGAAGATCGCCGGTTCGCAGTCGCGCCATCCGGGGACGGCCGTCCGGCCAAGCGGCCAGAGCTGCTGCCGTACGAGATCTGACGGGCCGGCGCCTGCCCTGTAGGAAAGCACAGCCCGGGGCGGGGCGCTGGCCTGCGCAAACCGCCAGTAGACTCTCCCCACGTGACTGCTGTGTCTGCGAAGCCTCGCATCCCCAATGTTCTGGCCGGCCGCTACGCCTCTACGGAGCTGGCCGTGCTGTGGTCCCCCGAGTACAAGGTCAAGCTGGAGCGGAAGCTGTGGCTCGCCGTGCTGCGGGCGCAGAAGGACCTGGGGGTGGCGGTCCCCGAGCAGGCGCTGGCCGACTACGAACGCGTCCTGGAGACCGTCGACCTGGCCTCCATCGCCGAGCGCGAGAAGGTCACCCGGCACGACGTCAAGGCGCGGATCGAGGAGTTCAACGCGCTGGCCGGTCATGAGCAGGTCCACAAGGGCATGACCTCCCGCGACCTGACGGAGAACGTCGAGCAGCTCCAGGTGCGGCTGTCGCTGGAGCTGATGCGGGACCGTACGGTCGCCGTGCTGGCCCGCCTGGGCTCGCTCGCCGCCCAGCACGCCGAGCTGGTGATGGCCGGCCGCTCGCACAACGTCGCCGCACAGGCCACGACGCTGGGCAAGCGCTTCGCGACCGCGGCGGACGAGCTGCTCGTGGCGTACGCGCGCCTGGAGGAGCTCCTCTCCCGCTACCCGCTGCGCGGCATCAAGGGCCCGGTCGGCACCGCACAGGACATGCTCGACCTGCTGGGCGGCGACGCCGCCAAGCTCGCCGAGCTGGAGCAGCGGATCGCCGCGCACCTCGGCTTCGGCCGGGCCTTCACCTCCGTCGGCCAGGTCTACCCGCGCTCGCTGGACTACGAGGTGGTGACGTCGCTGGTGCAGCTGGCCGCCGCGCCGTCCTCGCTGGCCAAGACCATCCGGCTGATGGCCGGGCACGAGCTGGTCACCGAGGGCTTCAAGCCCGGCCAGGTCGGCTCGTCGGCGATGCCGCACAAGATGAACACCCGCTCCTGCGAGCGCGTCAACGGCCTGATGGTGATTCTGCGCGGCTATGCCTCGATGGCCGGTGAGCTCTCCGGCGACCAGTGGAACGAGGGCGATGTGTCCTGCTCCGTGGTGCGCCGCGTCGCGCTGCCGGACTCGTTCTTCGCGCTGGACGGGCTGCTGGAGACGTTCCTGACCGTGCTCGACGAGTTCGGCGCCTTCCCGGCCGTCGTCGCCCGGGAGCTGGACCGCTACCTGCCCTTCCTCGCCACGACGAAGGTGCTGATGGGCGCCGTGCGCGCCGGGGTGGGCCGCGAGGAGGCGCACGAGGCGATCAAGGAGAACGCGGTCGCCTCGGCACTGGCCATGCGCGAACAGGGCGCCGAGCGCAATGAGCTGCTGGACAAGCTGGCCGCCGATGCGCGCATCCCGCTGGATCGGGCGCAGCTGGACGCGCTGATGGCGGACAAGCTCTCCTTCACGGGCGCGGCGGCCGACCAGGTGGCGTCCGTCGTCGCCCGGATCGAGGAGATCGCCAAGCAGCACCCGCAGGCAGCGGCCTACACCCCCGGCGCCATCCTCTGACGCGACCGTCATGCGCTTCTCCCCCGAAGAGCTGGCAGCCGCTCGCGACCGCCTCGTCCCCGACGTGGCCGCGAGCGGCCTTCGCGTACTGTTTTGTGGCATCAACCCCGGGCTGATGACGGCCGCCACCGGGCATCACTTCGCCCGGCCCGGCAACCGCTTCTGGCCCGTCCTGCACGCCTCCGGTTTCACCCCCCGGCAGTTCCGGCCGTCCGAGCAGGACGAGCTGCTCGCCCACGGCCTGGGCATCACCAACGTCGTGGCCCGGCCGACCGCCAAGGCGGACGAACTGAGCGCGCAGGAGTACCGCGAGGGCGGGCGGCTGCTGGCCGAGAAGGTGGCGCGGCTGCGGCCGCGCTGGCTCGCGGTCGCGGGCGTGACGGCCTATCGCGTCGCCTTCGGCGACAAGCACGCCGCGATCGGCCCGCAGGAACGCACCCTCGGCGACACCCGCATCTGGGCGCTGCCCAACCCCAGCGGGCTCAACGCCCATTGGACGCTGGCGACCATGGCGCAGGAGTACGGGCGGCTGCGCGCGGCGGCCTTCGGCGACGACGCCTGACCCGCGGGCTCAGGCCGCTATCGCCACCAGCACCTGGCAGGGCTGCTCCGGCCCGCACTGGCCACCGCCGAGGGCCAGCCAGCGGCCGTCCGCCCGCCAGGTGTGCAGCCGGGGCACCAGCCCGCACAGGAGGTCCAGCGGCGGGGCGACCGGCAGGCCCATCGCCGTCCGCTCCAGGGCGGGCGCGAGGTCGAGGACGCCGGGCGCGCCCCACCGTAAGGACAGCACCTCGGTCAGCGCCGCCAGTTCGGCCGCGCAGTCCTCGCGTATCTCCCGGGCATCGGCCGGATCCGCGTCCCACAGGGGCGCGCTCTCCCACAGCCGCGCCATATGGAACCCGGGCCCGCTCTCGCCCGCCGCGGACCGCTCCCGCCGGACCGGGAACGGGCGGCGGCGCAGTGCATCGATCACCGTCAACTGCTCGCCAGTCGTCATACCGTCAGTAAACCGCGGGGGTCTGACAATTGGCCGTCCGCCGGGCACGGTCCGGGCTCCGCCCGGCTCCGGCGCCGCGGCCGCGCGGCCCGTCCCGTCTCCGCCGGGTCTCGCCGCACACCCGCTGACCGGCTACGATCCGCCACAGATGCGACGCGAGGGAGAGTGACGGTGGGGCGACTCACGGGTGGCGATCCCTCCCTGCTGCGGCGGATCAACTCCGCGGTGGTGCTGCATGCGCTGCGTGGCGCGGACTCCCCCACGCTCACCCACCTCGTCCAGCTGACGGGCCTGTCGCGGCCCACGGTCGAGGGCGTGGTCGAGGGACTCATCGACGCCGGGCTGGTGGCGGAGGCGGCCGTCGAGGAGGGGGAGACCCGCCGGCAGGGGCGGCCGGCCCGCCGGTTCCGGTTCCGTGCGGAGGCGGGGCATCTGCTGGGAATCGAGATCGGCTCGCATCGTGTCACGGCGCACCTCGCCGACCTTGGTGGACGGGTGCTGGATACGGCGCAGCGCCCGGTGGCGGCGGCCGCGGCGGCCGATGAGCGGCTGGAGCGGGCCCGTGCCCTGGTGGCCGATCTGCTGCGCCGGACGGGCGTGCCGCGGGATGCGCTGCGGGCGGTCGGCGTGGGCAGCCCGGGGATCGTGGAGGCCGACGGCACGGTGCGGCTGTGCACGGCGCTGCCGGGCTGGACGGGTCTGCCGCTGGGCGAGCGGCTGCGGCGGTCGTTCCGCTGTCCGGTGCTGGTCGAGAACGACGCCAACGCGGCGGCGGTGGCCGAGCACTGGAAGGGCGCGGCGGCCGGTTCGGACGATGTGGTGTTCGTGCTGGCGGGGCTGAGCCCGGGGGCCGGCTCGCTGATCGGCGGGCGGCTGCACCGGGGGTTCGGCGGGGCGGCCGGGGAGATCGGCGCGCTGCATCTGCTGGGGCAGGAGGCGACGCCGGAGACGCTGCTGTCGACGACCGGTCAGCCGCTGGAGCCGCTGGACGAGGGCCAGGTCGCGGCGGTGTTCGCGCGGGCGCAGGAGGGCGATGCGCGGGCGCGGGAGGCGGTGGAACGCTTCATCCGGCGGCTGGTGCACGATGTGGCGGCGCTGGTGCTGGCGCTGGACCCGGAGCTGGTGGTGATCGGCGGCTGGGCGGCGGGCCTGGCCGGTGTCCTCGCGCCGCTGCGCGGGGAGTTGGCGCGCTACTGCCTGCGCCCGCCGAAGGTCGCCCTGTCCGGACTGGGCGAGGCCGCGGTCGCCACCGGGGCCCTGCGGCTCGCGCTCGACCATGTGGAGGGCGAACTCTTCGCGGTGGAAAGCACGGTGACGGGCCGCCGGTAGGGGACGGTGGAGGCGGTAGCGGGCCGGTGGAGGCGGTAGCGGGCCGGTAGCGGCGGTAGCGGGCCGGTAGCGGCCTGCGGGAATACCCGCCCACCTCCCCCACGTTGTGGTCCGCAAGGGGGCCCGGCATCCCCTAGGGGATCCGTTCGACCGCCCCCTAAGGGACGTCCTCAGCCCGCCAGCAGCGCCACCGCGTCGCTCTCCCCGAAGGTGAGGCGGCAGGTGTCCGCGCGGTAGGTGGAGACGGCGACGGCGGCCGTACGGCCCCCGGAGACATAGCGGGTGGTGACCACGAGCACCGGTGCGCCCGGCAGCCGGTCGAGCTCCTTGGCGTCCTGCGCGCACGCCGAGCCCAGCTCGACGGTGCGGTCCTGGCCCTCCAGCTCACGCTCCTGAAGCGCGTTCAGGACGGCGCGGGCGCGGGCCGGTGCGCCGAGCGGGGCGAGCGTGGAACGGGCGGGGACGAGGTCCGAGGGGACGTACAGCAGCTCGGCGGCGACCGGCTGACCGCCGGTGACCCGGCTGCGGCGCACGATGTGTACGCGGTCGCCGGGGACACGTTCCAGGAGGCGGGCGACGGCGGCGGGCACGGTGTCGGTCTCGATGGCGTCCAGCGGCTGCCAGTCGTCGCCGGGGGCGCCCGGCCAGGTGTGGCGGGCGGGGTCCACGGCGACGCCCATCCGGGGCGGGGCGACGGTGGTGCCCACGCCTCGGCGGCGCTGAAGTCGGCCTTCCAGCTCCAGTTGTTCGAGGGCCTGCCGGAGGGTGGCCCGGGCGACGCCGAACCGCGCCGCCAGCTCGCGCTCGTTGGGCAGGATCTCGCCGACCGCGAACTCCGAGTCCAGCGCCTCGCTGAGCACGGTCTTGAGGTGCCAGTACTTCGGCTCCGGCGCCGTTTCGAGCTGCGTGGTCCCCACCCTGTCCTCCGCATCGGCCGTTGCCCCGCCCGCCTGGCGGCGTTGTCGGCGCGTTATGAGCGAGTCTTTATTAAAGGTTGTTGCAGTATCCCGACGATATGGCCGGCCGACACCTTGGTCAAGACCAATGCGCCTGCGGAGCGGCCCCCCGCGTGCTGTGCGGCGGCGTGTCCCGCCGCGTACGCTCCGGCCGGGCGCATCCGCCGTTCGGTTGCAGGACACCGGGTGTTGGGGCGCACGGCATCCGTTGCCGGTACGAACGGCACAACATTGACGGTGCAAGTCCGGTGTGACGACGGAGGTTTGAGATGGCGCAGGGATGGGGCGGGGGCTTCGGCCGGCGGTCGTTGTTGCGGGGTGCGGCGGCCGGTTCGGGGGTGCTGGCGCTGCCCGGGCTCGCCGTGGCCGCGCCGGCGCTGGTGCGCGGCGGCCGTCCGTCCGCCGCGTGGGGCGTGCAGGTCGGCGACGTGACGACGTCGTCGGGCGTGGTGTGGGTGCGGTCGGACCGGCCGGCCCGGATGACCGTACAGACCGCCGCCACCGAGTCGTTCCGCGACGCCCGCACCTGGCAGGGCCCGGTGGTCGGGCCCGGGACGGACTTCACCGGGGTCACCGCGCTGCACGGGCTGCCGCCCGGGGAACAGATCCACTACCGGGTGCTGCTGGCGGACCCGGACGATCCGCGGCGCAGCGGCGAGCCGGTCACCGGTACCTTCCGTACGGCTCCCGACCGGCGGCGCGACGGTATCCGCTTCCACTGGTCGGGGGATCTGGCCGGGCAGGGCTGGGGCATCAACCCCGAGCTCGGCGGCTATCGCATCTACGAGGACATGCGGCGCCGCGACCCGGACTTCTTCCTGTGCAGCGGCGACAACATCTACGCCGACAACCCGATCACCGAGCGGGTGACGCTGCCGGACGGCCGGATCTGGCGCAATGTGACGACCGAGGAGAAGGCGAAGGTCGCCGAGACGCTCGCGGAGTTCCGCGGTGCGTTCCGCTACAACCTCCTGGACGAGAATCTGCGGCGGTTCAACGCCCAGGTGCCCACGATCATCCAGTGGGACGACCACGAGGTGCACAACAACTGGTATCCGGGGCAGCTGCTCGACGACGACCGGTACACGGTCAAGGACGTCGATGTGCTCTCGGCGCGGTCACTGCGGGCGTTCTCCGAGTACTTCCCGGTCGGTACGCTGCGGCCGGGCGACGGGGACGTGGACGGCCGGGTCTACCGGGTGGTGCGGCACGGCCCGCTGCTGGACGTGTTCGTGCTGGACATGCGCCGCTACCGCAACGCGAACTCGCCCGACCGGCAGACCGACGACCCGCAGGGCATTCTCGGCGCCGAGCAGCTGCGCTGGCTCAAGCGGGAGCTGTCGCGCTCGCGTGCGGTGTGGAAGGTGATCGCCGCGGATATGCCGTTGGGGCTGGTCGTGCCGGACGGCGCGACCGACTTCGAGGCGGTGGCGCAGGGCGACCCGGGTGCGCCGCTGGGCCGTGAACTTCAGCTGGCCGAGCTGCTGCGGCACATCAAGCACCGGCGGATCACCGGCACGGTGTGGCTGACGACGGATGTGCACTACACCTCGGCGCAGCACTACGCGCCGGAGCGGGCGGCGTTCAAGGACTTCGAGCCGTTCTGGGAGTTCGTCTCCGGGCCGCTGAACGCGGGCGGTTTCCAGGCCGTGAAGCTGGATGGAACGTTCGGGCCCGTCCAACCGTTCATCAAGGCGCCGGACCGTGCCAACACCTCCCCCGCGGAGAGTCCGCAGAACTTCGGCGAGATCGACATCGACGGGGGCAGCGGGGAGCTGACGGTGCGGTTGCGGCAGGAAGGCGGAGAGGTGGTGTTCAGCAAGGTGCTGCAACCGGGACGGGTAGGACAGTAAGGACCAATGGGTCGATTGCATCTTTTACCCGTCGGACACAAGCTGTTGGTGATCAGGCAACACGGGTCCGCGAGGCTGTCTGCATGACTGAAGCAACGTCTGCCCGATCGGCCCGCCGCCATCACTGGCGCCGGGATGTCGTCGAGCTCGCCGCCCTGTTCACGGCCGTTGCCGTGGCGGACGCGGCGGCCAACACGGTCGCGCACGGCCCGCGCGGCCCGGTGCTGCTGTGCGCCGGGGCGGTGGCACTGCTCGCCACGGCCGCGTTCCACGTGTGGTGGTCACGCCGCCACGAAAACGCCCCGCCACCGTCCGATACCGGCGCCACGGCGCCGTCCTCCCCCGCCGCGGCCCCCGGGGCCGGCGGACCGGAGACGGTGCTGTGGCGGATGCGCACCACGGTCCGCGACGAGCCGGGCAGCCTGGCCGCGCTGTGCACGGCGCTGGCCGCGCTCGGTGTGGACATACTCAGCCTCCAGGCGCACCCGCTGTCGGACGGCACGGTCGATGAGTTCCTGCTGCGCGCGCCGGACATCCTCGTGCCCGAGCAGCTGACCCGTACGGTCGGCGCCGCGGGCGGCGCGCACACCTGGCTGGAGCGGGCCGATGCCCACGATCTGGTCGATGCGCCGACCCGGATACTGGGCATGGCCACCCGTACGGCCCTGGATTCCGCCGAACTCCCGCTCGCGCTACGGCAGTTGCTGGGGCGCTGCACGATCCGTTCGGTGCCCGCGCGCTCGCTGTCCGGGCAGCCGCTCGCCGAGCAGGTGCCCACCGAGGGTGTACTGGAGGACCACCTGATGAAGTTCCGCGACCCCTCCGGGGGCTCGCTCACCATCGAAAGGCCGCAGTTGCCGTTCACGCCCACCGAGTTCGCCCGTGTGCGCGCCCTGGTCGACCTGGATGCCCGGCTGGGGCAGCGGGTACCGGGGCGGCGGGATGTGCTGACGCTGCCCGAGGGCAACGAGATCACCGTCCGCCGCGCCGACACCGGCGATCTGGCCGCCGCCCGCGAGATGCACGACCGCTGCTCCCCGGCGACCCTGGCGCTGCGCTACCACGGCCCGGTCTCCGACGCGGACCGCTACCTGGGGCATCTGCTCAGCCCGCGCTTCGGCCGCACGCTCGCGGTGGAGACCGCGTCGGGCCGGCTGGTGGCGCTGGGCCATCTGCTGTGGGACGGCGAGGAGACCGAGGTCGCGCTGCTGGTCGAGGACGCCTGGCAGCAGCGCGGTATCGGCGCGGAGCTGCTGCACCGGCTGGTGGCGATGGCCGCCGAGGCGGGCTGCGAGAGCGTGTACGCCATCACGCAGGCGTCCAACACCGGGATGGTGGCGGCGATGCGTGGCCTGGGCCTGCCGCTGGACTACCAGATAGAGGAGGGCACGCTGGTGATCACGGCGCGCCCGGCGGTGCTGCCCACGCGGGCGTCCGCCCCGTCGCCCGCCCTTGAGGTCCTCCGGGCCCAGGACGGCGCCGGCCGCCGCTGACCGCATCTCCCCAGGGGCCGGCCGGGCGCAGCGACGCCCGGCCGGCCCCGGCGTCTTTCCCCTCGCGTCCGCACCGCAGGGGCAATGACACCGCAAAGTGACAGGCACATCCGGACTATTGTTGATGACGGGGCGGGGTGATCCGTACGAGGATGGCCCGCATGTCCAACACCACTTCCTCCGGCGGCGGCCCGCTGCCCCGCCAGATCGCCGATGCCTACGTCGACGCCCTCGTCGCCCTGGACCCCATCACCGGCACCTTCCTCGGCATCCCCGAGTGCTCCGCCAAGCTTCCCGACCTCTCCCCCACCGGCCAGGAGGCGCTGGCCCAACTGGCCCGTACGACGCTGGAGAAGCTCGCCGAAGCCGAGGCCCGGCCGGGTGCGGACGGCGCCGCCGAGCAGGTCTGTGCGCGGCTGCTGCGCGAGCGGCTGACCGCGGAGCTGGCGGTGCACGAGGCGGGCGAGGGGCTGCGCGCGGTCAGCAACCTCGGCTCGCCGCTGCACCATGTGCGCGACGTCTTCACGGTCACCCCGGCCGAGACCGACGAGGACTGGGCGGCCATCGGCCGGCGGCTGCGCGCGGTACCCGCGGCGCTGGAGGGCTATCGCGCCGCGCTGGACGCCGGACGCAAGCAGGACCTTCCCGCGGGTCCGCGTCAAGTGGCCACCGTACTGGGTCAGTTGGAGGAGTGGATCGGTACGGACCGCAGCTGGTTCGCCCAGTTCACCGAGGCGGGCCCGAAGGCGCTGCACGGAGAGCTGACGGAGGCGGCCGAGGTGGCGACCGGTGCGCTGGTCGAGCTGCGGGACTGGCTGCGCGACCACTACGCCCCCGCGATCGCGGGCGCACCGGACGTGGTGGGCCGGGAGCGCTACGCGCGGCTGGCGCGCTACTACAACGGCGCCGACCTCGATCTGGACGAGGCGTATGCGTACGGCTGGTCGGAGTTCCACCGGCTGCTGGCCGAGATGCAGACCGAGGCGCAGCGGGTGCTGCCTGGTGCGAAGACCCCGTGGGAGGCGCTGGCCTGGTGCGATGAGCACGGCGAGGCGATCGAGGGCGTCGAGGAGACCCGTCGGTGGCTCCAGTCGCTGATGGACGAGGCGATCGAGGCGCTGGACGGTACGCACTTCGAACTGGCCGAGCGGGTACGGAAGGTGGAGTCGTGCATCGCCCCGCCCGGCTCGGCCGCCGCCCCGTACTACACCCAGCCCTCGCTGGACTTCTCCCGTCCCGGCCGCACCTGGCTGCCGACGATGGGCCTGACCCGCTTCCCGGCCTACGACCTGGTCTCCACCTGGTACCACGAGGGCGTGCCCGGACATCACCTCCAGCTGGCGCAGTGGACGCATGTCGCCGACCGGCTCTCGCGCTACCAGACGACGGTGGGCATGGTCAGCGCCAACGCGGAGGGCTGGGCGCTGTACGCCGAGCGCCTCATGGACGAGCTGGGTTTCCTGACCAACGCCGAACGCCGGCTGGGCTATCTGGACGCCCAGATGATGCGGGCCATCCGCGTCATCATCGACATCGGGATGCATCTGGAGCTGGAGATCCCGGCGGACTCCCCCTTCCACGCGGGCGAGCGCTGGACGCCGCAGCTGGCCCAGGAGTTCCTGGGGCTGCACAGCAGCCGCCCGGCGGACTATGTCGAGAGCGAGGTGATCCGCTATCAGGGCATCGCCGGCCAGGCGATCGGCTACAAGCTCGGCGAGCGGGTCTGGCTCCAGGGCCGGGAGGCGGCCCGCGCCCGGCACGGCGCCGACTTCGATCTGAAGTCCTGGCACATGGCGGCGCTCTCCCAGGGTTCGCTGGGCCTGGACGATCTGCTCAGCGAGCTGTCGGCGCTGTGATCCGAGGCGGTACGGCGTCCGGCAGTTGTGGCCGGACGCCGTCGCCACCGTACGAGGCGCCGGCCGTCCCGCTCAGCCCGGTACCCGGTGCCGGACGGCCGAGCCCGAGCGGTTCTTGACGACCTCCAGCTGGGCCGGGATGCGGCCGCGCAGGTCGGCGACATGGCTGACGATGCCGACGCTGCGGTCGCGTTCGCGCAGGGCGTCGAGGACGTCCAGGACCTCGTCGAGGGTCTGCTCGTCCAGGCTGCCGAAGCCCTCGTCGATGAAGAGGGTGTCGAGCCGGGTGCCGCCCGCCTCGTCGGTGACGACGTCGGCCAGGCCCAGGGCCAGGGCGAGCGAGGCGAAGAAGGTCTCGCCGCCGGAGAGGCTGGCGGTGTCGCGCTCCTGGCCGGTCCAGGCGTCGATGACGTGCAGGCCGAGGCCGGAGCGGCGGGTGCCGCCGGCCCGTTCGTCGGAGTGGACCAGGGTGTAGCGGCCGGAGGACATCTTGTGCAGCCGCTCGCTGGCGGCGGCCGCGACCTGTTCGAGCCGGGCGGCCAGGACGTAGGACTCCAGGCGCATCCGGCGTTCGTTCTCGCTGGAGGTGCCGGAGGCCAGCCCGGCGAGGCGGTCGAGGCGTTCGTGGGCGGTGCGCAGCGGGGCCAGTTCGCGGGTGTCGGACGCGGCGCGGGCGGAGAGCCGGTCGAGTTCGCCGCAGCGGTCGCGGGCCGCCGACTGGGCCGCGGCGGCGCTCCGCAGCCGGTGTCCGGCGGCCTCGTGGGCGGTGCGCGCGGCGTCCGGGTCCGCGGGCGGCAGGGCGGCCGCGGCGACCGCCGCCGGGTCGGCCAACTCGGCTTCGACGGCGGCCGATTCGGCCTGCCACTGGTCGAGCCGCTGGTGGAGGGCCCGCCATTCGGCGTCCGCCAGCAGCGCCTCGGCGGCGGCCTGCGGGGTGTCGAACCCGGCGCCGCGGGCGGCGTCGGAGAGCGCGGCCTCGGCGTCCTGGAGGCGCTCGGCGCAGGCGTGTGCGGTACGGGATGCCTCCGCGGCGGCGGCGAGCAGCGTCACCTGCCGCTCCAGCCGCGCGGCGCGCTCGGCGACGCTGGCGCTGTCGCCGCGCGCCTGCCGCAACTCCTCTTCCAGCGCGGCCCGTTCGCGATCCAGCGCCTCCCGATGGGACGTACGGGCGGCCACCCGGCGTTCGGCCTGCTGTGCCTCGTCGCGGCGGCGCTCGTACTCGCGCTCGGCGCGGGCGTACGCCTCGCGGGCGGCGTGCAGATCGGCCCCGGCCGCATGGTCGCGGGCGTGCCGGGTCCGCAACTCCTCGACCTGTGCGGCCAGTTCGACGACCGGGGCGTCCCCTGCCGTGGCGGCGGCGCCGGCCAGCGCCTCCTTGGCGGACTGGCGGCGGGCCTCCGCCTGGCCTCGGGCCTCCTCGGCCCGGCGGTGATCGGCGAGCGCGGCCTCCTCGGCCGCCCGGTCGACGTGACCGGCGCCGGCCCGGGCCGGATCGGGGTGTTCGGTCGCCCCGCACACCGCGCACGGCTCGCCGTCGCGCAGGCCCTGCGCGAGTTCGGCGGCGATCCCGCGCAGCCGCCGGTCCTTGAGGTCGAGCCAGTTCTCGTGCGCCGCGGCGGCACGCTCGCGGGCGTCGAGCGTTGCGCGCTCGGCGGTGCGGACGGACTCGTCGAGGACGTCGCGCCGGCGGGCGGCCTCCAGGCGTTCGGCGGCCGGACGCAGCTGCGCGGCGGACTGTTCGGCGCGGGCCGCGGCCTCCTGGGCCGCCTCGATGCGCCGCTGGTGGGCCTCGCGGGCGGCGTCCCAGCCGGCCAGCCAGTCGGCGGTGTCCAGCAGGGTCTGCTCGTCGGCGCGGGCCTCGCGGTCGAGTGCGGTGCGCTCCACGGCGAGGTCGGCGGACCGGCGCTCGGCCCGCCGGGCGGCCACCAGCGATCCCAGGTCGCCCCTCAGCCGCCGCTCCAGGTCGGCGAGTCCGTCGCCGTCGGTGTCGGCGAGATCGGGCGGCAGCTGGGCCCTGGCCTGGCGTTCGGCGGCCCGTGCGGCGTCCAGCTCGCGCCGGGCCGCGGCGCGCAGGGCCAGCGCGGGGGCGACGTCGGCGGCGGCGCGGGCCCGCTCCAAGCGGTCCCGCGCATGGGTGTGGTCCTCGGCGCGGGCGGCGAGCTGGGCGGCCCGGCGGCGGGCGTCCGCGTGGCGCCGCTGGAGCCGGTCGCGTTCATGGGCCTCCTCCAGGCGCCCGGCGGCGGTCCGTTCCGCGGCCTCGGCGGCCCGTACGGCGGACCGGGCGATCTCCAGCCGTTCGCGGGCGCTCGCCCGGGCCACCGCGGCCCGCACCAGGACGGCGTCGGCGAAGCCGGGCTCCCCGGGGCCGGGAGCGTCCGTCCGGGCGCCGCGGGCCTGCGCCGGCACCCGCGCTGTCCGGCCGCGCCCGCTCCTGGGGGGTTCAACGGCCAGATCCGGCAGGGGAAGTGACGGGTCGTCGAGATCCGTGTCGGCCCCCGCCGCCTGCGCCATCCGGTGCGCCAGCGCCAGCAGCCGTTCGTCGCCGGCCATGACCCGGTCGGCGGCGGCCCGGCGCCGGATGCTGAGCCGTTCCTCCAGGGCGGCGAACCGGCGGGTGTCGAAGAGCCGTCCGAGCAGCCGGGCACGGGCTTCCGCATCGGCTCGCAAAAAACGCGCGAAGTCGCCCTGCGGCAGCAGCACCACCTGGCAGAACTGCTCCTTGCTCATGCCGAGCAGCTGCCCGATCTCCTCGCCGATCTCCTGGTGGGAGCGGCTCAGCGGCCGCCAGGCGCCCTCGACCGCATCGAACTCCCGCAGCCGGCTCTGCGCCTTCTCCCGGGTCGTACCGCTCCCCCGCTTCTTGGGGCGCGGCTGTTCGGGCAGCCTGGTGATCTCCAACCGCCGCTCGGCGACGGTCAGTTCGAGGACCACTTCGGTCGGTGTCAGCGGCTCGGCCAGATCGCTGCGCAGCGCCCCTCCGCCGGGCCGCGCCCCGGGCACCGAGCCGTACAGCGCGAAGCACACCGCGTCCAGGACGGAGGTCTTGCCCGCCCCCGTGGGGCCGTGCAGCAGGAACAGCCCGTCGCGTGTCAGCCGGTCGAAGTCGATGACGTGGGTGCCGCCGAAGGGCCCGAAGGCGGTCAGGGACAGCCGGTGCAGCCTCATCGCGCCACCTCGTGCAGGGTGTCGTCCAGACGTACCTCGTCGAGGGCGGAGCGCAGTTCGGCGCGCTCGTCGGCGTCGGCGGCGCGTCCGGACCGTACATGTTCCACGAAGTCCTCGGCGATCTCCTGGTCGCTGCGCCCGCGCAGCCGCTGGGCGTAGGAGGCGAGCGTGCGGGCGGGCCCCTCGTCGGGGTCGAAGACGAGGCTGACGATATGCGGGAAGCGCTCGGCGAGGCGGGCCATCGGCTCGTGCGGGCGCGCGCTGTCGGTGAGCGTCGCCTCCACCCAGGAGTCCCGGTGGCCCTCCAGCCCGGGGTCGTCGAGCAGTTGCTCCAGGGGTCCGCGGATACGGGCCAGCGGGCGCGGCACCGGGCAGTCGACCCGCTCGGCGTGCACCTCGCCCTGCGGGCCGAGGTCCACGATCCACATCGACTTGCGGTGCGCGGCCTCGGAGAAGGAGTAGGCGAGCGGCGAGCCGGAATAGCGGACGCGTTCGGTGAGGGTCTGGCAGCCGTGCAGATGGCCGAGCGCGGCGTAGTCGACGCCGTCGAACACCGCGGCGGGCACGGAGGCCACCCCGCCGACGGTGATGTCGCGCTCGCTGTCGCTGGCCGCGCCGCCGGTGACGAAGGCGTGCGCCAGGACCACGGAGCGGGTGCCGGGCCGGGTGGCCAGATCGGCGCGGACCCGGTCCATCGCGGCCCCCAGCACCTCGGCATGACCGGCCCGCGCGGCACCGAGCCGGTCGCGGACCATGGCCGGTTCGAGGTACGGCAGTCCGTACAGCGCCACCGGGCCCTCGGCGTCGTGAAGCAGCACCGGGGTGCCGCAGGCGTCGGGGTCGGTGTGCAGATGGATACCGGCCTGCCGGATCAGCCCGGAGCCGACGCCGAGCCGGCGGGCGGAGTCGTGGTTGCCGGAGATCATGACCGTCGGCACGCCGAGGTCGGCGAGGCGGTGCAGGGCCTGGTCGAAGAGCTCCACGGCGGCCAGCGGCGGCACCGCCCGGTCGTAGATGTCGCCCGCGACGAGCACCGCCTCGATCTGCCGGGTGCGGACCGTCTCGACGAGGTGGTCGAGGAAGGCGCGCTGGGCGGTGAGCAGGCTCACCCGGTGAAACGACCGCCCCAGATGCCAGTCGGAGGTGTGCAGCATCCTCACAGCAGCGCTCCGACCTGCATTTTACTGTTCCTCCGCCTTCACCACCGCACGGAACCAGCACCGGCACCGCTGTCCGCACCGACCACGTTAGCGCCGCCGGGCACCGGATCCGGCACCGACCTCGGTTTGTCGCCTGTGTCGGGAGTCACAGGACTGTGATGGTCGCGTCAAGTCCCGTACACCTCCGGCACATTGTGCCGCGGCAGGGGCCGGGACGTGGCGGCCGGGCCCTCGGCGAAGGCGTGCAGCAGGTTCTCGGTGGTGCGGGTGACGAACGCGCGGGCGCGGGTGTCCATCCCGTGCGCGCGGCCATCGTCCCCGGTCCCCGCCATCAGGGCCTCGACCCAGCGCATCGTCCCGGAGGAGAACACCCCGGCGCCGCTGGGCACGGTGTAGTACGCGGAGTCCGCATGGCTGTGGCGCCCCGCGCAGACCAGCGGCGAGTGGGCGAGTATCTCCAGCGGCCTGGGGGTGGGCGCCTCGGGGGTGACCCGGTCGTACTCCACCCCGACGAGATGGTCGAAGGACGCGCCGCTGCGGACACCGGTGCCGGCGAAGAGCCAGTGGTCCGCCCGGTGGACGACGTAGGGGGCGTCGGTGGGATAGCCCTCGTAGAAGACGCCGGTCAGGGACGATTCGGGGTCGGCGGCGGGCGGCTGGCGGAAGTCGTGGGTGGGCAGCGCACGGTGGCGGGCGAAGGACGGGTCGTCCTGGTAGGCGGTCTTGTAGCAGGCCACGGTGCGCAGCGCCCCGGAGGGCCCGGGCTCGGGCCGGATGCGGCGGAAGCAGGCGTTGGCGCCGAGGAAGGCCAGGTTGGTGCCGGTGTCGCGGGCCCGGGTGACGTGGTCGCGCTGCTGCGGGGTCCAGTACTCGTCGTGGCCGAGGGATATCGCCGCGGTGGCGCCGTGCAGCGCCGCCGGGTCCCGGTGGACGTCGAGGCCGGTGGTGTAGGCGAGGGGGAGGCCGAGGCGTTCGGCGAGGACGACCACGGCGCGTTCGTACACGAGGAACTTCCCGGCGCCCTCCTCGTCGTAGGGCCGGTCGAAGCTGACGGCCAGCGAACGTGCCGGGTAGCCGCCGTTCTCGCCCTGGTAGAGGTTGTAGCCGCCCCACAGGTTGTACGCCTGCCAGGTCGCGACGGCGTGCATCAGGACGGTCCGGCCTGCGGCGCTCGCGGAGCGGACGATCAGGGGGACGTACCGCTGGTGCCCGCTGTCCGCGTCCAGCCGGAGCAGATACGCGCCGGGCGGCCAGCCGGTGGTGCGCACCGCGAGGCTGCGCTGCCAGTCGGCCCGTACGGTCCGGGTGCCGGGCAGTAGCCGTGGGCGGCACTGGCGGCGCCCGGCCACCCGTTCCGAACGCCAGACGAGCCGGGCCTGGGCGCCGCCGTACCAGCCGACGCGGTAGGCCAGGACGCGAAAGGCGGGCGCGGTGGTCGAGACGTACAGCCCGAACTCCTCATCCGGCCGGACGCTCACCTGGTCGGCGTAGCCCTCGACGGCATCGGGCGGCCCCGTCGACCGGATCCGCCAGTCGGGGCTCCCGGGCCGGGCCCGTTCCGCGGCCAGGTCGGCGCCGACGCCGTGCGCGGTACCGGGCCGCTTGCCGGGGCGGCCGTCGCAACCGACGGCCACCCCGATGGCTATGCCCGCGGCCCCGGCCGCCGCGGCCTCGAGAAAGTGCCGGCGCCGGAGCCTGCCTTCCCCGCTCTCGCCGTCCGTCCTGCCGTTTTCGTCGCGCATCGCACGCTCCCGGGTGCCGCCGTCCGTCGTCCCCCTTCGTCCCTCCCGTCGACACGATCATCCGTGGCGACGGCAGAACGGACGACCGCAGAGGGCCGAATGCGGGTACCGCGACCGGGCGAGCCGAGCCGGCCGCCACCAGCCGCCGCACGTCCTGCGGCACCTCGGCCTCCCCGGACCGCCACAGCACCTGCTGGGCCTCTCTCCGGTCCGCCTACATCTGACGGGCCGTCAACTTTCCGCCCGATCGCGGCTCATGACGCTCCTGCCGTCGGTTCCGGGCTCAGGATCATCATGCTTGCCGGGTTCGGGAGGGAGGTGAAGCCCACCTTCGAGTAGACCTCGTGCGCGTCGCGCGTGGCGAGCAGGACGCGTGGGAGCCCGTAGGGAGCAAGGTGGTCGCGAACGGCGCCGACCATCCATGTGCCGAGGCCCTTGCCGCGGTGCGCAGGAGCCACGTAGACATCGCACAGCCAGCCGAAGGTCGCCCCGTCGGTGACGACCCGCGCATAGGCGACCTGGGCCCCGGCGGCGTCATGGACGGCGAAGTTGAGAGAGCCGCGCACCGACCGCTCGACCGTTTCCCGGCTGCGGCCGAGCGCCCAGTAGGCGTCGGTCGAGAGCCAGCGGTGCACCAGGACGACGTCGAGGCGGTCCGGGTCCGTGGAGAGTTCGTAGCCGTCTTCCCTGTGTTTGATCACGATGCGAGAGCGTAGCGAGGCTGATTGGTTTTTCCAAGCGAATACTTGGAAAAACCAATCAGCCTCATCCGGGGGCGGCGCCCACCTCACCGCCCGACTCAGGACAGCATGTTGATCTTGTACTGCATGACCCGGTAGTTCCACGGGTCGTACCACTGGCTGACGGCGATGTGGAAGTTGCCGAACGTCGAGCCGGGGATGACGAATCCGCCGTACGGGCTGGCGACGAGGTTGGCCACCTCCTGCCCCGGGGCGCAGGGCAGGATCATCGTCTGCTCCAGCGTCCGGGTCAGGTCCGAGGTCGGCAGCGGGAAGACCATCGCCCGGATCGACAGCGGGTTCATGTTCAGCCAGGTCAGGACGTATTTGCCGTCCATGGCGCGGAAGCAGATCTCGCCCCACTTGCGGGTGCCGAAGACGGTCGTCGGCGCGGGCGCGTTCCACCGCCAGTCGCCGTCGGCGTAGCCCCAGGGCTCGTAGGCGTCCGGGTTGCCGAGGCTGTCCTTCCGCACCCGGTGCAGCAACATCCCCGATTCCACCTCGCGGTTGAAGACCGTCGACAGGACGTAGCAGTAGTCGCCCTCGGCCACCGCGTAGGTCTTCTGCTGGAACTGACCGCCGTGCAGGTCACCGGGCCACTGGCACAGGTACTCCCAGGTCTCGCCGTTGTCGGTGGAGCGCCAGAAGTCCGTGTGGTGGGTGTCGTAGATGACGCCGCGCATGAGGTGCATGTACATGACGCCGTCGACGACGAACACATCGGACGGGATCGCCGTCGTGGCCTTGTCCCCGACCGGGGTGTGCGGCTCGTCGACGAGGCTGCGGGCATGGTCGCCGCCGACGCTGCCGTCGATCCGCAGGTTGTTCAGGTCCGCGCTGCTGGAGCGCAGGCCGACCGGGGCGCGCCAGTCGTCGGCGGGTTCGCCGTCGTGCGGTACGTGGTCGCCGTTGAAGGTGTCGCCGCCGACGAACAGCATGGTGCCGTTCGGGCACAGCACGGGGATGCCGAGGTCGGTCCAGGGCGCGGCCACCGAACCGGTCTCGGCCGGGCCGGTCAGGTTCTTCACCTTGGTCGCGAGCGTCGGACTGGTGGGGTCGTTCGGCCCGCCGGCCATCGCCACCTCGGCACTCGAAGCGACGACCCCCGCCCCCATGGCGACGCCGATGCCGATCTTGAGGAGCTTACGGCGGGAGTACCCGCCCGTCGTCGCGCCCTGCTCGTCCGAGGGACGTGTCATCCTGAGTGCCTTTCAGAGTCGGCTCGCTCGTGAGCCCTTCGGCAGGTCTCCCTGCATCGGACGGCGTCGACGCTAATTCCGGCCGATGAAATGGCGCTGACATGTCGATGACCTCGCTGGTGGGCCTGCCGGGACCCTTCTCATCCGTTCACCTCCGTTCTCATCCGTCCGCGCGGAATAACGCAACGTGACAGGGGTAGATGGCCGCTGCGACCGGCTCGGACATCGCGCGGCAGGTCAACGGCAGTGCCGGGTGGCACCGCCCGACGGGAAGCGCGAGAAGGGAATGACGCTTCGTGAACAGCATCTGGGCGACGCACCTGAGGAACGGCAGCACGGCGCTTCGTCCGTACCCGTCACCGCCGACGTATGAGGTGACGCTGGAGAGCTGCCCGCGGGCCGCGGCCAGGGCGCGGGAGGCCGCGGCGGAGTTCCTGGCGGATCTGCGGCCCGCGGCGCATCGGGAGGCCGCCGACACGGTGGCACTGGTGGTCTCCGAACTCGTCACCAACTCCGTACGGCATGCGGGCGGCGCCACCTGCTCCCTGCGGCTGGCGGTGTGCGGGGATGCGGTGATGGTGTCCGTGGCCGACGGGAATTCCGCGCCGCCCGTGGGGCGCAATCCGGACGTCGACGGGGAGGGCGGCGGTTTCGGATGGCCGATGGTGCGACGGCTGGCACTGGCCACGTCCGTGTGTGTGACGCCGCAGGGCAAGACCGTGCATGCGCTGCTGCCGTGCCGCGTCCAGTGCCCGTAGGCGCGGGCAGGGGCAGGCCGGGCCGGATGACGCCACGCGGCTCAGGAGTTCCGGGTGTGGTGGTCCAGCAGGCGAGTGAGCAGCCGCACGAACTGGTCGCGTTCGGCCGGGCTCAGCGGCGCGAGCAGTTCGTCATGGAGGTCGTCCAGGACCTTGTCGAGGCGGCGCAGGTGGCGGCGGCCTCGGGCGGAGATGGTGATGATGTTGCGGCGCCGGTCGTCGGGATCCGGTGCCCGCTCGACGAGGTCACGCTCGGCCAGTTCGTTGAGCACGCCGACCATGTCGCTGCGGTAGATGCCGGAGCGCTGACTCAGCTCCGCCTGGCTTCCCGGCCCGTACTCCTCCAGTGAGGCGAGCACGGCGTAGTGCCACTTGCGGGCGTCGACCCGTGCCAGCCCCTCGGTGATCAGCCGGCCCGATCGCATGGTCAGCTGCGACAGCAGTCGACTGGCCCGCCGACGCAGCCGCTCGGGCGTCTTGAGCGCTCCGTCGTCGGGCAGGTCCGCGGCTTCGGCTCTGGTCATGGCTGACATCCCACTCGTTGCGTTAGTCCGACTAACGATATACGTTCACTTCTGCCGACACCGTTAGTGCGACTAACGTTAGTCGAGCGAACTCCAGGAAGGACGTTCCGCCATTCCCACCAGAACATTGCAGATTCCCACCCCTGACGGTCAGTCCGACGCGTTCGCCGCCTTCCCCGACGGCGGCGAGCGGCACCCGGGGGTGCTGATGTACGCGGACGCCCTCGGCATCCGGCCCGTGGTACGGGAGCTGGCCCGCGAACTGGCCGGGCACGGCTACTACGTGCTCGTCCCCAACTTCCTCTACCGGCACGGCCCGACACCGGTGGTCGAGCTTCCCGAGTACATCGGAGAAGAGGCCCGGCCCGCGGTCATCGCCCAGCTGATGCCCTTGATCAAAGCGCATAGCGCCGAACGCATCCGGAGCGATGCCGACGCCTACCTCAGGTTCCTCACCGGCCAACCCGAGGTCGGCGCCGGACCGGTCGCGGTCACCGGCTACTGCATCGGCGGCCTCCTGGCGCTGCACACCGCCGCGGCCCACCCCGGCCAGGTCGCCGCCGTCGCCGGATTCCACGGCCCCGTGGTCGCCGACGGGCCCGACGGCCTGCACGGCTTCCTCTCCAAGATCACCGCCCGGGTCCACCTCGGCCATGCCGAAACCGACCTGACGCCCGAGGCCCTCGGCGAGCTCAACCAGGCCCTGGACGCCGCGGGGGTCGACCACACCTCCGAGATCTACCCGGGCACCGTCCATGGCTTCACCATGTCCGACACCGACGCCTTCAGCGCCTCCGGGCTCAAGCGCCACTGGGACCGTCTGCTCCCCCTCCTGGACGGCACCCTGGCCCACGGCTGACGCACCGGCTCGGTGTCACGACCTGCGGACGCGCGAACACCGAGTTGTCGATGACCACATCCATCATCGGCAACGGGTCGACTTCCTGAAGATAGATGCGCTCGGCCACCAGATACCTGTTGCGGTGGATCGACTCCGCTTCCGGTCCGGCCCAGTCCTGGTCGCGCTCGGCACCCCGCTGAACGGACAGTTCCGCATCCACCTGCAACCAGACGCGGAAGTCCCAGTACTCATCGATCTCGGGGCGGAAGGCGAAGACGCCGTCCACGATCAGCACCGCGTCCGCCCCGAGCGGCGTCACTTCGGATGAGCGATCTCGCTGGGTCAGAGGGTCGATGCTGCACAGCGCACAGGTGGTCGCTCCCGATGACCGGCAGGGATCCAGCAGCAGGCGCTTGACCGCCTCATAGTCATACGCGTTGCGGTAGTACCCCTCACCGGACTCCCGGTCATAGAGGTGCCGATCCCTCCACGGCTTCTTGAAGTCGTCGAGAGTCGCCCGGAGCACCGGCCGCCCCGCAGCACTGATCCACTCGGCCAGTTCATGTCCGAAGCTCGTCTTCCCGGCAGCGGTGAAGCCGTCGACCCCCACGAGCAGGCGACCCTGACCGAGCGCCATGATCCGCTTGGCGATCCCCTCGACCAGCGTGCTGCGCGCTGCGGAGGCCGCCGGCGGACAGGGCTGCCGCCAGGACGAAGCCGAATGACGCACGTCCGCCTGTGGTGATCTCACGGGGTGAACCTATCGGCTGCGCCAACGGCCGGGAAGACCACGCGTCGGCCTGTCAACTGCCCGTGCTTCAGCGTTCGATGGGAAGGAGAGCACCAGCTCGTTTCACCGTGCGGATGACGGGGGCCGTCTCCATCGTGTGGATCGCATGCAACGAGGCGGTCCTCTCGGTCAGGCAGGATCGGCTCATTGCCCCTTTGACGCGAAGCGGGGCCACACCCCAGGTGTGGTCATGCACGGCCGGGCAGCCGTCCGCGCAGGAGGCTGACGGCCTGGGCTTCAGACGGGCTCGGCCTCAGGTGCGGTCTCGGGCGGCGGCTCCGCCGGGCCGCCGCCCGGGTACGCCTCGCTCATCCGCCGGGGCCCGAACGGCCATTCCCGCTCGTGTCGCGCCCACAGCCCAAAGGCCACCAGGCCCCCCGCGACCCAGGCCAGCGACCAGGCGATGGGGTGTCTGCCCGGCGCAGCGCGGTCCGCGAAGCCGTAGATCACCAGCCAGCCGGTCAGCGCCACCAGGCTCGGCAGCGGGTAGAGCCACATCCGGTACGGGCGGTGCAGCCCCGGACGCCTGCGGCGCAGCACGGTGACCGCGGCCACCTGGGCCAGCGCCTGGACGAGCACCATGACGGCGGTCAGCAGCTGGATGACGGTGGCCAGGTCGGTGTGCCGGCCGAGCAGGAAGCCCGCCGCCATGAGGACGCCCATGGTCAGCAGGCCCAGGACGGGGAAGCGGTGGCGCGGGTGGAGCGTGCCGTACGCCCGGAAGAAGACCCGGTCGCGGGCGGCGTTGTAGGGGATGCGGGAGCCGCCGAGCAGTCCGGTGAGGACCGAGGCGACGGCGGTGACCAGGATGAGCACCGTGACGGCGTCGGCGGGGCCCCTGCCCCAGGCTTTCTCCAGGACGGCGGAGGCCACCGACGAGGAGGCCACACTGTTCGGGTCGAGCATCTCCCGCCAGTCGACGACGCCCAAGGTGCCGATCTGGAGCAGCAGATAGATCGCCATGATGCCGAGGATCGAGAGGAGGACGGCGCGCGGGATGGTGCGTCCAGGTCGTCGGATCTCGGCACCCATGTAGGCGACGGTGTTGTAGCCGAGGTAGTCGTAGATGCCGATGGTCAGGCCCGCGGCGAAGCCGGTCCAGAAGTGCGCCGAGGTCGGCTCGACGGCGTGCGCGGGGTAGGTGAAGGCGCGCTCGGGGCTGAAGTGGGTGAAGGCGGCGGTGATGACGAGGACGACGGAGGCGATCATCACCGTCCACAGCACGACGGTGAGTTTGGCGATGCCCTCCACCCGCCGCCACAGCAGGACGACGATGCCCGCGGTGACGGCGAGTCCGACGGCATCGCCCGCGCCCCGGCTCATGTCCGGCCACAGATACCCCAGGTACTGCACGAAACCGATGACTCCGGTGGACATCCCGAGGGGGATGAACAGCATGGCCGTCCAGACGAACAGAAACGGCATCAGCTTGCCGGTGCGGTACTGGAATGCCTCCCGCAGATAGAGGTAGCTGCCGCCGGCACCCGGCAGGGCGGCGCCCAGTTCGGCCCAGATCAGCCCGTCGGCGAGCGCCAGGACCGCGCCCGCGAGGAATCCGATGACGGCCTGCGGCCCGCCGAACGCCGCCACCATCAAGGGGATGGTGACGAAGGGACCGATGCCGCACATCTGGCTCATGTTGAGGGCGGTGGCCTGGAAGAGTCCGATGCGGCGGACGAATTCCCCTCGTCCGCCGGGGAGTTCAGGCATATGCGGGACCTTTCCCTCGCCGGCTGGCGGCCCCGTACGGTCTGCCGGTGCCTCCTCCCCCGCCCTCCGACAGTTCCCCGGTCAGAGGTCCCCGTATGCCTCCCCGCCGACCTCCACCACCGCCGTCCCGGCCGTCGCATCGGCGAGCCAGCCGCGGAAGGCGTCCAGATCGGCCTCGGGCAGCCCGACCTCGATCCGCACATCGGCCCCGTACGTCACCTCGCGCACCGCGCGCCCCGTCGTACGCAGATCGTTCTCCACCCGGCCGGCCCGCTGGTGGTCGACGCGGACGGTGACCAGCCGGAAGCGTTGGCGGGTGACCGTGCCCAGCGCGTCCAGCGCCTCGCCGACGACGCCTCCGTAAGCGCGGATCAGCCCGCCCGCACCGAGCTTGACGCCGCCGAAGTACCGCGTGACCACGGCGACCACATAACGCACCTCGCGCCGCACCAGCATCTGGAGCATCGGCACCCCCGCGGTGCCGCCCGGCTCGCCGTCGTCGCTGGCCTTCTGGACGCCGCCGTCGGCGCCGAGGACATACGCCCAGCAGTGGTGCCGAGCACCGGGGTGCTCCTTGCGGATGCGCGCGATGAAGTCCTGGGCCTCGGCCTCGTCGGCCACCGGCGCGAGCGCGGCGATGAAGCGGGACTTGTTGATCTCGATCTCATGGACGCCCTCGCCCGCGAGCGTGCGGTACTGCTCCTGCATCCGGCCAGCCTATGCCGCCCCTGTGACACGGACACCGGCCGGTCCCGCGGCCCCTCGCCCCTCGCCGCGCTGCGCTGTCCGCCGTACGGGCGCACGGCACACGGCCAGGCGGCGTACCCCAGGGGTCCGTGCGGTGCGTCGGGAAGACGTCCGCGCCGCCCCGTGGGCAGGGTGAGGCCCGGGCGACGGCCTTGTGTCTGCGGGGTCCGCCCGTGCACTCAGAACCGACGGCGGGTTGGCGGAGGGCTTCATGGACAACAGCACACAGGCGGCGATGACGGCGGGCGAGCCCGTGACGGGCGAGGACATGCCCGAGCCGCCGCCGGAGGTCGTCGAGGCGGCACGCAACGCACCCGACCACTGGCTGGCCATGGTCGATCTGACCTGGCAGGGCGAGGGGGCGCCGCCCCTGTGGGCGCTGATCGGCCAGTGGCGGTCGGGCCCGACCGGCGAGATCGAGGAGTGGCGGGACAACCCCGAGTACCGGCCCTCGCCGCAGGCCCTGGACTGGGCCGAGCCGTCCGATGCCGTCGACCGCGCGGTGCAGCTGGCGGCCACGGGCTACGGCCCGGCCGAGGACGTCCATACGACGCTGGCCCGCGCGGAGGTCTCCGTCCTGGTCACCGCCACCGGCACGCCGCTGGCCGCGGCCTCCCCGGAGGGCACCCCGGTGATCCCCGTCTACACCTCCGCCGCCTATCTGGAATCGGTCGGCCGGCTGCTCTACGACCGGCGTCCGGTGGGCGAGCTGGTCGACGCGCTGCCGCCCGGGCACGCGCTGTACCTGAACCCGACCGGGCCGGTGAGCATGCTGGTCGAGACCGAACCGCTGCGGGCCGCCATCGCGGCGGCCGGAACCGGTGGCGCCGCCGGGCAGCAGACGGACGAGGCCCGCGAGGCGGCGATCGTCAGCGCGCTGCGTCCGGGCACGGCGGCTGCCGGCATCGAGCCGGTGACCGGCGGCCCGGCCATCGGCAAACCGGCCCGCACCGCCCCCGGCACCAGCGTCGTCGGCGCCGGCGCGGCCGGTGGCACCACCTGACCCCGCCCCGTAAAGACCCGCCCCGCCCGTCTTCCCCTTCGGGCGGGGCGTTCGGGTATCCGCGTCCCGTGCGGTGCACGGGGCGACCAGGCGGGGAATCACTGCGGCCCGCCGCCTGTTGTCCTACTGCGAAGTCTTGGACCACAGGAGGCGGCCATGCACGACGACCCGGCGACGATCCGCAGGATCCTTACCGAGCTCGGGGACACCTGGGCCATCGTGGGGCTGTCCTCGAACCGGCAGCGGGCCGCATACGGTGTCGCGCAGGTGCTCCAGCGCTACGGCAAGCGGATCGTCCCCGTGCACCCGAAGGCCGAGACGGTACACGGGGAAACGGGCTACCCGTCCCTCGACGCCATCCCCTTCGGGGTCGATGTGGTCGACACCTTCGTGAACAGCGACCTCGCCGGAGCCGTCGCCGACGAAGCCGTCACCATCGGCGCCCGGGCGGTGTGGTTCCAGCTGGGTGTCATCGACGACGACGCCTACGCCCGCACCCGCGCCGCCGGGCTCGCCATGGTCATGAACCGCTGCCCCGCCATCGAGATACCACTGCTCGGCTGACCCTCCGTCGGGGCCGGGGACCGACTGCGTTAGCGTCCATACATGATCACGCCACGTGCCGCCGTGCCCGAGGACGCCGCCGAGCTCGTCCGGCTGCGTCGCCTGATGTTCCTCGCCATGAACGGGCAGGATGAGCCCGGGAGTTGGGAGCGCACCGCCGAGGCGGTGGCGCGCCGTCAGCTGGCGGGGCCGGACGGGCCGCTGGTGGCCTTCGTGGTCGACGGCGAGGGGGCCGGGGCGCCGCATCTGGCGGCGTGTGCGGTCGGGCGGATAGAGGAGCGGCTGCCCGCGCCCGGACACCCGTCGGGCCTCTTCGGCTTCGTCTTCAACGTCTGTACGGACCCGCGCTACCGCAGCCGGGGCCATGCGCGCGCCACGACGGAGGCGCTGCTGGCCCACTTCGCCGAGCGGGGCGTCACCCGGGTCGATCTGCATGCCACGGACGAGGCCGAACCGCTCTACCGCAGCCTCGGTTTCCGCGAGCACTCCATACCGCTGTCGCTGGACCTGCGCTCCCGTACGGGCGCCGGGTCCGTCACGCGACGACGCCCAGGCCCTCCAGCACCGTGACGCCGGGCAGTTCGGCCAGCGCCTTGCCCGGCACGATGAGCTTGCCCCGGCGGCCGCCGCTGCCGATCAGCACGTAGGGGGTATCGGCGACGGCGGCGTCCACCAGCACCGGCCAGCCGACGGGCAGGCCGATCGGGGTGATACCGCCGTACTCCATCCCGCTGCCGCCGACCGCGGTGTCCATCGGCGCGAACGACGCCTTGCGGGCACCCAGTTGGCGGCGAACGGTGCCATTGACGTCGACCCGGGTGTGCGAGAGGACCAGACACGCGGCCAGGGTGACCTCGCCGCCGCGCTTGCCCGCCACCACGACGCAGTTCGCCGACTGCTCCACCAGCCAGGAGCCGTAATGCGCAACGAGCAGCTCCGTGTCCGCGATGGCCGGATCGGTGTCCACGTAGCGCAGCTCCCGCACCGGGACGGATCCACCCCAGCCGCGGATCGCCGCGGCCACCGGCTCGACCAGCAGGTCCAGGCACTCGGCGGCGGGTCGGACATCGTCGAAAGCATCCATCGGGGTGGCCATAACAGCCAAGCTAGCAGGGGCGGGACGGCCGCCCTCGGGTCGCCGCCACGTCCCGTCACCGCCCCAGTGGGATGACCACCGACATCGTCATCTCGACCGGCTCCGCCCCGTCATTGCGGTAGCCGTGCGCCACCTTGGCCTCAAAGGTCGCCGAGGCCCCGGCCGCCACCTCGTACTCCTCGCCCTCCACTTCGAGCGTCAACGTCCCGGACCGCACATGGATCAGCTCGACGCTGCCCGGAGGGTGCGGATCCGAGGCGCTGCGGTCGCCGGGCATCAGCCGCCAGTCCCACAGCTCGAAGGGGCCGGGCGCCTCGGTGCCGACCAGGAGGACGGTATGGCTGCCGGCCTCGGTGGACCACAGCCGTACGGTCTCCTCCGGTGCGACGATCCGCACCTGCGGGCCCTGTTCGTAGTCGAGGAGCGTGGTGATGCTGACGCCCAGCGCGTCGGCGATCTTGACGGTGGTGCCCACGCTCGGGTTCGTACGGGCCTGCTCAATCTGGATGATCATGCCGCGGCTGACTCCGGCCCGCGCCGCCAGGGCGTCGAGGGTGTAGCCGCGTTCGGCGCGCCAGTGCTTGAGGTTGCGGGCGAGCGACTGCGTGAGCTGATCGAGATCCGTCACGGTCCGTCCAGGTCGAGGTCCATCGAGGTGCACCCGAGGCGCCCTCGCGGTCAAATATATTCGATTCTCTAGTTCATTTTTATGAACTACTGTGTGGTGCACTTCAGCGTCCACGTCACTGTACTGCGAGGTTTCCCATGACTGCGGTCTTCGCCCTGGCCACCAGCCTCCTGTGGGGGCTCGCCGACTTCGGCGGCGGGCTGCTCACCCGACGGCTGCATGCGCTGACCGTCGTGGTGGTCTCGCAGGCCCTGGCCGCCCTGGTCCTGGGCGCCATCGTGGTGACCACCGGCGGCTGGCGGGAGGCGGGCCCGCAGCTGTGGTTCGCGGTCGCGGCCGGTGTCGTGGGGCCCGCCGCCATGCTCTGCTTCTACCGCGCCCTGGCGCTCGGCCCGATGGGCGTGGTCTCCCCGCTCGCCTCCCTGGGCACCGTCCTGGTCCCGCTCGGCGTCGGCATCGTGGCGGGCGAACGGCCGGGCCTGATCCAGGTCGCGGGCATGATCGTGGCCGTGATCGGCGTCCTGCTGGCGGGCGGCCCACGGCTCGACGGCGCGTCGGTGGCGCGCCAGACCATCGCCCTGACGCTGGTCTCGGCGCTGGGCTTCGGCGCGGTGATGTCCCTGATCGCCGAGGCGTCCACGACCGTGACCGGCCTGTTCCTCGCGCTGTTCGTCCAGCGGGTGTGCAATGTCGCGGTGGGCGGCGCCGCCCTGTACGCGACGGTCCGGCGCGGCACCCCCGCGCTGCCCGAAGGCGGATTCGCGGCGCTGCGCGGCACGCTGCCCGCCCTCGCCTTCGTCGGCATCGCCGATGTCGCCGCGAACGGCACCTACGCCCTGGCCGCACAGAGCGGCCCGGTCACCGTCGCGGCCGTGCTCGCCTCGCTCTACCCCGTCGTCACCACGCTCGCCGCGCTCGGCGTCCTCAAGGAACGGATGCGCGCGGTCCAGACGGCGGGCGCCTCGCTGGCCCTGGTGGGGACGGTGCTGCTCGCCTCAAGGGGATGACGGGCGATCAGGGGGACGGCGGGCGGCGACGAGGCGGGCGGCCCGGCACGCCTCACGACGCCCCGGACGCCCCTTCCGCCGCGGTGGCGGCCTCCTCCGGCTCCCACCCCTTCAGCGCCACCAGCTGTTCGGGCGTGACGCCCTCGGGGACCGGCACCGGCGTCGGCGTACGCAGCGGCGGCTGCCAGCCCGCCTCGGGATCCCAGGAGCGGACGATCTTGGCCGGCGCACCCGCGACGACGGCGTGGTCCGGGATGTCGCCGCGCACCACGGCCCCGGCCGCGACCACCACGTTCCGGCCCAGCCGCGCGCCGGGCAGGATGACCGCCCCGGTGCCGATCCAGCTGCCGGAGCCGATGCTGACCGGCTCGGTGCGCGGCCACTGCTTGCCGACCGGCACCTCGGGATCGTCGTAGCTGTGGTTGGTGGTGGTGACGTACACCCCGGGGCCGAAGAAGCAGTCATCGCCGATCGTCAGCCGGACATCGGCGATCACATGGCTGCCCCGTCCCAGGACGACGCCGTTACCGAGGGTGAGGATGGGGTCGGGACCGAGATCGAGGTCCGGCATCATGCCCGCCGTCAGGGTCACGTCCTGGGCGATGATGCAGTGCTCGCCGATCTCGATCCACGGGTCGCCGAAGACGGTCCCCTGCGGGAAGGCGAGCCGGGCGCCGGCGCCGATGCGGCGGAAGCGGTACGGGCCGGGGCGCTCGGCCGTGACGGCGGCGGTCTGCCGCACCCAGTGCACGCCCCGGTGGACGGCGCGCGAAACGGCCCGGCGCCGCCAGGCAGCGAGGGATGAGAACACGTTCTGGTGTGACGGCACCCGCACACCGTACTCAGCGCTCCGCGCGACCGGCCGCGCCCCGCGCTGTGATCTTCGCCCCACCGCCGGCCGCCCCCGCCCACCAGTGCGGACGTCGTCTACGGTGCTGTTGGCGCGGCACGGCACTGGTGAGGAGAGACGACATGGCAGGACGGGCGTTGCCCTCCGGCACTTGCGGGGCGTTGATTTCAGGGGTCGCCGGCGCGGAGCCGGCGATCGATCCGGCGGCCTACACCGCGCCCACGTCCGTCGTGGTCGGCGAGGTGACGATGGCTCCCGGGGCGAGCGTCTGGTACCACGCGGTGCTGCGCGCCGACTGCGGTCCGATCGTGCTGGGCGCGGACAGCAACATCCAGGACAACTGCACGGTCCATGTGGACCCCGGCTTCCCCGTGACCGTCGGCGAACGGGTCTCCGTCGGCCACAACGCCGTACTGCACGGCTGCACGGTCGAGGACGACGTCCTGGTCGGCATGGGTGCCACGGTCCTCAACGGAGCGCACATCGGGGCCGGTTCGCTGGTCGCGGCGCAGGCGCTGGTCCCGCAGGGCATGCGGGTGCCGCCGGGTTCGCTGGTCGCCGGCGTGCCGGCGAAGGTCAGGCGCGAACTGACCGACGAGGAGCGCGAGACGATCAAGCTCAATGCCGCGATGTATCTGCATCTGGCGGCGCAGCACCGCGCGTCGGTCCGGGAGGACTGACGGCGGCGGCGTCAAACACCCCCGCCGCATTTCCCCCGATAGAGAGGGGAAGTGGTCTGTTTACCCGTCGGTCGGTTCTGGCATCGTTGGTTGCCCATAGGGACGGCGCGGCGCTGTGCCGTGGACGGGAATGACGGATGAGCGTGTGGGCCGATCGCCGGCCACTGCCCGAGGTGGTGGGCCGGGCCGTTGAGCACGAGCAGGTGTCCGGGCTGCTGGACGACTCCTGTCTGGTGACGATCACCGGGGCCGCGGGGGTGGGCAAGAGCGTGCTGGCCCGCGCGGTGCTGGACGAGCGCCTCGCGCGGCAGGGCGGCACGGTCGTCCGGGTCGGCTGCTGGGACGGCCTGGCCGAGGGCGGTCTGACGGGCGCTCTGGCCGAGGCCGCGGGTCTGCCCGCCACCGCCCTCCCCCAAGCTCTCAAGGAGCAGGGAGGCACCCCCGTCACCGGCGCGCGGACCGTCGCCCGCGGCGCCTCGCACCCGTACGAACCGCCGCGCCCCCGCCCCCGTCCGACCGGCTCCGCCACCGTCGCGGCGCTCGCGGCCCACTGCGCCGAGCAGCGCGCGACCCTGCTGCTGGACGACTGCGATCCGCTGCTCGACGAGTGCGCGCAGCTGGTACGGCGGCTGCTGCGGGCCGAACCGACGCTGCGGGTCGTGGCGACGTCCCGGCGCGCGCTGGGGCTGCCCGTGGAACGGGTCGTCGAGATCCCGCCGCTGCCGGTGACGCTGGGCGAGGGGATCGCGGGGCCGGCCGTCGAACTGCTCGCCACGCGCGCCGAGTCGGCCGCGCCCGAGCTGCTGGTCGCGGTGTGCGAGGCCCTGGAGGGCTCGCCGCTGGCCATCGCCCTGGCCGCCCGGCAGCTGGACCGGATGTCGCTGTCGCAGCTCGCCGCGCAGGTCGCCGCGGACGGCCCGCTCTCGTACTCGGGCCCGGCGCCGACCGCGCGGCACACCTCGCTCTACGCGGCACACGCCGCCGGCTACGCCCTCTGCTCGCCCACCGACCGGCGGGTGTGGGCGCGGCTCTCGGTGCTCCCCGGGGACTTCGATCCCTGGCTTGCGGGGTGCGTCTGTGCCAGCAGTGACGTTCCTTCACCGGAGATCGACGCGTCGCTCGAACGGCTGCGGCGGGCATCGGTACTGGAACGCGTACGGGAGGGGAACGGCGCCCCGTCGGACGCCCGGACCGCGCTGCCGCCGCGCTATCGACTCCCGCGCGGCGCCCGGGACTTCGGACGGGCCCAGCTGCGCGAGGCCGGCGAGGAATCCGCGGCGCTGCGCCGCTTCCGGCAGGCGTGTGCGGCGCTCGCGGCGGAGGCGCAGATCGCCTGGCAGGGGCCCGACCAGCAGATCGCCGTATGCCTGGTGGAGGACGAACAGCACAACCTGGACGCGGCGTTGACCCGGCCGCCGCAGGACGCGGACGATGCGCTCAGCGCCCTGGAGATCGCCGTTTCCCTGTGGTTCCAGTGGGGTGCGTGCGGCTACCGCCGCGAGGGCCGGGCGCATCTCGACCGGCTGCTGCTGCTCTCCCGGGGCGACACCCCGCTGCGCGCCCGCGCGCTGTGGCTGGCCGGCTGGCTCGCCGCGCAGGAGCATGCGCCCGGCGCCGCGGAGACGCTGCTGGAACAGGCATGGGCGGCCGCCGTGATGCATGCGGACGCCGACGGGCTGGCCCGGATCGCGCATGCGCACGGTGTGCTGGCGCTCTATCGGGAGGACACCGGGGCCGCGGTGTCCTGCTTCGAGGAGGCGTCCGAACACCGGTCGAGGGATGCGTGGTTCGGCCCAGGGCCCGCGCACAGCCGGGCGCTGCTCGCCATCGCGCTGTCGACGGTGGACGCCGAGGCCGCCCGGGACGCCGCCCGCCACGCCTGGGAGTCCCGGCGCTCCGACGGCGACTTCTGGCTGTACTCCACCGTC
Organism: Streptomyces gilvosporeus; assembly: GCF_002082195.1. GTDB lineage: Bacteria > Actinomycetota > Actinomycetes > Streptomycetales > Streptomycetaceae > Streptomyces > Streptomyces gilvosporeus. Next base: position 8,252,387 of record NZ_CP020569.1, on the reverse strand, counting down.
CTGTACGCCCGCGCCCTCACCGAACGCGCCCATGGACGACCGGACGCGGCCCTGCGGGCCTGCCGCAAGGCGCTGGCGGCCAAGAAGCTCGTCGGGGACCCGCTGTTCATCGCGGGCGCCCGCCATCTGCTCGACGGTCTGCGCCACGAGGTACGCGCGGCACGCAAGGGCGCTCCGGCACCGGCCGACGGCGGCACCACCCGGTGGTGGCAGCGCGGCGGCGCGGCCCGCACGGCCCCGTTCTTCTCACGGCTGCGGACGGGTTCTTAGAGCGGGGCTCCACGGGCAGGTTCCCGAAGCGGGGACCACCCCGGCCTCGTCACACCACGTGACCACCCGGCCGCGCTCGGGATGCGGGGACGCCGCGCCGCCCCCACCCTGGAGACCATGAAACGTGCCCCGGAGCGCGCGGCGCGCGCCCCCGTGATCGTGCACCCGCCCTGCACCGGCGGGCGCCGCGTCACGCTCTACGGCCAGGACCTGGGCCGCGCCCTGCGCCGCGGCGACGTGGCCGCCTATCTGCGCCGGGCGGGGTTCGTCACGGCGGAGTTCGCCTGGGACGACACCGGCCTCATCGAATGGCGCGAGGGCGGCCCCGATGTGTGGTCGACGCCCTGACGGGAAAACGCCGCCGGCCCGGTAGCGAGCGCGCTACCGGGCCGGCACTGTCCGATGTCCCGTCAGTCGACCGCCGCCGGAACCGGCTCCTTCGCCTCCCGCTCGGCCGCCGCCTTCTTCGCGCGGCGCTTCATGACCAGGAAGGAGCCGAGCCCGAAGAGCAGGGCGGCGACCAGACCCAGCCACGAGAAGCGCTGCAGCCACGATTCGGCGACCAGGCCGACGCTGTAGATGAGCGCGGTGGTGCCGCCGGCCCAGACGATGCCGCCGAGGACGTTGGCGATCAGGAACTTCCAGTACGGCATCTTCAGCACGCCGGAGAGCGGCCCGGCGAAGATGCGCAGCAGGGCGATGAAGCGGCCGACGAACACGGCCCACATGCCCCACTTCTCGAACTTCTCCTCCGCCATGGCGACATGATCGGGACCGAAGTGCTTGGGGAACTTCCGGCCCGCCCAGTCCAGCAGCGGCTGGCCCCCCTTGCGCCCGATCAGATACCCGATGGAGTCGCCGATGATCGCGCCGGCGGACGCGCAGGCGCCCAGCCAGAACGGGTTGATGTGGTCCGTGGTCGCGGCGAGGATCGCCGCGCTGACGAGAACGATTTCACCGGGCAGCGGAATGCCCAGGCTTTCCACCCCGATGACCACCCCCACCAGGAGGTAGACGCTCACGGCCGGTACGGTCTCGAGCCACTCCTGGATATGCAAAGCAGCTTCCTCCACTTGATGTCGGGCCCCCGTGGGCCGCCGCCCGGCTCCGCTTGTGCCGCCGGGCCGGTCATTACCCTGGCACGCCGTATCGGCACGCCCCGGAAGCGTACTCGATCGGCCGCCACGGACGCCGGACGACGACGGCCCGCCGTGCACTGCACGACGGGCCGCGAAGCCGGGCTCCGACTCCCTTATGGCGCGCTTACTTACGCCCTACTCACGCCTCGCTTATGCCTCACTTATGAGGCCGCAGGGTCCACACAATGGTCATCTCGCCGGTGACCGCGCCGTCCTCGCGGGTGATCGTCACCGTCACCGGGAACTCCGGCCGCTCACCGGCATCCAGGTCGGCGACCACCTCGGCCACCGGCCGGCCGAGCTCCGCGGTCGCGGTGACCGGGCCCATGGCGAGCTTCTTGTAGCCGATCTCGGCCCGTACGGCCAGCGGCACCGCGCGCCCGAGCTGATCGCCGAAGGCCGTCATCACGATCGCGCCGCTCGCCGACTCGGCGAGGGTGAACATCGCTCCGGCGTGCGGACCGCCGACATGGTTGTGGAAGTCGGACTGGTCCGGCATACGGACCACGGCGCGCTCGGCGGTGGTCTCGGTGAACTCGAGGTTCAGGGTGCGCACCATCGGCACGGACGCCGACATCATTTCGCCGATCGACGGCAGGGTCTCAGAGGACATGGCGGCATGTTACCTGTCGGTAGCTTCGCTTGGGAAGGGCCGCGCGGCGCCCGCCCCGGGGGCCGCGCGCGGGTCGGCGTCCCCGCCGCAAAAACCCGTACCCGACCCGGCCACCCCCCGCATATCGTCGGCACCCATGCGACCAGGACGACACCGCGCGGTGTCTCGATGACCGTCCGTCCGGCATGGGCCGGGCGCAACTTCCTGCTGCTCACCGGGGCCACGGTGATCTCGAACCTCGGCAGCTCCGGCGCGCAGATCGCGACCGCCTTCGCGGTGCTCGCGGCCCACGGTTCGGCCACCGACGTCGGCCTGGTGGCCGCCGCCCGTACGCTCCCGCTCGTCCTCTTCCTCCTCATCGGCGGCGCGGTCGCCGACCGGCTCCCCCGCCATCGCGTCATGGTTGCCGCCAACGTCCTCAACTGCGCCTCCCAGGGCCTGTTCGCGCTGCTCGTACTGACCGGGCAGCCGCCGCTGTGGCAGATGGCCGCGCTGGCGGCGCTCGGCGGCACCGGGCAGGCGTTCTTCGCCCCGGCCTCCGAGGGCATGGTGCTCGCCAGCGTCTCCGGGGAACACTCCGGGCGCGCCTTCGCCGTCTTCCGCATGGGCATGAACGGCGCGAACATCGGCGGCGCCGCGCTGGGCGGCGCGCTGGTCGCCGCCGTCGGCCCCGGCTGGGTGCTGGCGATCGACTCGGCCGCCTTCGCCCTGGCGGCCGCGTTGCGGGCGTTCCTCGATGCCGGCGGGGTGGCCGAGCGGGCCCCCGGCGGCGGGATGCTGCGTGATCTGCGCGACGGCTGGCGCGAGGTCGCCTCGCGGACCTGGCTGTGGGCGATAGTGCTGCAGTTCTCCCTCGTCAACGCGATGATCGTCGCCGCCGAATCGGTCTACGGGCCGCTGGTCGCCAAGGAACAGCTGGGCGGCGCCCGGCCGTGGGGGCTGGCGATGGCCGCATTCGGCGTGGGCACGGTGGGCGGCGCGCTGCTGATGACCCGCTACAAGCCCCGCCGCATCCTGCTGACCGGCACGCTCTGCGTCTTCCCGCTCGCCCTGCCCTCCGCGGCGCTCGCCGTGCCCCTCCCGGCGGCCGGACTCACCGCCGTCATGTTCGGCACCGGGATCGCGGTCGAGGTCTTCTCGGTCGCCTGGATGATGGCGCTCCACCAGGAGATCCCCGAAGAGAAGTTCTCCCGTGTCTCTTCCTACGACTGGTTCGGCTCCCTGGTCGGCGTCCCGGTGGCGTCCGCACTGGCGGGCCCCGTCCAAGACCTGATCGGACGAACGGCCGCACTCTGGGGCTGCTCCGCGCTGATCGCCCTGCTCACGGCGGCGGTGCTGTGCGTACGCGACGTACGGGCGCTCACCCGCCGTGACCGTGCCCCCGCCCGGGATCCGCACCGTCCGGAAGGGGCGGCGGCGCACGAGGCTCCCGGGCACCAAGGAGACGACGCCCCTCGGCCGACCCAGGCACCGCCCCCAGTCAGCCGAGGCTGAAGGCCCCCGAGGGCGGTTCCGGCGACGGCACCGCATCGGCGTCGCGTACGGGCTCCGCTCCCGCGATCAGCCGCCGCAGCGCCGCGCCGTGCTCGACCCGCGCCGGGAACGCGTCGCCGGCCACCCGCCGGGTCAGCGCCGCCAGCGGCAGCTCCGCGGGGGAGGCGAGCAGGATCGCGTTGCCGAAGCGGCGGCCGCGCAGGACCGAGGGTTCGGCGATCACCGCCAGGTGGGGCAACACCGCGGCGAAATTGGCGAGTTGGCCGCGCAGAAAGTCGAAGGGCGCGCCGTCGGCGAGGTTGGCGGCGTAGAGGCCGTGCGGTCGCAGCGCCCGGGCGGCGGCCCGTGCGTATTCGACCGAGGTGAGGTGGGCGGGGACCCGGGAACCGCCGAAAACGTCCGCCACGATGACATCGGCGCTGCCCTCCGGCGCCTCCTCCAGCGCCGTACGGGCGTCCTGGGCATGCACCTCGATGCCGGAGCCGGCGGGCAGCGGCAGATGTTCCGCCACCAGGGCGAGCAGGCCGCGGTCGGCTTCAATCACGTGCTGCCGGGAGCCCGGGCGGGTGGCGGCCAGGTAGCGGGGCAGGGTCAGGGCGCCGCCGCCCAGGTGGAGCGCGTCGAGGGGTTCCCCCGGGGCGGCGGCCACATCCAGGGCGTGCGCCAGCCTGCGGACGTACTCGAACTCCAGGTGGGCGGGCGCGTCGAGGTCGACGTACGACTGCGGGGCGCCGTCCACCGTCAGCAGCCACGCGCGGCAGCGGTCGACGTCGGGCAGCAGCTTGGCGGTGCCGTGGTCCACGAGGCGGGTGACGGGGACGGGGTCGGGGTCGGCCTGGCGGTGAGCGTCGGGGTCGGCGTCGGATATCGGGCGGGCTGACGCGTCCGTCGGGCCGGTTGGTTTGTCCACCGTTCCATTGTGCCGGGCGGGACGGGGGCGGAGCGGACGGGCGGGCGGGCCGCGCTTGAGCAGGGAGCACCGCGGCCCGTACCCGGGAAGGTACGGGGCGCGGCTGTGGGCCGACTCACTCCTCCACGGAGCGGATCGTGCCCGCGCCGACCGTGCGGCCGCCCTCGCGGATGGCGAAGCCGAGGCCCTTTTCGAGGGGGACCTCGCGGCCGAGTTCGACCGAGATCGTCACCGTCTCGCCGGGGCGGGCCACACCGCGCTCGCCCAGGTCGACGTCGCCGACCACATCAGCGGTGCGCAGGTAGAACTGCGGCCGGTACCCCGTGGACAGTGCCGTACGGCGGCCGCCCTCCTCCGTCGACAGCACATAGACCTCGGCGGTGAAGCGGCGTCGTGGGGTGACGCTGCCCGGTGCCGCGACCACATGGCCGCGGCGTACCTGGTCGCGGTGGAGTCCGCGCAGCAGCAGCGCGACGTTGTCCCCGGCCTCGGCCGACTCCATGGGCTTGCCGAAGGTCTCCAGCCCGGTGACCGTGGTCTCGGCGTCGGCGCCGAGCACCGCGACCCGGTCGCCGACCCGTACGGTGCCGCGCTCGACGGCCCCGGTGACGACCGTGCCGCGTCCGGTGATGGTCAGGACGTTCTCCACCGGGAGCAGGAACGGCGCGTCCGCGTACCGCTCGGGCATCGGGACGTAGGTGTCGACGGCGTCCAGCAGCGCTCCGATCGCCTCCGTCCAGCGCGGGTCGCCTTCCAGGGCGCGGAGCCCCGAGACCCGTACGACGGGGACGTGTTCCCCGTCGTAGCCGTGGGCGCTCAGCAGCTCGCGCACCTCCAGCTCGACCAGGTCGGTGAGCTCCGGGTCGCCGGCGTCGGCCTTGTTGAGGGCGACGACGATGTGGCGGACGCCGACCTGTTTGGCGAGCAGCACATGCTCGGCGGTCTGCGGCATGATCCCGTCGAGCGCGGAGACAACGAGGATGGCGCCGTCGAGCTGCGTCGCACCGGTGACCATGTTCTTGATGAAGTCGGCGTGGCCGGGCATGTCGACGTGCGCGTAGTGCCGGGTGTCGGTCTCGTACTCGACGTGCGAGAGGGTGATGGTGATGCCGCGGGCGGCCTCCTCCGGGGCCCGGTCGATCCGGTCGAAGGGTACGAAGGTGCCGCTGCCGCGGTCGCTGAGGACCTTGGTGATGGCGGCGGTGAGGGTGGTCTTGCCGTGATCGACGTGGCCCATCGTGCCGATGTTCAGATGCGGCTTGGTGCGTACGTATGCCGTCTTGGGCATGGTGTTCTTCCTCGCAACGAAGCGGTGAGAACGGCGATTTGGCGCCGTGGGGACCCCTGAGCCACTCCGACCCTCCCCCTGTGGGGTCCGCCGGACGATCCGGAGAGGGTCAGCTTCGTGCGCCGTCGGTGAAGGCGACGGCTGCGGTCGCGAGGACGTCGGTGTGGACGTCGTGAGCAGCGGCATCGACGGCAGCCTTCAGCGCGTCCGCGGCTGCGGACGGCAGGAAGAGGAAGGCGTGCCGGAACATGCGTCCTATCGTGCCGGGCGCGGGCGGCGGCGTCGAACGATTTATCTGCGGAGGGGGGTTGAGGGGCCGACCGGGCCCCTCATGAGCGTCCGTCGGTCGTCGGCTGCTGCCGGCGCTGCTTCGTGGTGTCGCGGCCGGTGCCGCTCATGGCGATCCGGCGGGAGGCGCAGGGGAACGTGCCTGGTGGCGGCGGCTCTCTCGCACTGCGTGCCGCAGTGGAGGTGAGGGAGCGCCGCCCGGCGGTCGGCTGAGCGGCTACGCGCGGGGGCGGGCGCCCCGCCCCCGCGGCCTCATGCCTGGGCGGCGGTGCCCGCGCGGTGTACGAGGTGCGGCGGCGGGGCGATGGCGGGGTCCAGGCCGGGGTCGGGCCGGAGGGTGCCCCATGAGGCGTTCAGCGGCAGGACCCCGGCCCACAGCCCGAGTTCGGCGTCCGGGGAGTCGCCGTCGTCCGGCGGGCCGGTGCGTACCTTGACCGACGCTTCGTCGAGCGGGAGGGCGAGCAGCGCGGTGGCGGCCAGTTCCTTGCGGCTGGGGCGCCGGGCGTAGTCCCACTGCCCCGGGGCGGACTGTTCGGTCAGGCAGCGCAGTCCGGCGAGCTTCTCCTCCTCGTCGGTGACCGGGCGGGGCACTCCGTAGATCATCGCGCTGCGGTAGTTGACGCCGTGCTCGAAGACGGAACGGGCCAGTACGAGCCCGTCGATGTGGGTGACCGTCACACACACCGCGGCCCCCGGGGCGGCGACGAGGCTGCGGCTGGCCACCGAGCCGTGGAAGTAGAGCGTGCCGTCGTCCGCGCCGTAGACCGTGGGCACCACCATGAGCGTGCCGTCCACGGTCACCCCGAGGTGACAGACGAATCCGGCCGCGAGTATGGAGTCCAGTTCGGCGCGGTCCGCGCGGCCCTGCTCGCGCAGCCGCCGGTGGCGGGTGCGTTCCGTTGCCGACAGGGGGCGGGCGGGAGGCGGGGTGGTCATGGAGATCCTCGGTGTGGTGGTGGGGTGGCCGGCTCCGGCAGCGGGATCGCCGTCACGTACCGTGACCGGAGCGCACTCCCTTCCGAGGTTACTGATTCCATGCCTCTGAGGCGATAGATTTCGCCATATCCGTCGCCAGCGGGGCGTCACACAACTGATTTCGCAGCTTATTGCACAGCTCGATGGGCGGTACGGGAGCCGTAACGCGCAAACCCCCACCTCACCCGCACGCCCGGCAAGGACCGGCAAAGCCCCGCCGGTCGGTCACCGTGGCGGGGCGGGAGGTACGTGGCGAGGCGGGCAGGGGTAGGTAGTGAGGTGCGCGGGGCGTCAGGAACTGAGGTGGTACTGGGTCCAGGGCTGGTGGGCCGGCTCGGGCTCCTGGTACGGCTGGGTGTACGGCTGGGTGATGGTGCCCCATGGGGCGAGGGCGCTGTCCCATTCGGGGGCGAGGGTGCTCATATCGGCCACGGTTTCGGCCGGTTGCGCCGCGCCGGGGTGCCAGGCGGACGCCATGTGCCCGGAAGGGGCGGTGGCGTTCCAGGCCGGGGTCTGCTGTGCGGGAATGGTGCACTCGGACTCGTGCAGATCGCCGCGGCGATGGCGGCCGCCGTAGGTTTCGCCCGCGTGGCCGGGGCCGTGGTGGAAACGCCCCTGGGCGGCCAGCTGCTGGGCACGGGTGAGCAGCCGGTTGAAGTCCAGACCGAATTCGGTGGCCAGTTCGCGCAGATCGACGCCGGTCTGCCAGCTGCCGACAAGCACCGCATCCAACGCCGCCGACCAGGAAGGCTCCGATGAGGAGGCCGCGGTGTCGCGGCTCTCGCGCGGGGTGGCCGTCGGGCGGGTACCGGAAGAAGCAAAGGAGGACGGGGCGGCGTCGGCGGTCTGATCGGAAGGGGTATCGGGCGCCGACGTTGCCGTCTCAGGCTCCCGGGGGGCGGCGTTGGGAGCCCCACCGTTGGGAGCCGCGGCGAGCAGCTGCTCGGCGACCGCGCGGGCGTCGTCCTTGCCCACCGTGCGTCGGGCGATCCGCACTTCCCGCTCGTTCAAGCCGAACAGACCGGCCACCGCGCCCGTGCTGCCGACGGTCACCGCAAAGGCCGCCAAAACCCGTGACCGGTCGGCTTGCGCCTCGTCCAGCCGGGCCTGGGCCTCCCGCACTCGCTCATCGCCAAGACAAAACGCTTCTGCGAGTACGGCGTTACGGTCCCACAACTCTCTAGGCTCCATACCCTGACAACGCCGCTCCTCCGCAGGTGATCCGATCTTGTCTAGCAAAGCACCCCAAAGCAGGCATCCACACACCAGCTGAAAATCACCCCGCAGCCGGACCGGCCGGGCCTTCCGGCGGGGAACAGGCGGGGAACACGGGCTGTCAGTGGCGTGGGCTACTGTCTCCGTCAGACAGGCATTCGACTGTTCGCCGATACGCGGTTCTGACGCGTGGTCCGCGCATCGCGTCCGCAGTCGCTGTCCGCGCTACTCGTTTCGCAGCATTGTTTCGCAGCTTTACGTTTCGCACGTTGTGTTCCGCACCGTGTGTTCCGCACCTCTTGGGGGAGGCCATGGCCCGACGTTCTTCGCTCTCACTGTTTTGTTCTTCGGCGTCGCGCTCGTCGGTTTCGGGGGCGCCGGTTTCGCGTACGTCGCTTCCGCCGACGGCGGTCCGTGCCGTGGGAGCGGTGCTCGCCGGTGTGCTGCTGTGCGGTACGGCGGCCTGTTCGTCGCCCGGCGGGGCGGCGCGGGACCGGTCGGCGAAGCCGGAGCGGTTCAATGCCGCGCCGGTCGCCGCGGTGCGCAAGGCCGTCGACAAGGGCGCCAAGCTCAACTCCCTGTCGTACTCCGTCAACGGCAAGATCGCCGGTCAGGGCACCGTCCAGGGCAAGGTGTCCATCAGCCTGCATCCGCGGGCTCTCGACATGCGGATGACGGCGGCCGGCGGGTTGCGGTCGGGCGAGATCTCGGTCCGGCTCATCGGTGACACGGTGTACGTGGGCGGGGGCGAGCGCGCGGCGGCGGCCCTGCACGGCAAGCACTGGCTGAAGTTCCGGATGCGGGGCAAGGGGCCGGGCGGCGCGGCCGGTTTCGGCGGGATGCAGCAGCAGGCCGACCAGGACCCGGCGGCGCAGGCGTCGTTGCTCACGCAGTCCAAGAACATCAAGAAGGTCGGTCAGGAGACCGTCGGCGGGGTCCGGACGACGCACTACGCCGGTACGGTCTCGGTCGATGAGCTGCTGAAGCGGCGGCCCGCCAAGGACGCCCTGGCGGCCGAGCGGCGCGAGCGGGCGGTCCAGCGGTACAAGGCACTCGGGGTGAATGCGCTGACGCTGGACCTGTGGGTCGGGCCCGATGACCGTACGGTGAAGTTCCGCGAGCGGGCGACGACGGACCGGGGGCCGCTGGACCTCACACTGCGCTTCTTCGACGTCAACAAGCCGGTCACGGTACAGGCGCCGCCCGCGTCCGACACCATGGATCTGACGCAGCGCTTCCAGCAGGGATTCCGGCCGGGCGCCCAGCAGGGCTTCAAGGAACGCGGAGGCGCCGGGGCCGGCGCCGGGATAGGCACCTGGTCGGCGTGAGCCCACGCCGGCCCATGGAGCGGGCCGCGGGCGCCGGGCCTAGACCCGGGCGGCAGGGCTAGACCTGGCCTTCGTTCTCGTCGGGGTGCGGCAGGCCGATGGGGTTGGGGAACGGCAGGACGTCCGCGGCCAGGATGCGCCGTGCGACGTCTTCCAGGTCCTCCAGGAGTCGGTCGGTCTGCGGCCTGGAGAGCGGGCGGAGCAGCCGGGCCGCCAGGCGGTCGGTCTCCTCCTCGATGCGGTTGCGCTCCTGCCGGCCGCGGTCGGTGGCGTCGCCGCGTGGGTCCAGCAGCCCGCGGGAGCGCAACCGGTCGGCGGCGGCCGCCCATTCCTCCTCGCTCCAGCCGCGGTCCTGCCGGATGGTGTCCTTGGGGACGTGGCCGGCGCCGGCGGTCAGGACCAGGGCCTCGCAGCCGTCGAGTCCTTCGTCGGCGAGGACGCACTGGTGGGCGTCGCCCCGGAACTCGCGCAGTGCGGTGCTCAGTTGCCACAGCCGCTCGACGGGGTCGGCGTGATCGCACAGCGCACGGTTCGCGGCGAACAGCGGCCGCGCGACGACGGGCGCGTCCTCGACGAGCGTCAGCAGCGGGCCCGACAGCTCGGCGGCCGTCTCGTCCAGGCCGGGGTGAATCCTGCGCAGGGCGCCGGCGGCGCGGCGGGCGCGTTCCTCGAGGACATGGGCGGGGCTGACGAGCTGCCAGGCCGCGGGCAGCGCGCGGGCGACCATGCCGGGTGCGAAGACGCCGAGCACGGCGGTGGCGAGCGAGGGTTCCACGGCACCGAGCGGTGCGGTACGGGAGGCGAAGTAGCCCATCCAGAAGCCTTTGAGGCCCAGGTCCTTGCCCAAGCCACGGCACTCCTCGTCGAAGTAGGTGACGGCGTGCAGCGGTTCGGTCAACAGCCAAAGCGATCGGGCGCGCAGCTCCATGCCCGCACGCTACCCCTCTAAGATCACCGGCCATGCCCACCAACGCGCGCACCACCGCATCCATAGTCAGCGACGCCCTCGACCACATCACGGCCGGCTATGTCTTTCCGGAACGGACCGCCGAGATCGACAAGGCCCTCCGGGCGCGGCTCGCCGCGGGCGAGTACGACGGGCTGAGCGGCCCCGACCTCTGCACGACGGTGACCACCCAGTTGGAGGAGATCTGCGGAGATCGGCATCTGCGACTCCTGTGGCGGGACGAGCCGCAGTCCCTCGCACCGGCGGACGCCGACCAGGGCCGGGCGGAGTTCCTCGCGCTGCTGCGCTCGGAGAACCAGGGCATCCGCCGCATCGAGTGGCTCGACGGGAACATCGGCCACCTCGACATCCGGCTGATCGCCGATGCCGCGGAGGGGGGCCGAGCGATCGGCGCGGCGATGGAGCTGATCGCGCACACCCGGGCGCTGATTCTCGATCTGCGGGAGTGCAGGGGCGGTGCGCCCAACGGCGCCGCCCTGTGGTGCAGCTATTTCTTCCCCGACGATCAGGTGCACCTCAACGACATCTACGATCGCGCCACGGACTCCCTCCGCCAGTACTGGACCGTTTCCCATCTGCCCGCACCGCGCTACCTCGACCGTCCCGTATACGTGCTGACCAGCGCCGCGACCTTCTCGGGCGGGGAGGACGTGGCGTACACCCTTCAGGCGCACGGGCGCGCGGTGATCATCGGGGAGACGACCAGGGGCGGGGCTCATCCGACCACCCCGTCCCCGGTGACCGAGCACATCACCGTCACCGTGCCGACCGCCCGGACGATCAACGCGGTGACGGGGACGAACTGGGAGGGGGTCGGCGTGACACCGGACCGCGCGGCACCCGCTGAGCAGGCGCTCGAGGCCGCCGTGGCGGACCTGGAGAAGCGGGAGGCGTAGCCGGGGGGCTCAGCGGGCGGTGCGGCCGGCGCCGCCCGCCCCGAAGCCGGAGTCCCATGCCCACAGATGGGCGCAGTTGGGGCACTGGAGATGCAGTCGGCTGCCCTCGTTCGACAGCAGATAGCGCCAGTGGTCGGCGCAGGTGCGGCCGTCGAGGCAGGTGGTGCAGGCCCGGTGGTCCTGGCATCCGGGGCACGGCACCCAGGCCCGGCGGCCGATATCGGCGGTGGGATCGAGCGGCAGCATGCTCATGCCTGTCCGGAGGCCGGCAGCACGCCCTCGGCGACCAGCATGTCGTAGGTGGCCTGCTGCTCGGCGTCCAGACCGGAGTAGAGAAGCCGCTCGGCCGCCGCCTCGCCCTCCATCACCTCAAGGGGGTTCCAGGCGTCGCCCAGCGCCGCGAGCACCTCGGTCCGGCGCCGGGTTTCGTGCTCCGTGAGGTCGAACGCGAATATGTGGTGGTCCGAGCTGGTGCGGTCGATCATGGTGCAGGTCCCATGCCACTTGGGGATGATTCGGACGTGTTTACCAAGTGGGGCGGGACTGAGGAAGCGTCAGGCGGGGAGGCCGGCGTTCCGGCGGTCGACAGGGAGCGAGGGCTGCACGGCCGAGAAACACCACATCATGCGGCATATTGCCGATTCCACCTACACCGTTAAGTCCGTTATGTCCGATACGACGCCGGGGTGGCAAGCGTGACGTATGTCATCGCCCGGCCGCTGTGCCCGACGGGTGGCTGGGCAGGCGGCGCACCGCGACGGCCGCGGCGTCATCGCCGAGCCGTCCGTCCGTATGCGTCAGCAGCTCCTCGCGCAGGAACCTCAGCAGCTGCTGCGGACTGCTCTCGCTCCAGGCGGCGGCGCGCTCGGCGAGCGGGTAGAACGCACCCCTGCTGTCGCGGGCCTCGGCCACCCCGTCCGTGTACAGCAGCAGAAGATCACCGGGCTCGAAGGGGAAGGTCTCGACCACGTACTCGGACTCCCCGGCCAGCATGCCGAGGCCGATCGGCAGGGCGGCCCGCCGGGGGTGCAGGATCGTGGTCTCACCGTCGCGCAGCAGGAGGGCGGGGGGATGACCGCAGGTGATGGTGCGCAGTACGGGCCACTGGTCGGGGATGTCGAAGAGCGAGGCGGTCGCGAAGGTCTCGTCGGTGTCGGCATGCGGGGCGACCGCACCGCCCGTCACCCCGTCGCCATCCCCTCCCCCGCCGCGTTCCGCCCCCCTGCCGCCGTCCGCCGCCGCGTGGGCGGCGCCCGGGTCGGCGCGCCACTGGCCGCTGTCCCAGCGGACGGCCCCGTCGAGATGGATGGCGAGATTGGGCAGCGTGGCCTGACGGTGGGCGGCGGCGCGGAAGGCGCCGAGGAGGAGGGCGGCATGGCTGTAGGCGGGCAGCCCCTTGCCCCGTACATCGCCGATGATCAGCCGGGTGCTGTGGGTGGTACGCGCCGCCGCGAACAGATCGCCGCCCATTTCCGCCTCCTCCTCGGCGGGCAGATAGAGCGAGGCGATCTCCAGCGCGCCGCTGCGCCGGGGCAGCGGCCGCAGCAGGACCTGCTGGGCGACACCGGCCACCGAGCGGCTCCGGGTGAGCCGTCGCTCGTTGCGCTCCCGTACGGCGGCGAACAGCACGACCAGTGCGGATACGACCACCAGGGCGGCGATCTGGGCCTGGAGGTTCTCGGTGAACAGCACGCCCCGCGCAATGCCGATGAACACCTGGGCGGCGACCGCCAGGGCGCCGATCGCGGCGGTGACACGGGGTCCCGCGAAGGCCGCCGAGACGGCGGGTGCGGCGACGAGGAACGGCCCGAGATGGATGTCGGGCGGCGAGAGCACATCGATCACCACGACGGTGACGATCAGACCGACCGGGATCAGGGCCAGAACGGGGCTCGGACCTCGCCGCCCGGGAAGCAGCCCCGGGAGCGCTCCGGACAGCCGTCCCGCCAGTCGTCCCGGCATGTGCACCAGCCATGGAAAGGGCATGCACCATGTTTGCACCGATAACGGCCAAATGTCCGCTCAGTGCGGCGGCGCATCTTCCGCGCACCCGGTGACCTGCCCGGCGACGGCACCCGGTGACGCATCTGACGCCCTTCACCGATCTTCACCGATCCCCACCGGCCGACCGGTGCGCGCCAGCGCCCCTCACCCCAACTCCCCCATCACCAGGAGGAGTTGACCCATCCATCCCGCCGCAGCACACCCCTACTCGATGACCAGCTCGACGTCGATGTTGCCGCGGGTGGCCTTGGAGTACGGGCAGTACTGATGCGTCGCCTCGACCAGCCGGCGCCCGGTCTCGCCGGCCAAGACGTCCGGCAGCTCCACCCGCATGACCACACCCAGGCCGAAGCCGGAGTCGTCCTTGCCGATGGAGACCTCGGCGGTGACCGAAACATCCTTGGTGTCGACCTTCATCTGGCGTCCGACATTGCTCATGGCGCTCGCGAAGCAGGCCGCGTATCCGGCGGCGAAGAGCTGCTCGGGGTTGGTGCCCGCGCCGTTGCCCCCGAGCGCGGGCGGCAGGGCCAGGGCCAGGTCGATCTGACCGTCGGAGCTGACGGCCCGGCCCTCGCGGCCATTCGCGGTGGCGACAGCGGTGTACAGCGCGTCCATCGGTTTTCCCTCTCGTACGGCGTCGGGCTCGTTGAGCCGCGTTCGCCAGTAACCATTGCACACACTTAGATCGGACGCAACTTAGTTGTGCACAACTTAATGACCGGCGAGCTAATCTGGACCCATGACCACGCTCCCGGTACCCGACTCCGAACTGCTCCGCCTCGACCACCAGGTCTGCTTCCAGCTGCACGCCGCCTCGCGCGCCTTCGGCAGCGTCTACCGGGACGCCCTCAAGGACCTGGGCCTGACCTATCCCCAGTACCTGGCCATGCTGGTCCTGTGGGAACACGGCGCGCAGCCCGTCAAGGCCATCGGCGAGCAGCTGCGGCTGGACTCCGGCACCCTCTCCCCCCTCCTCAAGCGGCTGGAGAGCGCCGGCCTGGTACGCCGCGAGCGCAGCACCGAGGACGAGCGCTCGGTGACCGTCCATCTGACGGCCGCGGGCGAGGAGCTGCGGGAGCGGGCCCTGCCGGTGCCCCGCCGGATGCTGGCCGCCACGGGCCTGACCGTCGAGGAACTCCGTACGCTGCGCGGTCTGTTGGGACGGGTCACCGCCGCGCTCGACGAGGTCTGACACGCCCCGTCCCGCGAACGGCCCGGGACCGGGCGGTGGGCCGAGTCCGACGGCGTCGCCCCGTACCCTCCGTCGGCTCGTGCCGTTAGGACAGGCAGATGCCATCCAGCGTGTGCGGCACGGGGCCGCGCACTCCCTCGCACACCCCCGTGCGCTCATCACCCCATTGAGCTAACGAGGTTGGGGAGTCTTCGGGACCACGGCGTATAAAGAGTGGCCGAACCAGCCGGAGCCGCCGGCGAGCACCCGCCAGGACGCGGTTGGCAGCACGCCTACGAACAGCGGAGGAGCGCCACGTGAATGCGGCAGAAGTTGTCAACGACCTGCTGGTCAAACGATTCGGGGTGACCAAGGCCGACATCCGCTTCGAGACCCCGCTGCGCAAGCTGAAGATGGACTCCCTGGCGCTGGAGGAGCTCCGTGTGCTCATCGAGAACCAGCTGAACATCGACCTCGACGAGGTGGCGCTGACCTCGCGGGACACCGTGGGTGCGCTGGTGGCCGCCGTCGACGGCAAAGTCGCGGCGTGACCGCCCGGCAGCAGCCGTTCTCCGCGGCGGTGACGGGGCTGGGGCTGGTGACCGCGGCGGGCGTGGGCGCGAAGGCCGCCTGGCACACCATCACCCATGACTGCGTTCCCGGCGGGGTGTCCCGGCCGGACGAACTCATGGACCTGCCCTGCGACTTCATGTACACGGTCGGGGACCTGGACCCGGCCGAGGTGCTGGGCGTGGCCACCCAGCGGCTGATGGACCGCTTCTCGCAGTTCGCGGTGATCGCCGCCCGCGAGGCGGTCGCGGACGCCGGGCTGGAGCCGGAGACCTGGGACAGCGCCCGGGTCGCGGTCGTCATCGGCTCCGCACACGGCGGCGTGTCCTTCTACGACGAACAGCACACGACGATGCTCCAGCGCGGCGCCCGGCGGGTCTCCCCCAAGCTCGCCCCGCTGAGCGTCATCAACAGCGCGGCCAGCAGTGTCTGCACGGACCTGGGCGTGCACGGTCCCAGCTTCGGCGTCGGGACGGCCTGCTCGTCCGGCGCCGTCGCGGTGGGCACCGCGCACCAGCTGCTGCGCGCCGGGGTCTGCGATATCGCCATCGCCGGAGGCGCGGAGTCGACCGTCGCGCGCCTGCTGGTCGCCAGCGCCTGCCAGATGAAGGCGGTCTCCACCCGTCGGGACGAGCCGTCCGCGGCCTGCCGGCCCTTCGACGTGGAGCGGGATGGTTTCGTGGTCGGCGAGGGCGCGGGTCTGCTCGTACTGGAGCGGCCCGAGCACGCCCGCGCCCGGGGAGCCACCGTCCGCGCGCAGGTCTCCGGGTACGGCGCGTCGAGCGATGCGTACGCGGCGGTGGCGCCGGATCCCGACGGCTCGGGCATCGAGCGGGCGCTGCGGACGGCTCTGGCGGACGCGGAGGTCGCGGCGGGCGATGTCGGGTACGTCAACGCCCACGGCACCTCGACGGTCGTCAACGATCTGATCGAGGCGATCATGCTGGAGCGGGTGCTCGGCGATCATCTGCTGGTCTCGTCCACCAAGGCGATGACCGGACACACCCTGGGCGCCGCGGGCGGGATCGAGACCGCGTTGACCGTGCTGGCGCTGGAGCACCAGCTGGTGCCGCCGACCGCCAACCTCGAGGTGCCCGATCCTCGGATCCCCCTCGACCTCGTGCGTCAGGAAGCCCGGCCCGCGCGATTCGACTGCGCGGTCAAGACGTCGCTCGGCTTCGGCGGGCACAACGCCGCGCTCGTGCTGACGCGCGGTTAGCGCCGTTGCCGGTCCTCGCTCCGCACGCCACAGAAATTCCGCACCCCCAGACAGTGACCGATGGGAACGGGCGCGCCACCTCGGCGCGGCCCGTTCCCGTCGGTCTTCTCCCGCTTCTCCCGAAGGAATCAGCCATGGCCGAGGAATCGATCCGCTCGCTGTCGGTGAGCGGGGTGTCCTATTCGTACCGGGTGCTTCGGCAGCCGGACCGGGTCACCGAGCCCGTCATGGTGCTGGGCGGCGCGTTGCAGGGGATGTACGGCTGGCCACAGATGGACGAGCACATGGGGCCGTTCGCGGATGTGGTCACCGCCGACCTGCCCGGTATGGGCAGCGCCGACTCGCTGCCGCCCGGGCCGTGCATCGGGCTGCTGTGCGCGGCGATCCAGCGCATCATCGACGATCTGGACGTGCCGCGGATCAACCTCTTCGGCTTCTCCTACGGCGCGGGCCTGGCCTATACGTGCGCCCAGCGCTTCCCGGGGCGGATCGCGCGGCTGGCGCTCGGTGGCGTACCGACGCACATCACGGCCGCGCAGATCGCCCACTGGCGGCGGGCCGCCGACCATCTCTTCCGCGGTGAGCTGGAGTCCTTCGCCACGGCGAGCACCGAGGGACTGATGTGTCTCGACGAGCGCCGGCATGTGACCAAGCGGCAGCTGGCCTACCGCTATGTGCGGCGCTCGATGCTGCATGCGGCGCGGCACTCCCCGCACACCGTCGACTCGGTGCGCCGCGCGCTGACCGACCGCCCGGACTTCTCCGGCGGCCTGAGCGGCGTACGGACGCTGGTCTTCAGCGGTGAGCACGACACGGTGACCTCGTCGGCCCGGCAGCGCGACTTCGCGGCCCGGATCCACGACAGCCGCTTTCTGTCGATTCCGGATGCCGATCACTGGGTGGTGCTGGAGCGCCCCCTGGAGGTCGCGGACATGGCCACGCGGTTCTTCACGGACGCGCCGCTGAGCTCGGCGCCGTGTCTGTTCGCGGCGGCGGACGATGCGCTGGCGGTCGGGGATCCGGCGTATGCGTGAGGGCGCGTCGGCAACGCCTGCGACATACATTCCCTTGCGGTTATATAACTCTGTGGCAATATTGGCGCCATGCCCATACCGTTCGACGTCCTCGCGGAACCGAGCCGGCGCAAGATCCTCGATCTGCTGCTGGAGCGGCCGCATCTGGTCGGTGAGCTCACGGCGCGGCTCGGGCTGAGCCAGCCCGGTACGTCCAAGCATCTGCGGGTGCTGCGCGAGGCCGGGCTGGTGCAGGTCCGCCAGGAGGCCCAGCGCCGCTGGTACGCGCTGCGGCCCGAGCCGCTGGCGGAGCTCGACGCCTGGCTGGCGCACTACCGGCATCTGTGGACCGAAAGCCTCGACGCCCTCGAACGGCATCTCGACGCCATGGAGGACGACCCGTGATGAACCCGCACTCCGACACCCTCACCACCGCCGACGGCCGCACCGCGCTGCGGATGGAGCGCCGGCTGGCCCATCCCCCGGAGAAGGTCTGGGCCGCGCTCACCGATCCGGCCCGGATCGGGCAGTGGTTCCCGGCCGAGGTCACGGTGGAACTGCGACCCGGTGGGGCGATGGCCTTCTCCATGCCCGGGGTCAGCGGTATCGCGCTGGCCGGTACGGTCACCGACGCCGAGGCGCCGCGACTGTTCGCCTTCACCTGGGGCGAGGACCATCTGCGCTGGGAGATCGCCCCGGACGGCGACGGATCGCTGCTGACCCTGGTGCACACCTTCGGCGACCGCTTCGGCGCCGCGAGCTTCGCCTCCGGGTGGCATCTGTGCCTCGGCGCGCTGTCACAGCTGCTCGACGGCGAGTCGACGGCCGCGCATCCCGACTCGGGCGCACTGCACGAGGCGTATCTCGAACAGTTCGACCTCGGCCACGGCAGCGTCGAGGAGACGGCGGACGGGGCGCGGATCCGTTTCGAGCGTCAGCTGGTGCGGCCGGCCGCTGCCGTCTGGGCCGCGCTGACCGGGGGCGATGAGCCGGCACCGGGAGAGCCGGTGCCGGACGGCTTCACCGCGGAGGGGGTGGCGGGCGGACCGGTCACCGAGGTCCGGGCGGCGGAGCTACTGGCCTACCGCTGGGATCCGCGGGGCACGGTCCGCTGGGAGCTGCGGCCGGGCACCGGCCACGGGCCGCGTCTCGTCCTGACCCAGAGCGGGCCGCGGGGCTTCGACACCGACGCGGCGCTGGCCGCATGGCATGCGCGGATCGAGCATCTGGCGGCCCGGCTGCTGGAGGACTGACGGCGCAGCGGCCTCGGCTTCGGTGCTCCTTGTGCGGTGGCGCACAGGGAGCGCCGTCGCATATCGGCGAAAACGCCCATGAAACGCCCATCGGGCGTGTGAGCCAGGCAACTTCGGCGGCCTCCGAAAACCGATTTCGGGGGGCTATGCCGTGACGCCGGGCACAGGACGTAGCTCACTTACGAGCCTCCCTAGTGGGCGCATCTCCGGCGGAGGGCGCTGTCCGCGGCCTTTACATAGGACATTTCACTGCATCTCACGAACATCGGTAGTACTCGGCACCATTGCCACCATCCAGGGCGCTCGCTAAACATGTTTCTCGGCAGCACCGAGAACGAGCCGATGACCTCAGCCAGAGCGGCGAGCGCGGCACAGACCCTCGGGACACAACAGCCACCGAAGGCCACCCGCCTTAAAACCCGCCCCCCCTGGAAGAGGTCACTTCGCATGCTTCGCACCACCCTGCCCCGCACCGCCCGCATCGGCCGCACCCACAAGCTCTCCGCGGCGCTGGTGGCCACCGCGAGCTGCGCGGCGGCCGTTGCCCTGGCGACGCCGAGCCAGGCCGCGACGCCGGCCGGCCACCTGGCCGCCGCCGACCACCTCAAGGTCACCGCCGTCGCCACGCAGGCGCACACCGCGAAGCAGGCCGCGTCCAAGGGCGGGCAGCAGTACGGGAACAACCTGGACGGCTGGATCCGTCAGTCGCTCGACATCATGAAGGCCAAGGGCATTCCGGGCTCCTACGAGGGCCTGCACCGCAACATCATGCGGGAGTCCAGCGGTAACCCCAACGCCGTCAACGGCTGGGACGTCAACGCCGTCAACGGCATACCGTCCAAGGGCCTGCTCCAGGTCATCCAGCCGACGTTCGACACGTACCACGTGTCCGGCACCGCCAATAAGCTCACCGACCCGGTCGCCAACATCACCGCCGCCGCCAACTACGCAGCCGCCCGCTACGGCTCGATCGACAACGTCAACTCCGCCTACTGAGCCGCCTCCTCGACGGCACACGGCAGCAGCAACGGCAGTGGCCCTGCCCGCATCATGCGGGCAGGGCCACTGCCGTTCTGCTTTGCCGACCAGGCCTCAGAAGCCGATCCCGCCCCAGGGACCGAACAGCGCATGCAGCACACGGCCGACGAGGAACAGGCCCTCGCGCTCATAGCCGTGACGACCGCCGTCACCGCGGCTCTCGTAGCGACGGTCACCGCCCCCGGCGCGCTCTTCCATGCGGATGTGACGACGGCCGTCGTCCATGCGCATGTGACGGCTCTGGCTGTGGTGCGCGCGCTGCCCGTGTTCGGGGTTGGGCACCGCGGCGGCGGCACCGGTGGCGATGACGCCCGCCACAAGCGCGCCGGTGAGAACGGTGGAAACACGACGGAGCATGGGATTTCCCTACGGTGAGTGAGCGGAACTACACCTTGCGGTCTCACCTTCGGGCACGTGCAGACCCGCGGCCACACGACAGCCCGGATGCTGCTGCGAACGGACCATCAGCACCGCCATTTCGCCGTAGCGAAATCTCCCTGACGGACTAGTTCGGCGGGTGCCCGGAGTCGGGTGCCGTTCCGCACCGCGTGCCTTTCCCGTTGCCCTGCGTGCCCGTATTCCGCGCCCTCCCAGCGGTTTGACAGTGCCGTGTGCCACATTTCCGGAATCCATGAGACCCGGCTCACTGAATATCCCGGATTTCCTGCCGGCATCCCGGGCAGAGGACGGGTACGGGGAAAGCTCAATTCGCATGTGAGCCAGGCAACTTTGGTGCGGTACGAGAAGGGAATTCCGGGCCGCCACGGGTGATGCCGGGCACAGGGCGTACGTCACGTACGACCTCGTCTAGTGGACGAAATAGCGGCGCTGGGGCGGGAAATGGACCCGGGTTCGGGCGTGGCCGGGTATCTCACGAAGATGCCTAGTACCGGCCATCATTGCCAGCGACTGGGGCGGTCGCTAACTATGTATTTGCGCCGGGAACGAGCCAGCGAATTAAGCCTCTGAAGGCGAACGCAGCGAATAAGTTCCCGGACGCACTACGCGCCGCACCAAAGGCCATCTCCCCCGTCCCCAGTACCTGGAAGAGGTCACCGCATGCCCAGCTTCACCCTGCCCCGCACCGCCCGCATCACCACCACTCACAAGGTCGCCACCGCCGTTCTGGTCGCCGCCGGCGCCACCACGGCCCTGGCCGTCACCGCCCAGCCGAGCACCGCGCAGGCCACCGCCTCGCACGCCTCGGTCGCGGTCAAGCCGGTGAGCGCGAACGGTATGCCGGCCCCGGTGCAGGTCAAGAGTGACGCTCCCAAGGTCGCGCACCCGGCCATCGAGGCCGTCGCCGCGCAGGTCAAGGCCCAGGACGCGCCGAAGAAGGCGCACACCGCCAAGCAGGCCGCCAACCGCTCCACCGAGCGCAAGGCCGTGCGCAAGGCCGAGCCCAAGCGCTATGCGAACAACCTGGACGGCTGGATCCGTCAGTCGCTCGACATCATGAAGGCCAAGGGCATTCCGGGTACGTACGAGGGCCTGCACCGCAACATCATGCGGGAGTCCAGCGGCAACCCCAACGCCGTCAACGACTGGGACATCAACGCCATCAACGGCATTCCCTCGAAGGGTCTGCTCCAGGTGATCCAGCCCACGTTCGACCGTTTCCACGTGGCCGGTACCGCCGACAACCTGACCGACCCGGTCGCCAACATCACCGCCGCGGCCAACTACGCGGCCGACCGTTACGGCTCGATCGACAACGTGAACTCCGCGTACTGAGCCTGGGGGCAGGACATCGTGAACAAGCCGACGGAGCGGTCGGCATAGGCAGTGCGATGCGGCGGAATGGCGCGTTCGCCGCTGCACAGCCCAACGGGCCCCGGCATCGAGCCGGGGCCCGTTCGCATGCCCGGATATGACGGCCGGTCGGGTGAGATGCCCCGGCCGGTCGGCGGACCGCGGGCCGGTCGGGCCTTAGCCGTGGTCAGATGAGCGTATGAGTCTTCTTATCGGCAGAATTCTGCTCGCATTCCGCCGTACCTGACCCAACCGAAGGACTTCGGAGGCACGCGATGCCCTTGCGCAGATCCGGTCCGGCCCGCCGCTCACGCCATTTCTTGGCCGGAACGTTCGTCTCTCTCTTCACCGTGCTCGTGCTGCCCCTCACGCTGCCCGGCGCCGCTGGGGCCTCGGACGCGGGAAAGAGACCCGCGCACCCCGAGCAGGACTGGATGGGCTCCACCATCGCCGCCCACGAAGGGGGCGACCGCGCCGGGGGCGGCGAGCCGACCGGGGGCTCCGAGCAGCGAGGCGGCCGGCCGACCGTGTCCGGTGTGGATGTCTCCAGCCACAACGGCAAGATCGGCTGGCCGGGGCTGCGCGACGCCGGCATGAAATTCGCCTACGTCAAGGCCACCGAGGGCACCAATTACCGGAACCCGTACTTTCGTCAGCAGTACAAGGGCGCATTCGAGGCGCGGCTCATCCACGGTGCCTACCACTTCGCGCTGCCGGACCACTCCTCCGGTGCCGTCCAGGCGCGTTTCTTCGCGACCCACGGCGGCGCCTGGTCGCATGACGGCAGGACGCTGCCGGGGGCACTCGACCTGGAGTACAACCCCTACGGTTCGACGTGCTACGGCAAGAGCCACCCGGAAATGACCGACTGGATCGCGGATTTCGCGCGGACCTACCGGGCCAAGACCGGACGCGACGTGGTGATCTACACCTCGACCAACTGGTGGAAGCGGTGCACCGGGAACTCCGCGCGCTTCGGCACCTCCAACCCGCTGTGGATCCCGCATTACGGCGGCTCGCTCGGCGCGCTGCCGGCCGGCTGGAAGTTCCACAGCATCTGGCAGCACACGTCCTCTGGTCCGGGAATCGGTGACCGCAACCGCTTCAACGGTTCGTTCTCCCGGCTCATGGTCCTCGCGAACGGCGGCTGACCCGCTCCACGCTTCCGCGCCTCATCTCCGCGCGGTAACGGCCGGTCCCCGGCGCCCCTTTCGGCGCCGGGGACCGGTCGTTGTGCCCGACTTACGCGGCGGAATTTCCGTACGGCTGGGTGAGGATTTCCAGGGCGTGGCCCGCGGGATCCAGGAAGTACACGCCGCGCCCGCCGTGGTGGTGATTGATCTCGCCCGGATGCTGCTGCCGGGGATCGGCCCAGAACGTCAGCCCGGCTTCCTTGATACGGGTGAACGCCGCGTCGAACTCGTCCTCCGAGACGAGGAAGGCGTAGTGCTGCATCGTGAGGTGGTCCGGATCGACGGTGGCGAAGTCCAGCGTGACGCCATTGGATGTGGCGACGGGGATGAAGGGGCCCCATTCCTGGCCGACCTCGAGACCGAGGATATGCGCCAGGAATTCGGCGGAAGCCCGGTTGTCCCGGGCGGAAATGATGGTGTGGTTCAACTCGACTGACACGGTGGAATGCCTCCAGTGGGCATCTCCCGGGCACCTCCACGCTTCACCCGGACGGTGACCAACGCGCGATGCCGTGCGCACATACTCGGCATGCGGTAAACGCGCTGTCAAGGCGTGCCGGTGCTCTCCCGTTCTTCCAGGTGCGGCAGTTCGCCCTGCACCGCGCGTACCGGACCGCCGTCGAGGACGGCGCGGAGTTCCTGGGCGGCGAGCCGGCCGAAGCCGGCGGTGTCGCGGACAAGTGCCGTCAGGCGGGGGTGAGTTACCCGGCACAGCGAGGAGTCGTCCCAGGCGACGATCGAGAGTCCGCCCGGTACGGGGATACCGCGCTCGGCGGCGACCGAGGCGCCGGCCACCGCCATCACATCGTTGTCGTAGACGATCGCCGTGGGCGGTTCGGCCGTATCGAGAAGGCGGCGGGTGGCCTCGGCGCCCTCGGCGTCGGAGTAGTCGGTGGCCACCGAGCGGACCTGGCGCGGATCGAGGCCGCGCCGGACCGCCGCGGTACGCAGTGAGCGGATCCGGCGTGCGGTGTGGGCCAGTTCCGGCAGGCCGGCCACATGGACGATGCGGCGGTGGCCGAGGCCGTGGAGGTGGTCGAGGATCCGTGCCATGGCCTTGGCGTCGTCGGCCCAGACGGTGGGCAGCGGGGGTGGTGCGGCGTCCGGCCCGGGGGCGGCGTGGCCGCCGACGACGACCGCGGGAAGGCCCAGCGAGACGAGCAGCCGCGGCCGCGGGTCCTGGGTGCGCGGGTCGACGACGAGCACGCCGTCCACCCGGCGTTCGGCCCACCAGCGGCGGTAGAGCGCGCATTCAGCCGCGAGGTCCGGCACGACCTGGAGGAGCAGCGCGGTGTGGTGCGCGGAGAACACTTCCTGGATGCCGGAGACCAGTTGGAGGAAGAACGACTCCACGCCGAGGGTCCGTGCGGGGCGGGCGAGCACCAGCCCGACGCAGTCCGCGCGGTCGCCGGACAGGGCGCGGGCGGCACTGTTGGCCTGCCAGCCCAGTTCCTGTGCCACGCGCCGGATCCGGGCGCGGGTGCGGTCGGAGACGCCGGGTCGGCCGTTGAGTGCGAAGGAGACGGCGCTTTCCGAGACCCCGGCCCGGCGGGCGATGTCCTTGATCGTCGGCCGTCGTGCCGGGGGGCGGCGGGCGGCCTCACCGGATGCTGTCATGACGGGCTCTCCTCCGGGTGTGGACCGGACTCACTAAACCGCATTAGTGACCGGCAGCCCGAGCATATCGACCAGCGCAAAAAGGTCTGTCAACCCGCTTTTCGGCCGCTTCCCGAGAGGCCGCTTCGCCCCCGGTATTGACACTCGCCAAATCGCCTCAGTACGGTCTGCCGCATCGTTACGGGGTGGCCTTCGTACAGCAATTCTGCTTGTATCGCAAAGGAGCCAGCCATGCGTGTCTTTCGCCGTAGAGCAGCGGTCGGCGTGGCCCTGGTGACCTCGGTGATGGCGCTGACCTCCTGTGGAGGACCGGAAAATTCCGACGGATCGGGCGCCGTCACGGGAAAGGTCGAGGGGCAGGTCACCTTTCAGACCTGGAATCTCAAGGCGCATTTCAAGGATTACTTCGAGGGTGTGATCGCGGACTTCGAGAAGAAGTATCCGGACGCCCATGTGAAGTGGATCGACCAGCCCGCCGAGGGCTATCCGGACAAGCTCAGCGCGGATGCGGTGGGCGGCACGCTGCCCGATGTCGTCAATGTGTCGCCCGATCTCGCCTATCCGCTGGCGAAGGCGGGGCTCGCGCTCGACCTGGAGAAGGCCGCGGGGACGTATCGCGGGGAGTATCTCGCCGGGGCGTGGCGCAGCCAGCGGATGCCGGGGCTGCCGGGGGTCTACGCGTTCCCGTGGTATCTGAACACGGGCCCGATGTTCTACAACAAGAAGCTCTTCGCGCGGGCCGGTCTCGATCCGGAGAAACCGCCGAAGACCTATGACCGGCTCTTCGCGGAGGCCGTGACGATGGCGAAGCGGAGCGACGGGAAGACGGCGATGCTGGCGAGTACGCCGAGCATCGAGGATTTCGGGCGCTATGGCGTACGGCTGATGAATTCCCGCGGTACGCGGTTCACATTCAACGAGCCCAAGGGCGTCGAGCTGTTACGGCATTACCGGGAGTTGTATGCGGCCGGGGCGCTGGATTCGCAGGCGCTCACCGCGCAGGCGGAGTCCGCGGGGCGGAAGTTCGAGCAGCAGTCGGTGGCCATGAATCCGGGCAGCGCGCTGGATCTGGAGAATTTCCGGAAAGAGGCGCCGAGTCTGTACCGGAACATCGGGATCACGGACGCGGTCAACAACACCGGCCGGGCCAATATGTATGTCCAGGGCCTGATGGTGAATGCGCAGAGCAGGGTGAAGCCGGCCGCCGTGGCGTTCGCTCATTTCGTCACCGGCGCGCAGCGGCAGATGGCCTTCGCCAGGAAAGTGGCGATCTTTCCCAGTACCAGGGGGGCGCTGGACGATCCGTACTTCACCAAGGAGGACGGCACCGATGCCACCCGGGTGCGGGTGGCCGCGGCCCGGTCGCTGCGGACCGCGGTGAACTACACGCCGGTGGCGCTCAGCGATCAGATGAAGACGGTGCTGCGCAATGCGGTCGCGAGGGCGGTACAGGGCAAGCAGTCGCCGAAGGCGGCGCTGGACGGCGCGGCCGCCGAGTGCAACCGCCTGCTGGCGACGGGCTGAGGCCACGGTGAGCGTCCGGCGGCCCGCCCGCCGTACCCGTACCCGTACCCGTACCCGTACGCAACTGCCGTCGACCCCCTGGCTGTTCCTGGCGCCCGGGCTGCTGATCTCCGCCGCGTTCGGCCTCTACCCGTTCCTGAGCACCGTCGCGCATTCGTTCACCGACGCGCGCACCCTCACCGGCGGGCGCTACGTCGGCGGCGCCAACTACCGGGAGTTGATCCACGACGCGATGTTCTGGACGGGGCTGCGCAACAGTCTGCTGTACGTCCTGGGGGTCGTCCCGCTGCTGGTGATCCTGCCGTTGCTGCTGGCCCTTCTGGTGCGCCGGCACATCCCCGGGATCGCCTTCTTCCGGGCCGCGTTCTACACCCCGGTGGTGGCCTCCGTCGTCGTGGTCGGGCTGATCTGGGTGTGGCTGCTGGACGACCGGGGGCTGATCAATGCGCTGCTGGAGCGGCTCGGGTTCGGGCGGGTCGGCTTTCTCGGGGATCCGTGGCTGCTGCTGCTCAGCGCGATGGCGGTGACCGTCTGGAAGGGACTCGGCTACTACATGATCATTTATCTCGCGGCGCTCGCCGGTGTCCCCCGGGAACTGCACGAGGCGTGTGCGGTCGACGGCGCGGGAGCCGTGCGTCGCTTCGTCACGGTGACCGTGCCCGCGGTGCGGCCGACGATGGCGCTGGTGGGCGCGCTGGCCTCGGTCAATGCGTTCAAGGTGTTCTCCGAGGCCTATCTGATGGCCGGTCCGACGGGCGGCCCCGGCGGCGAGGACACCACGTTGGTGATGCTCGTCCGGCAGGTCGGTACCGGTCTCAGCGGCCGGGTCGGCTATGCCTCGGCGCTGTCCGTCGTCGTCTTCGTCCTCACCCTCGGCCTGATGCTGCTGGTGCTGCGCGCCTCGCGGCGGGAGGACGGGGCATGAGCGAGCGCAGCGAGCTCATCATCGAAGGGTGCGCGCCGAGCGCATGCGAAGCCGAGCGAAGCGAGGTTTCGGCATGAGCCGTTCGGACCGGGAGGAGCGGCACGGTGAACGGCGGCTGCCGCGTCGGCAGCTGGCGCTGCGGTATGTGCTGCTGCTGGCCGTCCTGGCCCTGACCGTCGGCCCGTTCCTGTGGCAGCTGTCCACCTCCCTCAAGGGGCCCGGCGAGGACATCTACCGCTATCCGCCGAGCCTCGTCCCGCACCACCCCACACTCGCCAACTACGCGGGCGTGGCGCGGATCGTCCCCGTGTGGGACTTCGCGCTGAACTCGCTCAAGGTGGCCACCGCCAATGTGCTCACCAACTGCGCGGGGGCCGCGTCGGCGGGCTATGCGCTGGCCCGGCTGCGCTTTGCGGGCCGCAGGTCCGCGCTGGTGGTCTTCCTCATGGCGATGCTGGTGCCGGTCGAAAGCATCATGATCGCCCAGTTTCTGACGATGCGGGAGCTCCGGCTGAACGACACCCTGCTCGGGGTGGTGCTGCCCGGCTGTATCGGTGCGATGAATGTGCTGCTGATGCGCAATGCCTTCGCCGCGCTGCCGTACGAGATCGAGGAGGCGGCCTTCGTCGACGGTGCCAACGCCTGGCAGCGGTTCGTACGGATAGCGCTGCCGTCGGTCCGGGGCACCCTCGCCGTCGTGGCGATCTTCGCCTTCATGGGCGCCTGGGACGACTTCCTGTGGCCACTGATCGTGCTCAGCGACCAGTCGAAGTTCACCCTGACCATCGGCCTGAACTTTCTGCACGGCACCTTCGCCGACGATCAGCGGCTGGTCGCGGCGGGCACGGTCATCGCCGTCCTGCCGCTGATCGTGCTGTTCGCCTGTCTCCAGCGTTATTTCTTCCGCGGCGTCGGCGAGGGTGCCGTCAAGGGCTGATCCGGCCGCCGCCCCGTCCCGACCCTTGGAGGAGCCCATGCGATTCGGCGCCAACTACACGCCCGGCGAAGGGTGGTTCCACCACTGGCTGGACTTCGACCTGGATGCCGTACGCGCCGATCTCGACTCCCTGGCCGGGCTCGGGCTCGACCACATCCGGGTCTTCCCCCTCTGGCCGCTCTTCCAGCCGCACCGCACCCTGATCCGGCCGCGCGCCGTGGACCAGCTCGTCCAGCTGGCCGATGCGGCCGCCGAACGGGGCCTGGACGTCGCCGTCGACGGCCTCCAGGGCCATCTCTCCAGCTTCGACTTCCTGCCCGCCTGGACACAGACCTGGCACCGCCGGTCCCTCTTCACCGATCCCGAGGTGCTGGCCGCCCAGGAGGAGTATCTGCGGACGCTCGCCGCCGCCCTCGCCGACCGGCCCGCCTTTCTCGGGATGACGGTCGGCAACGAGATCAACCAGTTCGCGGACGGCCCGCACCCGGATCCGGACCGCATCACCGCCGCCCAGGCCACGGCCTGGCTGGAGCGGATGCTGGCGGCGTGCGAACGGGGCGCGCCGGGCCGGATGCATGTGCACGCCGAGTACGACGCGGCCTGGTACCGCGACGGGCACCCCTTCACCCCCGCGCAGGCCGCCCGGCTCGGCGCCGCGACCGCCGTGCACTCCTGGGTGTTCAACGGCACCGCGCAGCGCCACGGTCCGACCGGTACCGCCACCGAGCAGCACGCCGCGTATCTGATCGAGCTGTCCAAGGCGTGGGCCGCCGACCCGCACCGACCGGTATGGCTCCAGGAGGTCGGCGCGCCGGCCCCGCTCATCCCCGAGGACCGCGCCGCCCGATTCATGGAAGCGACCGTCGCCAACGCGCTGGACTGCCCGGACCTGTGGGGCATCACCTGGTGGTGCTCCCATGACGTCTCGCGGTCGCTGGCGGACTTCCCGGAGCTGGAGTACGGGCTGGGGCTGCTCGCCAACGACCGTACGGTCAAACCGGCGGGCCGGGCGTTCGCCGCACTGGCCGGACAGTGGCGCGGCCGGGACCACCGGCCGCCGCCGCGTACCACCGCGCTGGTCGTCGATGCCGGAGGTGTCGAGGACGCATCGTACCGCTCGGTGTGCGCGCCCGGTGGCGCGGTCTTCGAGGCGTGGGCGAGGCTCGCCGCGCAAGGGGTCCGCCCCTGTCTCGTCCTGCCCGAACTGGCCGCGGACGCCGAGCATGTGAAGGCTCGTCAGATCGCCGAGATCCGCACTCCCGACGAGGTCGGGTAGGCGGCCCTTCGCACCCCTGGCCCCAGCTCCGCACTCCCCCACCGCAGCCACCGAAGGAGCCTCATGTCCCCGCACCCCCGCCCGCCGTCCCGCCGCCGTGTGCTCCTGGCCGGGGCGGGTGCGGCGGCCGCGCTGCTCGGTGCCGCCCCCGCCGCGGGGGCCGCCGGGCGCCGCGGCGCGGCCGACTCCTTGCAGCCGTACGCGTCGTACTGGTTCCCCGACTCGCTGCCGCCGGGGACGCCGGGGGACGGCATCACCTGGCGGAGCCTGGCCGACTGGACGCCCGAAGGCGACCGGGACCTGGCGTTCAACGCCGCGTCCGTGCCGCTGGCCCAGCGGTTCACGCCGGTCCCGGCGAACACCACGGCCCGCGCCGGTCAGGCCCGGATCGGCGCGCTGGCGGCCTTCGCCCCCACCGCGGGCAATCCGTCGCAGGGCTCGGCCACCGCCGATTTCTACGCGCCGACACACTGGGCCTACCTCGATGAGCTGGTCTTCTGGGGCGGTTCGTCCGGCGAGGGCCTGATCCTGGCCCCGAACGCCCCGGTGACCGATGCGGCGCACCGCAACGGCGTCCCCGTCCTGGGCACGGTCGCGCTGCACCGCACCCTCCCGGACGGCGGCCGCCGTTTCCTCGGCGGGACCTGCGGCACCGCGTTCTACGTCCCGGACCTGCGCCGGGAGGGGAACGAGCAGGCCGTGCGGCTCGCCGTGTGCGCCATATCCGAGCTGTTCACCGCCTCGGATCCCGCCGAGACCACCCATCCCTGGTAGCCACCCGCATCCCGCCGTCGGACACCTCACCCTCCCTACGGAGCCGCCCCCATGCATGACGATCGCGCCCTGATCGAAGCCCGCCTCGCCCGTGTGCTCACCGAACGCATCCGGCCCGCGTTGTATCCGCATTCGGTCCCCTTGGAGGTGGCGGCGTGGGTCGCGCCAGGTGAACCAGTGCCGGTGGCCGAGGGGTTGGCCGCCTCGCACTCGCCGGTGGCGGTGGGCGACTCATGGGGTGCGCCCTGGGCGACGACCTGGTTCAAGGTGACGGGCCGGGTGCCGCGGGAATGGGCCGGGCGCACCGTGGAGGCGGTGCTGGACCTGGGGTTCGACGAGCGGATGCCGGGCTTCCAGTGCGAGGCGCTCGTGTACGCGCCCGACGGCAGCCCGGTCAAGGGCCTCAATCCGCGCAACCAGTGGGTGCGGGTGGGCGCACCGGTGCGGGGCGGCGAACGCGTCGAGTGGCATCTGGAGGCCGCGTCCAACCCCGTGATCCTGGGTGTCCCGCCCTTCCGGCCCACCGCGCTGGGCGATCCGAAGACGGCGGGCAGCGCGCCGCTGTACCGGCTGGCGCGCATGGATCTGGCGGTGTTCGACACCGCGGTGTGGGAGCTGATCCAGGATCTGGAGGTGCTCGGCGAGCTGATGGCGGAGCTTCCGGTGGACGCGCCGCGGCGTTGGGAGGTGCTGGGGGCCGTCGGGCGGGCGCTGGATGCCGTGGACCTGCGGGACGTGGGCGGGTCGGCGGAGGCGGCCCGTGCGGAACTGCGCGAGGTGCTGGCGGCGCCCGCGGCGGCGTCCGCGCACCGGATCAGCGCGGTGGGCCATGCGCATATCGACTCGGCGTGGCTGTGGCCGCTGCGGGAGACCGTACGGAAGGTGGCGCGGACGACGGCGAATATGACGGCGCTGCTGGCGGACGAGCCGGAATTCGTCTACGCCATGTCGCAGGCGCAGCAGTACGCCTGGATCAAGGAGCACCGCCCGGAGGTCTACGCCCTCGTCCGGCAGGCGGTCGCCGAGGGGCGGTTCGTACCGGCGGGCGGGATGTGGGTGGAGTCGGACACCCATATGCCCGGGTCGGAGGCGATGGCTCGGCAGTTCGTCCACGGAAAGCGGTTCTTCCTGGAGGAGTTCGGCATCGAGAACGACGAGGTCTGGCTGCCGGACACCTTCGGCTTCGCCGCGGGACTGCCGGGGATCATCAAGGCGGCGGGCTCGAAGTGGCTGCTGACCCAGAAGATCTCCTGGAGCCGGACGAATGCCTTTCCGCATCACACCTTCCGCTGGGAGGGCATCGACGGCACCCGGATCTTCACCCACTTCCCGCCGGTCGACACCTACAACTGCCAGCTGTCGGGCGCCGAACTCGCTCATGCGGAAAGGAACTTCAGGGACAAGGGGGCCGCCCGGCACTCGCTGGCGCCGACCGGCTGGGGCGACGGCGGGGGCGGCACGACCCGGGAGATGATCGCCAAGGCCCGCCGGCTGCGCGATCTGGACGGTTCGCCGGTGGTGCGGTGGGAGAGGCCCGCCGATTTCTTCGCCGCGGCCCAGGCGGAGTATCCCCAGGCGCCGGTGTGGGTGGGCGAGTTGTATCTGGAGCTGCACCGCGGGACGCTCACCAGTCAGGCGCGCACCAAACGCGGCAACCGCCGCAGCGAACAGCTGCTGCGCGAGGCCGAACTGTGGTCGGCGACGGCCGCGGTGCTGCGCCACCATCCTTATCCGTACGCCGCGTTGGACCGGTTGTGGAAGACCGTGCTGCTGCACCAGTTCCATGACATCCTGCCGGGCTCGTCCATCGCCTGGGTGCACCGGGAGGCGGAGCGGACGTATGCCGCGGTGGCCGCCGAGCTGGAGGAGATCATCGGCGCGGCCCTGGGCGCGCTGGCGGGCGGCGGGAACATGGAGCTCACCGCGAACGCGGCGCCGCATGCCCGCTCCGGGATCGCCGCCGGCGCCCTCGGGGTGGCGGCGACCGAAGGTCCCGAGGTGCGCGCCGTGCCGCGGCCCGGAGGCGGATTCACCCTCGACAACGGCCTGCTGCGCATCGAGGTCGACGCCCGCGGCCTGGTCGTTTCGGCCTACGACCACGACACGGACCGGGAGGCCGTCGCCCCGGGCTGCGCCGCCAACCTCCTCCAGAGCCACCCCGACTTCCCGAACATGTGGGACGCCTGGGACGTGGACGCCTTCTACCGCAATGTCGTCACCGACCTCACCGAGGCCGACGAGGTGGCGCTGCGGACCGCGTCGCCGAGCGGCGCGACGGTACGCGTCACCCGCTCCTTCGGCGCCTCCCACGTCACCCAGGACCTGACCCTGGCCCGCGGTCAGCGGCGGCTCGATATCGCCACCGACGTCGACTGGCACGAGTCGGAGACCTTCCTCAAGGCCGCCTTCCCCCTGGACCTGCATGCCGAACGGTATGCCGCGGAAACCCAGTTCGGGCATCTGTACCGCCCCACGCACACCAACACCAGCTGGGAGGCCGCCAAGTTCGAGGTCCCCGCGCACCGCTTCGTCCACGCCACGGAGCCGGGTTGGGGCGTCGCCCTGGTCAACGACTGCCTCTACGGCCACGACCTGACCCGCACCATCCGGGACGGCGACGGGGGCGATCACGGCACGACGACCACCGTACGGCTCTCCCTGCTGCGCGCCCCGCGCTTCCCCGACCCGGAGACGGACCAGGGCCTGCACCATTTCCGCTATGCACTGGTGCCCGGCGCCGGGATCGGCGATGCCGTGCGCGAAGGGCATCGCATCAACCTCCCCGAGCGGCGCCTGTCCGGCTCCGGCCCGGTGGCGCCCCTGGTCACGGTCGACGACGACGCCACGGTCGTCACGGCCGTCAAGCTCGCCGACGACACGAGCGGTGATGTGATCGTCCGCCTCCACGAGGCCCACGGCGGACGGGCCACCACCACCCTCACCACCGCCTTCGGCCTGTCCGACGCGCTCACCACGGACCTGCTGGAGCGGCCGACGGACGACGGCCCGGCGCTGGAGCGGGCCGGGAACACCGTCCGATTGGCGCTGCGGCCGTTCCAGATCGTCACCCTGCGGCTGGTGCGGCAGGGCCGGGTCGCGACGTAACGGCCCTGGTCGCGGCCGGTGGTACGGCGCGCCGCACCGGGGGTGTCAGCCGCCGGGGCGGGTCATCTGGGGTCGGCCGGCCGCGGCGGCGCCGGGGACGCGTCATGGCGCAGATCGGCGGCCGGATCCAGGCCCAGCATGTCCATCAGCAACGACAGATCGTCCGCATCCCTCGCACGCCCGGCCAGCGCCCTTCGCGCGCGGCGCCGTTGCTCATGGGTGGGCATCCGGCGCGGCGCGGTGTCATCGGCAGTGCAGTGTTCATCGCTCACCGCTGCATTCTCGGCCGGGGCGCGGCGCGCTGCCCGTCGGGCGGGCCGATGGGCTGCCGTCCGCACGGCCCGGGCCGGTGCGGTCCGTACGGGTGAGCGCGGCCGGTGCGCGGAGCAGTGGCGCGCGGATGCAGACCGGAAGGCCGGGGGTGATGCTGGGGAGACGGGGATTGTGCTGAGGAGGATGCTCCATGTCCGTGTTGGACAAGCTCAAGCAGATGCTGAAGGGCCATGAAGAGCAGGCTGGCAAGGGCATCGACAAGTCCGGGGACTACGTCGACGAGAAGACCCAGGGCAAGTACAGCGGCCAGATCGACACGGCCCAGGACAAGCTCAAGGAACAGCTCGGCGGCATGGACCGGGACACGGACCGCCCGCCAGAGCAGTGACCACGGCCGGTCTCCGGGGGCCTATACGCCGAACGGGTGACCACCGCCCCGTACCACGGCCTCCCGACGCCGTCACGCGGCTCCCGCCCGGCTCCTCGCATGCGCCGGACATTCCGTGGCGCCCGCTCCCGGCACGGGACGGGCGCCACGGTGCGGGCCGGTGATCAGGCCGGGCAGATGTTTTCCGCCTGGGGGCCCTTCTGGCCCTGGGTGACGTCAAAGGTCACCTTCTGGCCTTCCTGAAGCTCACGGAAGCCCTGGGCATTGATGTTCGAATAGTGCGCGAAAACGTCGGCGCCGCCGTCCTCCTGCGCAATGAATCCGAAGCCCTTCTCGGAGTTGAACCACTTCACGGTGCCCTTGGCCATATCCCTGTCTCCTTCGCGACAAACGGGCTTGAATCGGCTTCCGCACGGTGCGGAACCCGGAGGTGATCGCCCTGGTCCGGAGACGCACTGCACAGCAAGAACGCCCGTGAATGCGACACGGGCGTCCGGCACTTCGGAACCACGACAGCTGATCAGGACGCTACACCGAGTAGCGCCCATCCGCGCGCAATGGCCACCATTGCGGCGGGCCGGTCAAGTGCCCGGGACCTCACCGCAGTCCGGGCAGGCTCCGCAATTCCGCGGTCCGCAGCAGACGGGCCAGCGCCACGAAGGCCAGCGCCATGGCGCCGCCGCCCGCGGCCAGGGCCAGCGCCGGGGTCCAGCCGGCCGGCACCGGAACGCCGGTGCAGGCGCGCGCCACCAGCCAGCCGAGGGCACCGGCCGCGGCGGCGGACGCGGTCAGTTTGCCGTAGGTGCGGCACAGCCGGCGGCCGTCCAGTCGGCCGGAGAGCCGGCGCCGCAGCAGCAGCGCCGTGGCGAGCATCCCGATCCCGTACGCGACGGCATAGGCGGCGGCCATTCCGGTGACCGCCCAGCGGACCGGCAGGAGGACGTGGCAGGCGGCGGCGAGCGCGATGTTGACGGCGGCGATGCCGACGGCCATCCAGAACGGCGTCCGGGTGTCCTCGAAGGCGTAGAAACCGCGCAGCAGCAGATACTGCCCGGAGAACGGGATCAGGCCGAGGCCGAATGCCTGGAGCATATGGCCGGTGGGGGCGACGGTGGTGGCGTTCATGGCGCCGTGGCCGTAGAGGAGTTGGGCGATCTGCGGGCCGAGGGCCAGGAAGAGGAACGCGGCCGGGACGATCAGGACGCCGGAGACGCGCAGCGCGCGGGAGAGTTCGTCGCGCAGATCGTCCGGGCGGTTGTCGGCGACCGCGCGGCTCATCCGCGGCAGCAGGGCCGTGACCAGCGAGACGGTGACGAGGGACTGCGGCAGGTTCCAGATGTTCTGGGCGTTGCCGTAGGCCGCGTATCCGACACTGGCATCGGGCAGTTGCCCGTCCGCGGCGGCGGCGAAGCGGGAGACCACGGTCATCGCGGCGAGGTTGGCGAGCACCAGCAGCAGGGTCCAGCGGGCGGCGACGATGCTCTTGCGCAGACCGTGGCCGCGCCAGTCGAACCGCGGCCGGAAGCGGAATCCGGCGGCCCGGACGAAGGGGATCAGGGCCAGGCCCTGGAGGGCGATACCGCCGGTGGTGGCCAGTCCCAGGAGGTCGATCTGGCCGGGCGTGATGTCCTGGACGCGGTCGGGGCCGGCCAGCAGGCCCATGTAGAGGCCGAACATCGCTATCAGCACGAGGTTGTTGAGGACGGGCGTCCACATCATCGCGCCGAACTTGCTCCGGGCGTTGAGGACTTGGCCGAGGATGAAGAACAGGCCGTAGAAGAAGATCTGCGGCAGGAGGAAGCGGGCGAAGACCACGGTGAGCTCGAAGGCGGCGTGGGACTTCGGGGTGTCGGGGACGTAGAGCGCGACGATTCCGGGCGCGGCCCACACCGCGAGCGCCGTCCCGACCGCCAGCACGCTCAGGACGAGGGTGACCAGCCGCTGCTCGAAGGCCCGGCCGCCGTCGGCGTGCGCGGCCCTGGCCCGTACGAGCTGGGGCACCAGGACGGAGTTCAGGGCGCCGCCGATCAGCAGGGTGTAGATGCTCATCGGGACGACGTTGGCGATGCCGTACGAGCTCGCGAGCAGGCCGGCGCCCAGCGCGCTCGTCTGGAGCGTCGTACGGATCAGCCCGGTCGCCCGCGAGACCATCGTCCCCGCGGCCATCAGCAGCGACGCCCGCGCGAGCCCGGTTCCCTTCTCCGGTGCTGCGGGTGCGGCGGTCCCGTCGGCCGGTTGCCCGTCGGCCTGTTCCCCGTCGGTCCGCTGGCCATCCGTCCGCTGGCCATCGGACGAGGTCACGGCGTGTGTTGTTGTCCCCTCCACCATGGGAGCAATCTACTGTGCGCCCTCACCGGCGGCCGTCGCCGGGCAGCGGGCGGGCGCGGGCGGGGTCGAGGAGCGGGGCGTGCAGATCGCCGTGGCGGGCGAGGCGGGGCGCGATGTCCTCGAAGCGGAAGGCGAGTTGGGCGGGCTCGGTGCAGGCGGCGATCTCGTCCCAGGTGACCGGCGTGGAGACGGTGGGCAGCGCGCGGGCGCGCAGGGTGTAGGCGACGGCGGTGGTCTTGGCGGCGGCGTTCTGGGAGAAGTCGATGAAGACCTTGCCGGGGCGCAGGGCGCGCGTCATCTTGTGCACGACGAGGTCCGGGAGGGCCTTGGCCGCCTCGACGGCGAGGCCCCTGGCGTAGGCCGTGGCCCGCTCCGAGGGGGTCGGCTCGATGGGCACGAGGAGATGCAGGCCCTTGGCGCCGCTGGTCTTGGCGTACGCCTCCAGTCCGTCCGCGGCCAGCCGCTCGTGCAACCACTGCGCGGCGGTGCAGCATTCCACGATGGTGGCCGGGTCGCCGGGGTCGAGATCGAGGACGAGGCGGTCGGCGCGCCCCGGCGCCCCGCTGGTCCATTGGGGTGCGTGCAGCTCGACGACCAGGTTCGCGGCCCACACCAGCGAGGGGAGGTCCTGCACCAGCACCTGGCGGGTGGGCCCGGAGGACGTGTGCGGCACCTCGCAGGTCTGCACCCAGGTGGGGGCGCCGGGCGGCACGTTCTTGGTGAAGAAGCGCTGGCCGTCGGGCCCGTCGGGATAGCGCAGAAAGGACAGCGGACGGTCGTGGAGGTGCGCGAGCAGCGGATCGGCGGTGACGGTGCAGTAGTGCACCACCTCGCCCTTGGTGGTGCCGGTCTGCGGATAGATGACCTTGTGCAGGTTGGTCAGCGAGAGGCGCCGCCCCTCCACGATGGTGATCGGCGACATACGATGAGAATCCCATGAATCCCCGGCAAAAGGGATGAGATATGCGCTCCATCTGGAACGGGTCCATATCGTTCGGGCTGGTCACCATCCCCGTGAAGACCTACAGCGCGACCGAGCGCACCTCGTCGGTCTCGTTCGTCCGCATCCACGAGAAGGACGGCGCGCCGATCCGCTATCGCAAGGTCTGCGAGCTGGACGGGGAGGAGGTGCCGAACGAGGAGGTCGGCAAGGGCTATCAGGCGCCGGACGACGAGACGATCGTGGAGATCACCGACGAGGATCTGGCGCGGCTGCCGATGCCGACCGCCAAGACGATGACGATCCTGGCGTTCGTCGACGCCGCCGAGATCGATCCCCTCCAGATGGACAAGGCGTACTACCTGGGGCCGAACGGCTCCGCCGCCACCAAGCCGTACGCGGTGCTGCGGGAGGCGCTGGAGCACCAGGGAAAGGTCGCGGTCGGCAAGGTGGCGATCCGCGGGCGGGAGTCGCTGGCGATGCTGCGGGCGCACGACGGGGCGATCGTGATGCACTCGCTGCTGTGGCCCGACCAGATCCGGCCGGCGACCGGCATCGGACCGCGCGGCGACGTCAAGCTCCGCGACAACGAGCTCACGCTCGCCGAGACGCTGATGGACATGCTCGGCGAAGTGGACCCCGCCGAACTCCACGACGAGTACCGCGAGGCCGTCGAGGAACTGGTCGCCCGGAAACTCGAGGGCGGGGCGCCCGTGGCACCGAAGACGCCGGGCGGCCGCGGTCAGGTCGTGGACCTGATGGCCGCGCTGGAGAAGAGCGTGGCGGCGGCCAAGGGGGGCGGCGGAGCGGGGCAGGAGCGGGAGGCGTCGGTGACGCCGATACGAGGGAAGAGGACGGCCGCGAAGAAGTCGGCGGCGAAGACCGCTGCCCCGAAGAAGGCCCCCGCGAAGAAGACGACAGCGGCCAAGACCTCGTCCGCCAAGGGCGCGGGCGCCTCCACCGCCAAGGCGACCTCCAAGGCGAGCGCTACGGCCGCCACCAAAACCGCCGCCAAAACCGCCGCCAAGGCCACCGCGAAAGCCACCCCGGGGAAGCGGTCCGCCAAGAAGACCTCCGCCTGACCGTCCCCGCTTAATCCGGGCGCGCCCCTCCCCCCTCGGCCTAGAGTCGTGTCATGGCTTCAGACGAGGGCACCACCACCCGCATCGACAGCTGGATCTGGTCGGTGCGGCTGATCAAGACGCGGTCGCAGGCCACCGCGGCCTGCCGCGCCGGGCACGTCCGCGTCAACGGCGAGCGGGTCAAGCCGGCGCACGGCGTGCGCGGCGGCGACGAGGTGCGGCTGCGGTACGCCGGGCGGGAGCGGATCGTGGTCGTCTCGAAGCTGGTCCGCAAGCGGGTGGGCGCGTCGGTCGCCGCGGAGTGCTTCATCGACAACAGCCCGCCGCCCCCGCCGCGCGAGGAGGTCCCCGTCGCCACCCGGGAGCGGGGTGCGGGACGTCCCACCAAGCGCGACCGGCGGGAGATCGAGCAGCTGATGCTGCGCGGCAAGTAGGCGCGCGGCAAGGGCGGGTTACGCGGGCGGCAGGGCGTCCACGTAGAGCCACCGGCCGTCCTCGCGGACGAAGCGGCTGTTCTCGTACTGGCTGTCGGCCCGCCCGTGCAGGGTGTAGTGCGCGCGGAACTCCACGGTGCCCTCGTCGTGGAAGGCGCTGCCGCCGGTGGTGCCGAGGATTTCCAGGCCGGTCCACCGTTGGTCCGCGTCGCATTCCAGACCGGCGGGCCGGGTGCGGGGGTGCCAGGTGCGCAGCAGGTAGCCGGCGTCGCCGACGGCGAAGGCGCTGTAGCGCGAGCGCATCAGCCGTTCCGGGGTGGGGGCGGCGGCGCGCCCCGTATGGCAGGCGCCGCAGCAGTCGCCGTAAGTGGCGTCACGTCCGCAGGGGCAGGGCGAGGCGGGGGTCACCGCGTCCGGGCGACGGGTGGCCTGGTGGGGCTTCTTCGGCGGGTGGGGCTTCTTCTTCGGCACCCCCCGATTGTGCCGGAGTCCGGCGTGTCGCCGGGTGGCGGGAGGCGAGCGCGACACGCCAAGCACAGTTCCAGGCGACGCGCCCTGCGGACGGGGCCCGTTTGAGGGGTTTCAACGATAAATCACCCGTTCGCAGCTTTTGATGGCTTGATACTGGCTGTGAGGCTGGAAGAACTCACGGTGATCGTCCCCACCACCCAGGAGAGAACCCACCATGATCCTGTCCGTTTCCGGCGTCATCCTGCTCGGCGTCATCGTCTTCCTGTTCTTCCGCAAGGACGGCCTGAAGATTTCCCACGCGCTGGTCTGCGCGCTCTTCGGGTTCTATCTCGCCGGCTCCGCCATCGCGCCCAGTATCAGGGCGGGCGGTGCGAGTCTGGCGAGCCTCCTGGGAGGGCTGAAGATCTAGCGCGCCGCACCGCTCCGGCTCGCCGCCCACGTCGAGCCGTCACGACCTCCGTACGAGCAACAGGAGACCGATGTGGCCCGGCGACCCTTGCCCCGCATCCTGACCGACAGCGCTTCCCTCGCGCGCAGCAGAGACATCGCGCGCAGCGCCGCCGACAGCGCCTCCGACGTGTTCCATCCGCTGATCACCATCGGCCGTGGACTGCGCCGGCTGGCTTCGGCCGGCAGACAGCGCTGGGATGCGACACCCAAGGATCGCCGTGGCCCGCTGCTCTTCTTCGTCGCCGCGGCTGTGCTGGGCGTGGCGCTGGTGCCGTACGGGCCGCTGCTCGCCGGCGTCGTGGCGATGGGGGCCGCCGCCTGGGCGGGGCGGGACCGCAGCGCCGGGGACGGCGGCCCCGGGGAGGCCGAGGCGGAGCGGTTGCAGTCGCTGTACGAGGCGCTCGTGCCGTACTTCTCCGCGGAGGGCGACCCCAGCCCGCTCTACGCCCACGGCGGCGACTGGGAGGCCGCCTTCACCGAGTACGGCTTCGACGAGAGCGGGCGGCTGGAGCACCTCCAGCTGAAGTACCCGGCGTATTTCACCGACGGGGAGGAGGGGCCGCGGGCCCGTATCGAGCAGGTGCTGCACGCCAAGTCCGGCCGCGGCCGGGAGTACCACTTCGCCTGGGACGAGGCGGCGAACCGGCTGGTGCTGAGCGTCCTGGACCCGCTGCCCACGGGCATCGCGGCGCAGCGCTTCGTCACCGCGCCCGGCGAGACGGTCCTCGGGTTCACCGACCCCGAATCCGTCCCCCGGACCCTGCCGGTGGTGCACGGCGAGGACGACGAGGAAGGGGATGCGCCGCCGGTGCTCTGGCGCACCGGCCAGCGGTCCGCCGAGCCGCATCTGCTGGTGCTGGGGCAGCCGGGGACGGGCGGCACGACGCTGCTGCGGTCGATCGCGCTCCAGGCGCTGGACGACGGCGAGGTGCTGGTCATCGACGGCAGCGGGACGGGTGAGTTCGCGTGTCTGGCGGGGCGCCGCGGTGTGGTGGGGGTGGAGAGCGGGCTCGCGGGGGCGATGGCGATGCTGGAGTGGGCGGCACACGAGACGGAGCGGCGGCTGATCTCGGCCAACCGGGCACGGCAGGCGGGCCGTTCGGCGCCGGAGGACACCCGGCGGCCGCTGTGGATCATCGCGGACCGGCCCACCACGCTGGCCCATCTCGCGGCGGCCGAGGGCCGCGACGATCCGCAGCGGCTGCTCCAGGTGCCGCTGCGGCACGGCGCGGCGGCCAATGTCACGGTGGCGGTGGCCGAGCCGTTCGCCTGCGCCGAGCTGCTCGGTGACGTCATCCGGACGCACACCCGGGCGCGGGTGGTGCTCGGTCCGGCGACGGCGGAGGAGGTGCGGTCGGTGCTCGGGGCGCCGCCGCACACCACGCCGATCGCGGAGATGCCGCCCGGCCGCGGCTATGCCCGGCTGGGCGGCGGTCCGGTGGTGCGGTTGCAGGTGCCGGCCACGCCCGACCCGTTGGACGAGGAGGCCGACGAGGCGGACCGGGCGGCCGTGATGGAGCTGCTGCCGGAACGGAGCGTGCCGATGGCCCCGGCGATGTCCTTCACCAAGTCCGCGCCCGCCGCGGAGGAGACCGCCCCGCCCGTACCGCGGGCGACGAGCGTCGAGGACAGCGGGTCCGTGCCGGTCAACGGGTCGCCGGCCGCGCCCGTCGAGAGCTGAGGTCCCGCCGCCGCACCCGACAGTACGGACGTACCGTCAGGCGACGAATGCGTGCCGCGCCGCGGGCTCGACCGGGGCACCGGTCGCCACCAGCCGCGCGGCGCCCGCCAGGCGGACGGCGGCCTCCTCGGCGACCGCGCCGTTGACCGTGAACGGCAGCCGCACAAAGCCCTCGAAGGCCCCGTCGACACCGAACCGCGGGCCGGACGGGACGCGGACCCCCAGCCGCTCCCCCGCCTCGGCGATCCGCGAGCCGGAGAGGCCGCCGGTGCGGGCCCAGAGGGTCAGGCCGCCGCGCGGGACGCTGAACTCCCAGTCGGGCAGGTGCCGTTGGAGCGCCGCGACGATCGCATCGCGGTTCTCCCGGGCCTGCTGCCGGCGGATCTCGACGGCCGCGTCCCAGCCCTCGCCTCCCAGGAGCGAGGCGATGGCGAGCTGTTCGAGGACGGGCGAGCCGAGGTCGGAGTAGGCGCGGGCGGCGACCAGGCTGCGGATGATGTCGGGGGCGGCGCGCACCCAGCCGATCCGCATACCGGCCCAGAACGCCTTGCTGGCCGAGCCGACGGTGATCACCGCGCTGCCCGCGGGGTCGAAGGCGCACACCGGGCGCGGCGGTGCGGGGTCCTCGTCCAGGTGGAGCTCGGCCATGGTCTCGTCGACGACGAGGAGGGTGCCGGCCGAGCGCGCGGCGTCGACCATACGGCGGCGCTGGTCGTCGGTGGCGAGGGTGCCGGTGGGGTTGTGGTAGTCGGCGACGACGTAGGCCATCCGCGGCGCCGCGTCCCGCATGACCTGCCGCCAGGCGGGGATGTCCCAGCCGGCCAGCCGCTCGCCCAGGGCGACGGGGACGAGCCGGGCGCCGGCGTCGCGCATCAGCTGGAGGATGTTGGCGTAGGAGGGCGAGTCGACGGCGACCCGTTCGCCGGGGCTCGTACACAGGCGGCAGATGGCGGCGACGGCGCCCATCGCGCCGGTGGTGACCATGATCTGCTCGGGCATGGTGGGGATGCCGCGGGCGGTGTAGCGGTCCGCGAGGGCCTGGCGCAGGACGGGCAGGCCGGCCGGGTAGTCGCCGTGGGTGTGGGCGTAGAGCGGGAGGTCGGCCATGGCACCCTGGACGGCGCGGGTCAGCCAGGGCTCGGGTGCCGGGAGGGCGGCGCAGCCGAGGTCGATCATGGAGCCGGCGGCCTCCGGGGGCAGCGGTTCCAGGCCGCGGGTGGGCAGCGGGTTGCCGGCCGGGACGGCGGTCCAACTGCCCGAGCCGCGGCGGGACTCCAGGAATCCCTCGGCGCGCAGCGCCTCGTAGGCGGCGGCGACGGTGGTGCGGCTGACCCCGAACGCGGCGGCCAGTTCCCGTTCGGCGGGCAGGCGGGCGGCGACCGGCACGCGCCCTTCGAGGACGAGCAGGCGGACACCGTCGGCGAGGCTGCGGTAGGCGGGCAACCGTCGCCCTGCGGCGGTCAGTTCGGCATCCCTCGGGTCCTGTGACCGGAGCAGCCGGGCGAGTTGGGGCGCGCCTACTGCGGAAGTCCACTGAGCCATGGAAATCAGTCCACCTTCGCCGGATTGGCTCTTCTTCTCGGTTTCCTACCGGCCACATGGTGTCATGCGTCAGTCCAATCCTGCCAGGAGGGGGAAGCGTCATGTCCGTCACCGGAGATCCGGGGACCGAGGAGTCCGTGGCCGAAGGGTCCGTGGCCGAGGGGTCCGAGTGCGAGGCGGCCGGGGCCGGGGGGTCCGTGGCCGGCGAGGCCGGGGAGCCGGGCGCCGAGGGGGCCGGCCCCGTCGCGCCCGGGGCGCTGCTGGCGCGGCGGCTGATCCAGCTCTACGCGGGACTGACGCTGTACGGCGTGAGCATGGGCCTGATGCTGCGCGCGGGCTTCGGCCTGGAGCCCTGGAGCGTGCTCAACCAGGGCATCTCCCGGCACACGGGGCTGACGATCGGCACCGTCACCATCGTCTCCGGCGCGCTGATCCTGCTGCTGTGGATCCCGCTGCGGCAGCGTCCGGGCCTGGGCACGGTGTCGAACGTGGTGATCCTCGGGCTGGTGATGGACGGGACGCTGGCGCTCGTTCCCGAGCTGCATGCGCCGGCCCCCCGGATCGCGCTGCTGGCCTTCGCCGTGGTCCTCAACGGCACCGCGACCGGTCTGTACATCTCCGCCCGCTTCGGCCCCGGGCCGCGCGACGGCCTGATGACCGGCCTGCATCTGCGGACCGGCCGTCCGGTGCGGCTGGTGCGGACGTGCATCGAGGTGGCGGTCCTGGCGGCCGGCTTCGCCCTCGGCGGCTCGATCGGGGTCGGCACGGTGGTCTACGCCCTGGCCATCGGCCCGCTGGCGCAGTTCTTCCTGCGGTGCTTCGCGATCAAGGGCCTGCCCGAGCGGCCGTCCCCGGTGGTGGCCCGCGGCGGGGCCGCTTCACCTGGGCGCGCAATACTGCCGGAGTGACCACAGCGATACGCCCACGCCACGCCTACCTCGACCATCCCGCCCCGCTCGCCTTCGCCCACCGGGGCGGGGCGGCGGACGGCCTGGAGAACACCGCCGCGGCCTTCCGGCACGCGGTGGACCTCGGCTACCGCTATCTGGAGACCGATGTGCACGCCACATCGGACGGCAGGCTCGTCGCCTTCCACGATCCGACGCTGGACCGCGTCACGGACTCGCGCGGCGCGATCGGTGCGCTCCCCTGGCGGGCGGTCGCCGGCGCCAGGGTCGGCGGCCGCGAGCCGCTGCCGCTCTTCGAGGAGCTGCTGGAGGAATTCCCCGAGGCCCGCTGGAACGTGGACCTCAAGGCGGAGGCCGCCCTGGCTCCCCTGCTGGACCTGCTGCGCCGTACGAGCGCCTGGGACCGGGTGTGCGTCGGCTCCTTCTCCGAGGCCCGGGTCGCGCGCGCCCAGCGGCTGGCCGGTCCCCGGCTCGCGACCTCACTGGGCACCCGGGGCGTCGCCGGCCTGCGGCTGCGCTCGTACGGGCGCGGAGCGGTGCCACTGGACCGCCTGCTGGGCGCGGCGGTCCGGCGGAATGCGGTGTGCGTCCAGGTCCCCGTACGGCACGCCGGCATACCCGTCGTCGATCCGCTGTTCCTGCGCACCGCGCATGCGCTCGGCATGCAGGTCCATGTCTGGACGATCAACGATGCGCAACGGATGGCGGCCCTGTTGGACCTCGGGGTGGACGGCATCATGACCGACGAGCTGGAGACGCTGCGGACGGTGCTGACCGAGCGGGGCTGCTGGACGTAGAGCACATGCGACGGGAACGTCGTCTCCCCCAAGACTCTCCCAATTGATCTTGCCGGGGGTTGTTTCCACAGGCCGCACCGATGCAGGGTCGAGCAGCACATAATCGATCACATCGA
This sequence comes from Streptomyces gilvosporeus, assembly GCF_002082195.1. GTDB lineage: Bacteria > Actinomycetota > Actinomycetes > Streptomycetales > Streptomycetaceae > Streptomyces > Streptomyces gilvosporeus. The sequence goes on along the minus strand of NZ_CP020569.1, from coordinate 8,208,223 downwards.
CACACTGCGCGCGGTGCCGACCGAGCGGGGCTCCCGGGTCTGACCGCCCGCCGCCGGTCCGCCGCGAGCGACGGGGACGACACGACGGGGGTGGGCGCGGTGCAGGCACAGGCCGTGGTCGGGGGCGACGAGGCGCAGACGGCGGCCAGACGCCGGGAGCAGCGCGGCTGGTACTGGTACGACTGGGCGAACAGCGTCTATTCCGCGAGCGTCCTGACGGTCTTCCTCGGGCCGTATCTGACCGCGGTGGCGAAGGCCGCCGCGGATGCGCACGGCTTCGTCCACCCCCTGGGCATCCCCGTGCGGGCCGGTTCCTTCTTCGCGTACTCGGTCTCCGCGTCGCTGCTGGTGTCGGTGCTGGCGATGCCGTTCGCGGGATCGCTGGTCGACCGGACCGGCCGCAAGAAACCGCTGCTGGGCGCCTGTGCGTATACGGGGGCCGCGGCGACGACCGGGATGTTCTTCCTGGGCGGCGACCGCTATCTGCTCGGCGGGGCGCTGCTGATCGTCGCGAATGTGTGCTTCGTCGTCTCGATGATGCTCTACAACTCCTTTCTGCCGCAGATAGCCGAGCCCGACGAGCGCGATGCGGTCTCCTCCCGGGGCTGGGCGTTCGGCTACGCGGCCAGTGCGCTGGTCCTGATCGCCGACCTGGCGCTCTACGCCGGGCACGACTCCTTCGGCGTCTCCGCGGGCGCCGCCGTACGCATCTGCCTGGCGACGGCGGGGCTGTGGTGGGGCGGTTTCGCGCTGATCCCGCTGCGCCGGCTGCGCGACCGGCGGGCGGCCCGCAGCGCCGCGGCCGACGGGCCCGGCGGCGCGGCGCTCGGCCAGGGCTGGCGCCAACTGCGCGGCACCCTGCGCGAAATGCGCCGTCATCCGCTCACCCTGGCCTTCCTCCTCGCCTATCTCGTCTACAACGACGGCGTGCAGACGGTGATCAGCCAGGCGTCCGTCTACGGCTCCGAGGAGCTGGGGCTGGACCAGACGACGCTGATCGTCGCGGTGCTGCTGGTGCAGATCCTGGCCGCGGCGGGCGCGGTGGGCATGGGGCGGCTGGCGCGGCGGTACGGCGCCCAGCGGACCATCCTCGGCTCCCTGGCGGCCTGGACCCTGACGCTGGCGGCCGGATTCTTCCTGCCGGCGAAGGCGCCCGTATGGTTCTTTGCGCTGGCATCGGCGATCGGTCTGGTCCTGGGCGGCAGCCAGGCGCTCTCCCGTTCACTGTTCTCGCATCTGATCCCGCGCGGCAAGGAGGCGGAATACTTCTCCGCGTACGAGATGAGCGACCGCGGGGTGAGCTGGCTGGGGCCGCTGGTGTTCGGTATGGCCTACCAGCTGACCGGCAGCTACCGGGATGCGATCGTGTCCCTGGTGGCGTTCTTCGCGGTCGGATTCGTGCTGCTGGCGAGGGTGCCCGTACGGCAGGCGATAGCGGCGGCGGGCAACCGCATCCCGGACCGGATTTAGGTTCGGAGGGTGCGGGCCGGTAGTGTACGCCTTTGGCTCACCAGGCGGACCGTTACTGCGCGCTCATTTCGGGAAAGCGTTGGGTGACATCTGCTGCCAGATGTGACAAACCGGGCGCTGGTGGGTACAACAAGGGGCGGCACGACGGGCGACGCAGATTACGTGAACGGGAATCTTCACCGCCGACCGGACGTTGACCGGATGACGACGACAGCGACACCTGTCCTGTGGGCGACAAGCCCGGGAGGCACGATTCATGAGTGAGCGAGCTCTCCGCGGTACGCGACTCGTGGTGACCAGCTACGAGACCGACCGCGGCATCGACCTGGCCCCGCGCCAGGCGGTGGAGTACGCATGCCAGAACGGTCATCGATTTGAGATGCCGTTCTCGGTTGAGGCCGAGATTCCGCCGGAGTGGGAGTGCAAGGTGTGTGGTGCACCCTCCCTCCTGGTGGATGGCGACGGTCCCGAGGAGAAGAAGGGCAAGCCCGCGCGTACGCATTGGGACATGCTCATGGAGCGGCGCACCCGCGAGGAGCTGGAGGAAGTGCTGGCCGAGCGGCTGGCGGTCCTGCGCTCCGGCACCATGAACATCGCCGTGCATCCGCGCGACACCAACCGCAAGTCCGCCTGACACCTGCCGGACGGACCTGCGCGAGAGATCGCAGCACGAGGGCCGGGGCCACTGCATTGCGCAGTGGCCCCGGCCCTTGCTCGTATGCGCTTCCCGTTCCCGGATGCGCCGCGCGTGCGCCGGTGCCCTAGCGGGTCAGCGGCGGGTCCTGGCGGGGCGGGGACGGGGGTTCGTCGTCGCGGATGACCTCGCCCTGGACGATCTTGCCGTCGGGGCGGTGGATGCGGGCCTGTTGGAAGGCGTCGCCGAAGGATCCCGGGGCGGTGCCCGCCCGACCGCTCAACAGCTTCTCGGCGCGGCGCTGGATCAGCTTCCCCGTCGGCGGGAAGAGGCACAGCAGCCCCGCCACATCGGACAGCAGCCCCGGCACGATCAGCAGCAGACCGCCGAGCATCCGCAGCGTGTTGTTGCCCTTGCCGTTCGCTTCGGGCCGGGGGCTCGCGGGCGGCTCCGTGGGGCCAGCGGTCTGAAGGGTCTCGGTGAGGTTGCGCCAGGCCCGGCGGCCCGCCCGCTTGATCACCAGCGAGCCGGCCACCACCCCGGCGACCAGCAGCACGAAGACGGTCAGGCCGTTCGTGGCGTCACCGACGGCGATCAGCAGCCAGACCTCCAGCACCACCCAGGCGGCGATGCCCAGCGGAACGAACCGGCGGGCGCGCGAGCGCTGCTGAGGCGGACGGGGGCCGGGCGGCGGCGTGGCTGCGAACGTCATGCCTCAAGTGTGCCTGGCCCGGTCCCCCGCACCGTCAGCGGCCGCGGATCTTGCGCACCCGGGTATCGAATCCCCAGGCGGTGATCCGCCACAGCGCCTCGACCATGATGTCGCGGCTCATCTTGCTGTCCCCGTGCTCCCGGTCGACGAAGGTGATCGGGACCTCGACGACATGGAATCCGGCCCGTACGGCACGCCGGGCCAGATCGACCTGGAAGCAGTAGCCCGCCGAGGCCACCTCCGCCAGCCCGAGCCCGTTGAGCGTCTCGACCCGGAAGGCCCGGAAGCCGCCGGTGACATCGCGGATCGGTACGTCCAGGAGCACCCGCGAATACGCGCTCGCGCCCCGCGAGAGGAACTCGCGGCGCTTGGGCCAGTTCACCACCCGGCCACCGGGCACCCACCGCGAACCGAGCACGAGATCGGCGCCCTTGAGCGCGGTCAGCAGCCGCGGCAGCTCCTCGGGCCGGTGCGAGCCGTCGGCGTCCATCTCGACCAGGACGCCGTAGCCGTTGTCCATGCCCCACTGGAAGCCCGCAAGGTAGGCGGCGCCGAGCCCCTCCTTGCCCTTGCGGTGCAGGACGTGCACGCGCTCGTCCCCGGCGGCGAGCTCGTCGGCGAGCTTGCCGGTGCCGTCGGGGGAGTTGTCGTCCGCGACCAGGACGTGCGCCTCGGGGACGGCGGACCGCACCCGCGAGACGATCGGCTTGATGTTCTCCGCCTCGTTGTAGGTCGGGATGATCACCAATGTGGTGCCGAGCGGACCGTACTGCCGCTGACCGCCGTCTGTCACTGCTGTCCCTTCTCGGTCTTCACACGCCCGCGCCGGCCGACGACAACCGCGGCGGCACAGGACAGAAGGCCCACGATAGCGAGCGCCCACTCAGGTGCCGCACCGACGCGGTCGGCGAGCGTCGTTTCGTCCCGCAGCGGTATCCGCGCGGAGACCACGCCCTGGGTGAACTCGGGGATTTGATGGGTGATGGTGCCGTCCGGGGCGACGACCGCGCTGATGCCGCTGGTGGCGGCGGTCACCACGGCCCGGCCGTGTTCGACGGCGCGCAGCTTGGACATGGCCAGCTGCTGCTCGGGCTGGCCGGTGCGCCCGTAGGTGGCGTTGTTGGTCTGGACGACGAGGGCGCGGGCGCCGGCATCGACCGTGTCGTGGACGATCTGGTCGTAGGCGACCTCGAAGCAGATGACATCGCCGAGCCGGGCGGGGCCGACCTTGAGGAGGCCGGTGTGGTCGCCGGGGGCGAAGTCGCGGGGCACCCGCTGGAAGCGCGTGATGATCTTGCTGAGCTGCTCCCGGAAGGGGACGTACTCGCCGAACGGCACCGGGTGCTGCTTGGTGTACGAGGCGCCCGGCCCCGTCTTCGGGTCCCAGACGATGCCCTCGTTGTAGACATAGCCCTTCTTGCTGGGGTGGTCGACCAGGGCGCCGACGAGAACGGGCACCCCGATCGACTTGACCGCGTGGTCGATGCGGTCATACGCCTCGGGGTACTTGAAGGGGTCGAGGTCGGAGGAGTTCTCCGGCCAGATGACCAGGTCGGGCTTGTGGACCTTGCCCGCCTTGATGTCGGCGGCCAGCTTCTCGGTGGCCCTGGCGTGGTTGCCGAGGATCATCATGGGGCGGCCCAGGAAGTCCATACCGGGCTGCTGGACGTTGCCCTGGACGACGGCGATGTCGACGGTGTCGTCGGCTTTCGTGGGGACGGGTACGGCCGCGCCCACGACGGTCACGGCGGCGGCCAGCCCGAAGCACTCCAGAGCCGTCACCGCCTTGCGCGGCGCACCGCCCCGCGCGAGGCCCCACAGCGCGACGGCACAGGTGGCCAGCAGCGTGCCGGCCAGCGCTACGGCGAAGGTCACCAGCGGTGCGCCGCCGAGCGCGGCGAGCGGGGTGAACGGCGAACCGGTGTTGGCGAACGCCAGCCGCCCCCACGGGAATCCGCCGAACGGCAGCCGGTCGCGGGCCCATTCCTCCGCGACCCACAGACAGGCGGCCCACAGCGGCCAGCCCGGAAGCCGGGAGGTGCCCGCGAGCGCCGCGCCCAGCAGCGCCAGGAACAGCGCCTCGGCGATCGACAGCCCGATCACCGCGTCCCAGCCGACCACATGCAGCCACTTGAGCAGCAGGACGAAGAACGGCAGCCCGAGGGCGAAGCCGGTCCAGGCGCCCTGCCGTACGGTGCGGCCGCGGGTGAGCAGCGCGAGGGCGGCCACGCCCACCAGGGACAGCGGCCACAGGTCGTACGGCGGGAAGGCGAGGCCCAGCACGGCGCCGGAGGCGGCCGCGAGGGCGGTGCGGGGCGCCTCGCGGCGGGCGAGCGCGGCGAGACGGCGGAGCCGTCCGGGGCGGTGCGGCGCGTCGGTCACGCCCTTACCGGCGGGCGGCACCGGGTCGTCGGCCGAGGCGCCGCTCACGGCGTCGTCGGTGGTGTCAGAGACCGATGGCACGGTCACGGCCTTCCTGCAGGTCGGGCTGGTGGGGCACCTCCCTGCTCCTGAGGAGCTCGGGGGAGTGAGCTGACCGTACATCGGGAAGGCGCGATCTCGGGCGCCAGGTGCGTAAATGAGCGCAGAGGTGCGGATAGGGGCCCGGTGCCCTTCGGGCCGACCTGGGACCCGCTGGCTGCGGGTCGACCGAAAGCCGTTGTCTACTGAGCGTCCGGGCCCCACCCGGGTCGCACCCCGCCGACCGGCCGAGACGATCCGGCGCGCCGTGTCGCGGACGCTGGACCTGGCTCCCAGTGGCGGTGCGCCGAAGTGGCGCTCCGCCCCATGGCCCAGCTGCGTTCGACGACTGCGCGGAGGTCTCCCGATCGGACGTCCTGTGGTGGACTCGGCCGAACCTACCGGCCGCCGACCGCCTGCTGTCAACAGGTGGTCCGCCTGCGTCGTTTTCGCGTCGCCCCAGGTCACCGCCGAGCGGACCCAGCAGGGGCAAGCAGCCGCAAGCGCGCGGTTCGGCGTCAGCTGCCCGCCCGATGTCACTCGATCGGCCGCGCGAAGACCGTGCGCCCGCCGACGACCGTGCGCAGGCAGACCGGGAGGTCGCCGCCGGGGGTCAGATCGGGCAGGCCGGGGGTGCCGGAGCGGGGGTCGGTGGACCAGCGTTCCACCCGCTCGTCGGGGGCCTGGACGAGCAGTTCACCGGTGCGCCAGACCGCGTAGTCGGCGGGTGCGCCGGGCACCAGGACGCCCGCGTCGTCCCGGCCGATGGCCCGCCAGCCGCCGCGGGTGTGGGCGGTGAACGCGGCGCGGGCGGAGATGCCATGGGCGCGGGTGCGGTGGAAGACGGCGGCGCGCAGGGTGCCCCAGGGGTCGAGCGGGGTGACCGGGCTGTCGGAGCCGAGGGCGAGCGGGACACCGGCCCTGAGCAGGGCGGCGTACGGGTTGAGGGTGCGGGCGCGCTCGGCGCCGAGCCGGGCCGCGTACATGCCGTCCGGGCCGCCCCAGGCCGCGTCGAAGGCGGGCTGGACGGAGGCGGTCAGGGCCAGCTCGGCGAAGCCGGCGAGGGTGGCGTCGGTGAGCATTTCGGCGTGTTCGATGCGGTGACGGGCGGCGCGGATGCGGTCGAGGCCGATGCGGTCGGCGGCGGTCCGTACGCCGTCGATGACGGTGGTCAGCGCGGCGTCGCCGATGGCGTGGAATCCGGCCTGGAGTCCGGCCTCGGTGCAGGCGGCGACATGGGCGGCGACGGCCGCGGTGTCCAGGTGCGCGCTGCCGGTGTGGTCGGCGTCGGCGTACGGGGCGTGCAGATGGGCGGTGTGCGAGCCGAGCGAGCCGTCGGCGAAGAGGTCGCCGGCCGCGCCGATGGCGCCGAGCTCGCGGATCCGTTCCGCGTCCTTTGCGGATGCGATCTGTTCGGCCCAGTAGCCGACCACCCGCGGCCCGTTGCCCGCCGCCGCCAGGGCCAGCAGGCCGGTGAAGTCGTCCTCGCCGGAGATCTCCGGGCCCGCGCACTCGTGGATGCTGCCGATCCCGAGGGAGGCCGCGCGGGCGAGCGCCGCGGCCTGGGCGTCGGCGCGCTGGGTGGGGGTGACGGTGGCGTGGGCCCTCTGCCGTACGGCGTGGTGGGCGTCGCCGGTCAGCGGGGCGTCGGCGTGGAACCCGGACCGTTCGCGGATCCCGGGGACCAGGTCCAGCAGCGCGGTGGTCACCACGGCGGAGTGCACATCGACCCGGGTGAGATAGAGGGGACGGCCGGCGGCGGCCTCGTCCAGTTCCGTGCGGGACGGCGGGCGCCCCTCGGGCCAGGCGCTGGCGTCCCAGCCGTGCCCCAGCAGGACCCGGTCCGCCGGGCGCGCGGCCGCGTACGCACGGATACAGGCCAGCGCGTCGGACAGCGTGGCCGTCCCGGCCAGATCGAGCCCGGTCAGCGCGAGGCCGGTGGCGGTGGTGTGCACATGTGCGTCCGTAAAGGCGGGAGTGACCAGTGCGCCGTCCAGCCGTACGACCTCGTCCACGCCGTCGGCGAAGGAATCGGCCGCGCCCTCCTCCCCCACCCAGGCGATGCGGTCGCCCTCGACCACCATGGCGGTGGCGAAGGGGTCGGCGGGGCTGTGCACCTCACCGCCGCGCAGCAGGACGGTACGGGCTCGGGCCGGGTCGGGGATGCGCTCGCTCATACCGGACAGTTTGGCCCCTGCGCGCGGCGGCTCCGCCCGCGGGGGTGAGATACCGCCAGGTCAGATGCGCGGCGGGCGGGCCTCGTACGGTGTGGAGAGCACGACGGTCGTACGGGTCGAGACGCCGGCGAGGGAGCGGATCCGGGTGAGCAGATGCTCCAGCTCCAGCGGGGCGGCGACGCGGACCTTGAGGATGTAGTTCTCGTCGCCCGCGACGCTGTGGCACGCCTCCAGCTCGGGGACCTCCGCCAACCGGTCGGCGATGTCGTCCGGGGCGCTGGGATCGAAGGGTTTGACCGAGATGAAGGCGGTGAGCGGCAGGCCCACGGCTTCCGGGTCCACGAGGGCGGCATAGCCCCGGATGACACCGCGCTGCTCGAGCCGGCGCACCCGCTGGTGCACGGCCGAGGTGGACAGGCCGGTGGCCTTGCCCAGGTCGGTGTAGCTCATCCGCCCGTCCTTGACGAGCAGATCCACGATTTGTCGGTCCAACTCCTCCACCCGTCCAACCTACTGCCCCGGACCGCGAATGCGCAGCGCACGCCGGATCGTGGACAGCCCTGCGCCGGCTCATGTGAGGAATGCCACACCCGTGAACCCGTGTCCGTCGGGCGCGGGTGATTATGCACGCGGCATGAAGGGAATTGCTGCTGGTGGCCTGGACCGCCCGTCAAGGAAGTCAGCGGTCCGCACGGCCTGGCCCACCCGAGGGGGATGGACATCATGCGACGCGTCAAGCAGGAATCCGCGGCGCCGAACGTTGGCGCCCAGGAGGGCGACAGTCTCGGTTTCTCCGGCGACGAGGCCGCCAACGGCTCGGACGACATCTTCGAGACCTTTGACATCTACCGCGTGACCTGCCCGGACTGCCGGCAGCCGATCGCGCTTCTCGCGGACGAGGACTCGCTGCCGGAGCACGCGCTGTGCCCCTCGCCGTGGAACCCGTTCGGCCTGACGGTGTGCCAGGGCTCCGGTCGGCCGGTCGTCGAGGCGCCGGAGACCGAGGACTCGATGGACGCTCAGGAGCAGGACGCCGCCGTACTGCTGACGCTCCCGGAGGGTCTGGACTGGCGGCGTCAGCCGTTCTCGCACATCGGCGGCCCCGGTACGCGGCCGGTGCGAGTCCCGCAGATGCGGCACCACGCGGCCTGAGCCCGGCTCACCGGTAGCGGCCGCTCACCAGTACCGGCCGGCGATCATCGCTTCCAAGGTCTCCCGGTGCAGGATCAGCGCATCGGCGTCGTCCGGCACCGGCACCTCCCCGAAATGCACCTGGCGATAGGCCACTCGCAGCATCACGATGGCCTGCCGCAGGGCGGCGTAAAGGGTGTGGAATTCCATATCGCGGGGTGTGTGCCCGGTGAGCCGGGCATAGCGCCCCTCGATACGGTCGCGGCGCAGAAAGTCGGGCAGCCCGCGCTGCCCGCCGCTTTCGGTGAGGTCCTGGAAGAATCGATGGAGATAGATCATCCAGCCCAGGTCGAGTTCGCGCGGCCCGAGGGCGGCCATTTCCCAGTCCAGTACGGCGGCCGGCCGGAATGCATCGTCGTAGACAATATTGCCGATCCGGGCATCGCCCCAGTTCAGGACGGTCTCTCCGGGGTCTGCGGGCCAGAGTTCGGTGAGCCGGGCAAATCCCCGCTCGATGACCGGTGACGGCGGGAGTCCGTCCACCACCCAGGCGTAATAACGGCGTTGGGACTCGACGTGACGGTGCAGTTCCGTACCGGATCCCTCTGCACCGAGGAACTCGGCTTCCGTCACCGGCACTTGGTCGTGAAGTCGGGCCAGCACCGAAACGCTGTCCGCTTCCAGTCGCTCCCTTTCCTCGTCCGTGGCGGCGTAGAGCCAATTCCCCTCGTACGTATAGGGCATGACGTCCGGTGGGACGCGGCCGGCGGCGCGCTCCATGACGAAGAACGGCGCGCCGAGGAAGTGCGGGTCCTCTTCCAGCCAGAGGGTGCCGGGGACGGGGAGGTCGGTGCGGTCGGCGACCAGGCGCATGGTGCGGTACTGCCGGGCCATGTCGTAGCGCGGGAAGATCGTGTACGCGGCGGGGTCGGCGGCGAGGCGCAGTGCGCAGGAGCGGACACGCCCGGGACCGTCGATGTCGAAGAGCAGGGTCTCGCTGGACATGCCGTTGGAGGCGGGCACGGTGGCGTTGACGGCGCGGGCGCCGGGGAGCCGGGTGTCGAGCCAGGCGGTGAGGCGGCGGGTGAGGTCTTCGGGGTCGCGGGTGGTGGTGCGGGGGCGGGGAGCGGTGGTCACCGGCCGTCCTCTCCTGCCACGTCGGCATACCCGGTGAACCCGCTCGGATCGTGACGGCCGAAGCTGCCGTGCTCGAAGATCCCGTAGCCGGTCCGGCCCGCGAAGGTGAAGCGGGCGGCGTGGTCGGTGACGCCGTAGGCGGCCAGGGGGTGCGCCGCCGGGTCGGAGAGGTCGTAGGTACGGCGGTCGGTCCAGCCGCGGCCGCGCCAGGTGCCGTGCTGCCAGTCGTCGGCGGGCGGGTAGCCGGCGCCGACGGCCAGGGGTGAGGAGGTGAGGATCTCGGCGGTGAGTTCCAGGGGTTTGCGGGCCGGGTCGGTGAGGTGGATGACGGCGCGTTCGGGGTGCCTGGTCCCCGGGCGGTAGGTGATGTCGGTGTGCGGCCAGCCGAGTTGGACGTCCCGGTCGCCGTCGCGGACGGACAGGGCCTCGTTCAGGGTGCGGTGGCCGTCGGCGTCTTCCTGGACGATGACCATGAGGAACCGGTCGTCGAAGCGGACCGGGCACCACACCCAGTGGAAGCCCTCCGGCCGTGCCTCCTCCCCGGCCCGTCCCGCCTCCTCGCCGGGAATCGGGCGCACGCCCCAGCTGCGGTCGCGGGTGCCGGTCCAGTCCCCCGCCGTGACGGCCAGCTCCTCCCCCGCGATCCGGATGCGCCCGGTGCAGGTGCCCGCCTGGACGAACCGCCGACCCTCCAGTGTCAGCCGGTCGCCGCGGTACTGGGTGTGGTGCGGCTCCCAGGTGGCGGGGTGGGCCGCGGTCCAGGTCAGGTCGTAGGAGAGGCCGTCGGGATCGCCCGGGTCCGCGGTGCAGGTCAGCCGGATCCGGGCGAGCGGCTCCTCGACGGTGACGGTGAGCGGGCCGACGGTGAGCGCGAGCCGGTCGTCGGTGAGCGCGTCGGAGGCCCGTACGGCGTGCAGCCGGTCGCCGAGGCGGAGGGTGGCATAGGCGTCGATGACCCCGGTGTTGGGGTAGACGCCGAGTCCGGCGATCAGCAGGGCGCGGCCGGAGTGGTCCATGACATGGAAGATGCACCGGTCGTAGGCGTTGCGGTCGCCGGTGACGACATGCCGCATGGACAGCGGCGCCTGATGGATCGGGTACTCGTCGAGCGCGATCGGGCGGTCGGGCACGGTCTCCTCCTGGGGGCGCGGCCGAACGGCGGGAGTTGACGGTACGTCAGGTTTCGGCGGGCGGCCAGACCTCCGCGCGGACGGGGCGCGAAGTAGGGGACGTAGACCTCCTTCGCCTGTTACATTCGGTGCCGAGAAGATGGAGCCGGCCCGGCGTCGGCATCACGTCGGCACGAAGTCGACCTGGCGTCGGCACGAAAGAGACCTGGAGCCACGGTGCCCCCAACACCCCTGCGCTGCCTGCGCTGTGACCGTCCGACCGGCAGCTTCGACGGCTGCCGGAGCTGCGCCGCCGAGGGGATCGGCGTCAATGCGATGCCGCCGCTCGCGGATCTGAGCGGCGTCGACCTCGCCCGGTATCCCGGCGGGCCGTGGGGGCTGCCGACGGCGCTGCCCGTGACGGGGAAGCCGGTCACGCTGGGCGAGGGCAACACCCCGACCATCCGGCTGCGGACGGACCCGGATTCCGGTCGACGGACGGAATCCACCGGCGAGTTGTGGCTGAAGTACGAGGGCGGCAATCCGACCGGATCGCACAAGGACCGGGCGATGGCCGTCGGCGTGGCGGCGGCGGTGGCGGCCGGTGCGGACACCGTCGTCGCGGCGTCCTCCGGCAACGCGGGTGCGGCGGCCGCGGCGTATGCGGCGCGGGCCGGGCTGCGCTGTGTGGTGTTCACCAACGAGGCGGTGCCGGCCGGGCTGCGGGCGCAGATCGATGCGCTGGGGGCCGAGCGCGTGGTGCACCCGGGCACCGCGCTGGAGCGCAACGAGGCGATGGGGCGGGCCGTCGCGGAGCGCGGCTGGTACCCGTTGACCAGCTTCTCCGTGCCCTCCCCCGGCGGGAACCCGTACGCCAACGAGGGCTACAAATCGGTCGCGTACGAGCTGGCGCGGGATTTCGCCGGACGGCGGATCGACGCGGTGGTGGTGCCCACCAGCCGGGCGGATCTGCTGGGCGGCATCGGCCGCGGTTTCCGGGAGCTGACGGCCGCGGGGCTGCTCGCGTCCGCGCCCCGGCTGGTGGCGGCCGAGCCGGCGGCCGCGGCCCCGTTCACCGCCGCGCTGCGCCACCGGGACCGGGCGGAGCAGGAGCGCACGCGGGTGGCGAGCGGGCCCACGGTGGCGTTCTCCCTCGGGGAGGAAAGCCCCTGCTGGCAGGGGCTCGATGCGCTGTGGCGCAGCGGGGGCTCGGCCGTGGCGCTGGACGACGAGGCGATCCTGGCGGAGCACCGGCGGCTGGCGGCGGAGGGGCTGGTGCTGGAGCCGTCGTCGGCCGTGGCCTCCGCCGTGGCGCGGGATCTCGTCCGGGAGCCCGGTGCGCTGGTGGTCGCGATGGGCACGGCGACGGGTCTGAAGGGGCTGGTGGGCTGAGGGCGGGCCGGGACGAGGCCCCGGCCCGCCCCGGCTCAGGGCACCTCCGACCCGCAGCGGCTCAGTGCGACTCCGGCCCCGCCAGATGCCGGGCGATGACCATCCGCTGGATCTGGTTCGTCCCCTCGACGATCTGGAGGACCTTGGCCTCGCGCATATAGCGCTCGGCCGGGAAGTCCGCGGTGTAGCCGTAGCCGCCGAGGAGCTGTACGGCGTCGGTGGTCACCCGCATCGCGGTGTCCGTGCAGAAGAGCTTGGCCATCGCCGCCTCCTTGGAGAACGACTGCTTGGCGTCGCGCAGCCGGGCGGCGGCGAGGTAGAGGGCGCGGCCGGCCTCGACCTGGGTGGCCATGTCGGCCAGCATGAAGCGCAGCCCCTGGAAGTCGGCGAGCGGGCGGCCGAACTGTTGGCGTTCGGCGACGTAGCCGAGCGCCTCGTCCAGTGCCGCCTGGGCGACGCCGACGGCGCAGGCGGCGATGCCGAGGCGGCCGGAGTCGAGGGCGGACAGGGCGATGGTGAAGCCCTGGCCCTCGTCGCCCAGGCGGCGGGAGTCGGGGACGCGGACGCCGTCGAAGTGCAGCTGAGCGGTCGGGGAGCCCTTCATGCCCATCTTGCGCTCGGGCGCCGCGGCGGTCAGGCCCTCGGCGTCGCCGGGGACGAGGAAGGCCGTGATGCCACGGGCTCCGGGGCCGCCGGTGCGGGCGAGGACGGTGTAGAAGTCGGCCACCCCGCCATGGGTGATCCATGCCTTGGTGCCGTCGATCACCCAGTTGTCCCCCTCGCGGGTGGCGCGGGTGGTCAGCGAGGCGGCGTCGGAGCCGGAGGACGGCTCGGAGAGGCAGTACGCGCCGAGCAGCCCGCCGCCGAGCATGGCCGGCAGATGGTCGGCGCGCTGCTGCTTGGTGCCGTATCCGGCGAGGGCATGACAGGCCAGCGTGTGCACGCTGACACCGAGGCCGACCGTGAGGCGGGCGGCCGCGAGTTCTTCGAGGACCTGGAGGTAGACCTCGTAGGGCTGGTCGCCGCCGCCGAACTCCTCGGCGTACGGGAGGGAGAGCAGTCCGGATTCCGAGAGCAGGGTGAAGGTCTCTCGGGGGAAGCGGCCGGCGTCCTCCTCCTCGGCGGCGGCCGGCCTGATCTCCCGCTCGATGAGTTCGCGTACGAGCGTCATCAGGTCGCGGGCTTCCTCGGTGGGCAGCCTGCGGTCCACCGGCCGGGGGCCGTACTCGGTCATGGCGGCGCTCTCCTCCCTGTCGGGCGCTGCGGCAGCGCACACGTGGGGTGAGGCGGCGCCGCCGGATTTCCGGGTGCCCAGCCGATGATCGCCGTCCGGGTCTCGGAAGACGATGACCTGCGACTGTGGCGCTAGGAGTATGCCCGATCGGCGGCCCCACGTCACGGGTTGATGATCACCGGATCCCGGCGGTCCGGACCGGCTCGCACGGTCACGAAATTGGTCCGAACCATTGACCCCACTGGTCTAGTCCATCTACCTTCTCCCCCAACGTTCCACGCGTTCATGCCAATTCGGTACCGGCCGTTCATGTCTCTCCCCGCCGGCCGCCGAGGGGCATGCACGCCCCTTCCGCACGCAGGTCACGGCTCCACCTCGCCCCCCTCCGAGGAGACGACATGCTCAGACCGCACCGAAGGCGAGCGCCCCACCGGCTGATCGCCGCCGCCACCGCGCTGTGTACGGCGGCGCTGGCCGGCCTTCTGCTCACCGGCTCCGCCTCCGCCCACCCCACGGGCGCCACCCCCCACACCGCCGCCGCGGCCGGTGGCAAGGTCGTCGGATACTTCACCAACTGGGGTGTCTACGACCGCAATTACCACGTCAAGAACATCGAGACCTCCGGGTCGGCCGGCAAGCTGACGCATATCAACTACGCCTTCGGCAATGTCCAGGGCGGCAAATGCGCGATCGGCGACTCCTACGCCGACTACGACCAGGCCTACACCGCCGACCAGAGCGTCGACGGCAAGGCCGACACCTGGGACGACGGCGCGCTGCGCGGCAACTTCAACCAGCTGCGCAAGCTCAAGAAGATGCACCCCGACCTCAAGGTGATCTGGTCCTTCGGCGGCTGGACCTGGTCGGGCGGCTTCGGCGAGGCCGCCAAGAACCCCGAGGCGTTCGCCCAGTCCTGCTACGACCTGGTCAAGGACAAGCGCTGGGCGGATGTCTTCGACGGCATCGACATCGACTGGGAGTACCCCAACGCCTGCGGTCTGAGCTGCGACACCAGCGGCAAGGACGCGTTCACCAACGTCATGAAGGCGCTGCGGGAGAAGTTCGGCAAGGACCAGCTGGTGACCGCGGCGATCACCGCGGACGCCTCGGACGGCGGCAAGATGGACGCCGCCGACTATGCGGGCGCGGCGCAGTACGTCGACTGGTACAACCCGATGACCTACGACTACTTCGGCGCCTGGGACGCCAAGGGCCCGACGGCCCCGCACTCCCCGCTCTCGTCGTACAACGGCATCCCGAAGGCCGGTTTCAACACCACCGACACCATCACCAAGCTGAAGAAGCTGGGTGTGCCGGCCGACAAGCTGCTGCTGGGCATCGGCTTCTACGGCCGCGGCTGGCAGGGCGTCACCCAGGACGCTCCGGGCGGTACGGCGACCGGCGCGGCCCCGGGCAAGTACGAGGCGGGCATCGACGACTACAAGGTGCTCAAGGACCGCTGCCCGGCCACCGGCAAGGTGGGCGGCACCGCGTACGCCAAGTGCGGTGACCAGTGGTGGAGTTACGACACCCCGGAGACCATCGGCAGCAAGATGGCCTTCAAGGACGCACAGGGCCTGGGCGGTACGTTCTTCTGGGAACTGAGCGGTGACACCGCCAACGGCGAGCTGATCAAGGCCATCAAGTAGCCGAAGCGGTCGAGGAAGCCGGGCGGGAGGCAGTGGGGCCTCCCGCCCTTCCTTGTGCACGTCACTGCCCCGTGCCGCCGACGGCCGGGGCGGCCCGCACTCCGATGACGCGTGCCAGCACACTCCCGTCCGGGGCGGCGGCCCAAGCATCGGCCTCCGCTTGGTTGTGGCCGGTCCGCGCTCCCAGCGTGATCCCGGCACCGCCGTACCGCGAGAGCAGACCGGTGTCGTTGTCCGGGGTGAACAACTCCACCCGATCGATCGCCGTGGGCACGCGCGCGGTGCCCGGGGCGGCATCGGGCGCGGCGCTGCGGCCGTCCGTGAGCAGAGCCAGCTGGGTCAGCGCGTCGATGAGCAGTACGGGGAGCCGGCAGGCGGCGAACCTGCCGTTCCATGTGCCGATTTCGGGATGGAAGCGGGCGGTGGCACCGCCCTGCCAGGTGCGCAGTTCTGCGAGGGAGGCGACGAGCCCGGAGAGGTGGATGGGACAGCGAGGGTGGTAGAACACGGGGGTGCCGGGCTGGCCCGAGCCGTGGTCCGGGGCGACGGGCACGTCCGGTGGGGTCGGGATCAGCGGTTGGTGCGCCACGCTCAACCGGGCGTGGACCACACCGCGTTGGAGCACCCGCCCGTCCGGGGTGGTGACGTCGCCGATGAGTTCAACCGTCTCCAGTCCCGCCTGGCGGCTGCCGGCGTCCCGGATGCGATAGACGCTCTGCGCGCCGTTTTCCCTGGCGGTGACCGGGCGGTGGAAGTCCAGTGCGTGCCAGGCCGTCATCGCGGTGGCCGGATGGTCGCGGGTGACGTGCTCGGCGGCCAGCTCGGCGATGAGCGATCCCGGCAGGGTCGGCAGTCCGCGCAGCCTGTGGTGGCGCAGCCAGCCGTCCGGTGGCGATGACGGGCGCCGGCTGAGACCGCGCGACGCGTCGGCGGTCGGCTCGGGACCCTCCTCCCGCGACCCGGCCGGGATGAAGGAGGTCCCGGTCTGCTGAGCCGACGGCGTCGGCCGCCCGGCGGGCTGCCGGGTGTGGCGGAGCAGGTCGCGCTCCGCGGAACCGAGGTAGGTGACTTCCGGGAGGGCGTGGGGTCGGCGAGTTCGGCGAGGAACGTGGTGGTCCCCTCCTCGTCACCGATGCCGGTCAGCAGGGCCTGGCTGCGCAGCAGATCACGGGTGACGGGCACGGCGGCGAACCCGGACTCGTCCCACAGCGACCAGCCGAGACTCGTCTCGTTCCGTTCGCCGAAGCGGTGGTTCCGGCGAGCGGCGGCGGCGAGCAGGTCGTTCCCGGAGCAGTAGTCGGCCTCGCCGGGCCAGCCGAGGACGGCGAGCAGTGACCCGAAGTCGAACCAGCGTCGTGGTGCGCGGCCGGCGAACGCGGCACGCAGATGGAGATAGCCGAGCAGTTTGGTGTCGCGGACGCGCCGCATCCGGTCGAGGGTGACCCTGCCCACGGTGCCGCCATTGTGCAACCCGGCGGCGTTGAGCAGCAGGTCCACGCGCGGATGGGAGGCGTGCACCTGGTCGATCGCCGCGCGGACCGCATCGGGATCGGTGATGTCGCAGACCAGATGGTGCACCCGGTCAGGCCCGCAGTGACGGGCGAGGCGGTCGAGGGTGTCACGGGCCTGCGCGGCCGCGGCCAGCCGGTCGTACTCGGCGGAGAGCCTGGCAACGCTCCAGTCAGGGTGGTCACGGCGTGCAGTGGTGAGGAAGGCCGCACGCGTGCCGATGTCGGCCCGCGGTGCGGGCTCTTGGCGCCCCAGGACGTAGACGGTGGGAGCTGCCCGGGCGGCGAGGGCTTCGAGGACGCGCGCGGTCAGACCCCTGCTGCCGCCGGTGGCCACCACGACGCTGTCCCGGCCCAGCGGCAGCCGTCCGGCCGGTCGTTCGGCCACCGGCGCCTCCACCAGCTGTGGAGCCGACCGGCCACGGACGTCATGGATGCTGACGGCCAGGCGCTGCTCCCGCCCCGTCTCGGCGGCGAGCAGTTCCAGGCCCTGTGTGAGGTCCGGGCTCTCGGTGAGCACGGCGAGGCTCAGCGCCCGCGGCTCCTCTCGCGCCAGGCTCTTGACCAGTCCGGTGAAGACCCCGGTGGCCGGGTGGGGCACGCCGTCGCGGACGGCGTCGAGGAGCAGTACGGCGTAGGAGGCAGGGGAGTCGTCAGCCCAGCGCTGGGCTGCGAGGAAGGCCAGGTCGTGCAGGGTTCGCAGCCGGTTGACGGCGGAGAGGTCGGGTGGTTCGGCCGTGTTCGCCGCGACCTGTGCGATCACCCGGACGTGATGGATCGGTACCCCGGCGCCGGGCAGCAGCCGCGCGAGCGTGTCGGGGTCCGGGAGCCGCGCCTCGTCACCGGCCGCCGACGAGGGGGCGGTGACCGTGACGACGCCGTCGGGGATGTCGCAGGCATCCAACACGGCGGAGTCGCCGGCGAGAAGAAGGGTGTGGGGTGGGAGCGCGGGCAGGCAGGGCCTCAGCTCACGCGGCGGCGCGGGGGCGAGCCGCACCTCGACCCGTTCGACTGTGGGCCGAGCCGCAGCTGCGGCGTCCCGGTGTCCGGACGCCGCGTCCGGCGGCGTGTCACCGACGTCAAGGCGCACCCGGGGGCCCCGGGGGGCGCTGCTGGTGATCGTGAAGGTTCCGCTGCCCTGTACGGTGCAGGCGAGCGCCGCGAGCACGCCATCGGCTCCGAGATAGGTGCGGCCACTGCACGACAGGGGCCGCAGCTGCTGGGGGCGGGTATCCGGATCCCCCGGTGCCATGTCGGTACGGATACGGGCCAGTACGGGCAACTGCTCGGCGCGAGCGGTGGATTCACGCGCGAGCACCAGAAGGAACGTGCCCTCCGCGAGGGTGAGTCCGTCGTGGTCGTCGCTGCCGTCGAGTACCGCGCGCAGCTCCGGCGTGCTGTTGCCGTTGGCACCGGCCACCACGGCCAGATCGAGGTTCCCGTGGCGCAGATAGCGTTCGGCGGTGCGCAGGGCCGTGAGACCGGCGTCGGGGCCGGTATCCACGGTGATGTTGAGACCGTGCAGGTCCATTCGGGAAGCGAGCCTGGCGGCGATGACGTTGGGCATGATGCCGGGGAAGGAATCCTCGGTACTGGCCGGGACGAGGCTGCGCACCTCTTTGCCGATCGCTTCCAGTGTGCTGCGGATCTGCGGGTCCGCTGCCAGGTCCTCGGACAGGGACCGTTCGAGGTCGCCGAGGTAGCAGCGGAGCGCGTAATGGACGGCACGCCGGGTCGGTCCCATGTGGCCCACGACGACGCCGGTGGTGTCGTGCAGCCGCCGGCACGCCGCCTGGACCCGCTCGTCGAGCCGGGTGAAGGCCCGCAGCGTCATGATCTGCGTACGGTCCATGTTGCGCAACGTGGCCGGGGGCAGGGGAACTTCGCGGAATCCCGGGATCGGGTAGTCGTCACCGAAGCCGGGATCCGGCGCCGGAGCCTGGCCGCGCAGCCAGGCGGAGAGCCGCTCGGTCTCCGGTGCCCCGGGCACGTCGGCGGAGCCCGCGACGATGACGATGCCGTCGTCCGTCGCCGGGGCCTGCTCCAGGCCGGCGGGGCAGTCGGAGGCGTCGTCCCGCAACAGCAGGTGCCCATTGGTGCCGCCGAACCCGAACGCGGAGACCGCCACCGTGCGGGGCCTGCTCCCGGGCAGTGGCGCCCGCTCGGTCGGCGGGGTGAAGCGGCTGCCCTCCAGCGCCGGAATCGGATCGGTCAGGTAGCGCTGGGCCGGGACGAGTCCGTGCCGCAGCCCTGCAATCGCCTCGATCACGGAGACGGTGCCGGCGGCCCAGCCGGTGTGCCCGACGATGGCCTTGTTCGACGACAGCAGCGCGGGCGGTCCCGCGCCGGCCACCTTGTGAAGGCTCGCCAGCTCGGCCTTGTCGCCGGCCGGAGTGCCGGTGCTGTGCGCGATCACCCAGGCCACCGCAGCCGGGTCCACCCGGCCCTGCTCGTAGGCCCGCCGCAGGGCGAATCGCTGCCCCTCCTCGTTGGGCGCGTAGATGGCCTTGCCCGAGCCGTCGCAGGACAGGCCGACGGCGCCGATGACCCCGAGGACGTCGTCTCCGTCTTCGCGAGCCCGCTCCAGGCGCTTGAGGACGAGCGCTCCGGCCCCGTCGGAGAACAGCACGCCGCTCGCACCTCGGTCGAACGAGCGCACCTCGCCGGTGCGGGAGAGCCCTTGAAGCTTGGAGAAGAGCACGAGATTGCGGGCGCTGTAGGCGAACGCGCCTCCGCACACCGCGATGTCGCTGGTGCCCTCGCGCAGTGCCTTAATGCCGAGGTCGATGCTGTAGAGGGAGGACGAGCAGGCCGTGTCCACCATGACCAGTTCGGTGTCCTCGGGCAGGATGCCGGAGACCGCGTTGCGCCCGATGCGGTGCGGCAGGCATGCGAACGGCACCGCGTTGCCGAGGTCATAGCGGTTGGCCAGCGACCGCAGCACCTTCGCGGCGAGCGGCGTGCCGTCCAATGCGTCGGAGAACCGCCTGGCGTAGCCGGCGAGGACGAGGTGCTCCTCCAGGTCCTGGCTTCCGTCCGCGGTGTAGCCGAAGGCCGCGAACCAGCGGTCCTGCGGGCGTCGCCGGACTCCGCAGAGCGCGTGGTACAGGCTGTGCCGCAGCCACAGCGTGGTCGACTCCCTGCTCGCCACCCGGTCCGCGTCGAGTTCCGCCCGCAGCTCGGGATGCGGCTCGAAGCCGGTGATGAACCCGGACTCCCGGGTGTAGGAGCGGTCCTCGGCATCCGGGTCAGGGGAGTAGAACGATGTGGCGTCATAGCGGTTGGGCCGGCCGAAGGTGTTCCGCTCGCCCTCAAGAGCCCGCCACAGCTCCTCGGGCGTATTGGCGCCGGGGGTGACCACGCCCGTGCCGACGACGGCGATCAGTGCACCGGGGTCGGCTGCGACGGGAGCTGAAGCCGAAGCGGGGGTGCGAGCATGAGCGGACGCCGGAGTCGCAGCCGGTGCCGAGGGCCGCGCCGCCGCCGTCGCTGTGGCATGCTCCGGCCGGAGCGTTCGCTCGTCCTCGGAGGCGGCGGACGGCTCCGGAGAGTCGGCCGACAGGAGCGAGGCACACAGCGACATACCGCCGTCGGCCATGACGATCTGGCCTGTGACCCAGGAAGCCTGGGGCGAGGCCAGGAACACCACCAGCTCGGCGAACTCCTCCTGCCTGCCGAGCCGGTGCCCCAGTGGGGTGGCGTCCCGCACCCGGCTCATCAGGATCTCGGCGTTGGGGAAGTTCCGTACGACCTGGGAGTCCAGCACCCCGGGCGTGGCGGCGTTGACCCGGATGTTGCGTGGGGCGTACTCGACCGCCAGATAGCGCGTGAGTGCCTCCACGGCTGCCTTCGCCCCGGCGCAGGCGCTGTATTGGTGCAGGACGAGGTTGGCGCCGATCGAGGAGACGTTCACGATCGCACCGCCCCCGCGCCGCTCCATCAGCGGCGCCGCGTGCTGGGCGCACCACCGGGCCCCGTGCAGGTCGGTGTCCCAGGCCCGTTGCCAGTCGGCGTCGGTCAGCTCGTCGACCAGGCCCAGCCGTCCCGCTCCGGCGTTGTGGACCAGGATGTCCAGGC
Source organism: Streptomyces gilvosporeus (assembly GCF_002082195.1). Lineage (GTDB taxonomy): Bacteria > Actinomycetota > Actinomycetes > Streptomycetales > Streptomycetaceae > Streptomyces > Streptomyces gilvosporeus. The sequence continues at coordinate 8,187,533 of NZ_CP020569.1, read as the reverse complement.
CGCCGTGCCGTTCGGCGATGGTGGCGAACATCCGCCGGACGTGGTCGGCCTTGGCCACGGAGGCGCGCAGCACCTCGGCGGAGCCGCCGGACGCCCGGATCTCCTCCAGGAGGCCTGGTGCCTCGTCGCGGCCGTGGAAGTAGTTGGCGATGACATGCGCACCATGAGCGGCGAAGGCGTGGCTGATGGCGCGCCCGGTTCCACGGACGCCGCCCGTGACCAGCACCACCTTTCCGCTCAGGTCGGCCATGGGGGAGCCGTTCATGCCGCGGCCTCCTGAACGGGCTTGGACGACATGACGTGGTCGGCGACGTCCGCGAGAGTCCCCAGCGTGGCCAGGTTCAGGCTCCCCGGGGGATCGTCGAGAGCGAATTCCTCCATGACGCGGCGCAGCAATGCCGTCTGTTTGAGGGAGTCGACACCAAGGTCGGCCTCGAGCCCGGCGGCATCGGTGAGCACATCAGGCGGGTACTCCAGAGCCTCCGCGTACAGCGCGCGAAGGCGGTCCAGTACCTGTGCGCGGGACCGGGAACCGCCCCTCGCGCCGGTCGCGCCCTGGGAGGCGGTTTCCGTAGCGGGGCCTGCACCGGCCCGTTCGGGAACCGTGCCCGTCACGGCCCGCTCGGGTTCTCCCTCATCGCTCGGGGGCGCCACCCTGCGCTCCGGCACCACCTGTCCCAGGCCCGCAGCGACGGCGACGCGCAGCCCGTCCAGCTCCCGGTCGGGATGCTCCAGCGGGGCGAAGGTCCGCACGCCCGGAACCGTGAGTGCCACACACCGGGTGAGTGCGCGCAGCGCCCCGGTCTCGATGAAGGTGTCCGCCCCGCGTTCATGCAGGTGGCGCACTGTGTCGGTGAAACGCACCGGCAGGACGAGGCACTCACCGAGCAGCCGGACGAGATCGTCGCCGTCGGTGTAGCGGCGGCCGTGGATCGGAGAGAACACCCGCTGCTGGAAGGGAAGTTGACGCACGTCGTCGGCGAGTGCGACGAACTGGTCCACCGCGGCGCTCATGCTGGGGTGGTGTGAGGCGTACGGCAGGCTCAGGCGGGTGGCGGACAGGTTCAGGGCTCCCGCTACTTCCTCGGCCCGTTCGATGTCCTCCACCTGGCCGCTGAGTACGGTCTGCTGCGGGGCGTTGCAGCAGGCGATCACCAGGTCGCTGTCGTCCAGCACACCTATCAGGTGCTGCGCCGCGGTCTCGTGCGTGGCCACCGCGGTCATGCCGCCGCGGCCCTCGAACTCGACCAGCGCGCGGGTGCGGGCGCAGACCAGGCGGACCCCGCCGCAAGACTGAACGCGCCGCCCGAGACCAGTGCAGCGATCTCACCGAAGCTGTGCCCGACCAGCGCCTTCGGCTCGACGCCGCCGTCCACAAGGACCCGGTGAACCGCCACCGACCCGCCGAAAATGGCCAGTTGCATGATCTCGGCACGCCGGCCGAGGATCTCCTGGACCGAGGGTTCCTCCTCGAAAAGAGTGTGGGAGAGCGACGGGATTCCGTACTCCGCCGCGACTGCGTCGATCTCCTTGAACACATCGGTGATCTGCGCATGCGTTCGGGACGCCTGGTGCAGCATGCGTGCGGAATAGGCGCCGAGGCCGGGAAAGAGGAGGACGGTATTGCTGCGTTTGGAAGCCCTTTCGGGAACACGTGGACGGCGCTTGCCGGTCGTGGCCGCTCCGGTGCACTCGGCACCGTGCGCCTGACCTCATCGCGCCGGGTGGCTGGGGGCGCGGTCGACTGGGACCGTTTCACCGCTCCGTGAACCGCATCAGGTCAACGGCACGGCACGAGACGACTCGGCGCCCTGCCACGCTGTGCGCGCTCCCTCCTCGACGGCTGAGACAGCACGGGACAGGACCGATGAGCCGCACCATCAGGAACGCAGACACACGGTGGAGGCCGGAAGAGGAATGCGCACCGGACAGCGTGAACGTGTGGAAAGGAAGCACCCCGGAACCGGGCGGCGCCGAACGCGGTTGACGCATTCGGACCGCGGAAATGACTGCGCGGCAAGCGCCTCGGTGTCCGCACCGCTCGCCAAGGCATCGAGTCCGGCCCGCGGTCAAGGCGTCGAAGGCGGGGCATCCAGCACACCACCCCGCCACGGAGGACACCGTCTCAGGAGGACGGCCGGGACGGCGCCGGGCAGGTCGGCTCGTACTCCTCGATCAGCCGCAGGGTGTCGCCCAGCCCGCGCACCAGCAGGGCGGTCACCGTCTCGCGGGGTATCTCCGGGGCCGCGATCCAGTCGAGGGTGACGCCCTCGACGCTGGTGAGCCAGCCGGTCAGGGCGATGCGGGCGAGCGGTGGGATCTCCTCGCGGCCCCAGGCGCCCCGGGCGATGGTGCGCAGCAGCCGGGCCCGTACGGCATCGCGGATCGCCAGCACCTCGGCGTCGGAGCCGACGCCGCCGGTGACGATGGCGCGGTAGGCGGCCTGGTGGTGCTGGGCGTAGCGCAGATAGCCGTCCACGGTGCGCTGGACGCGTTCGACGGGCGGCAGGTCGTGGGTGCTGCCCGCGCGCTCGACCAGCTGGGCCACGGCGTCCTCGATGATCGCGAGGTAATAGCCGCGCTTGTTGGTGAAGTAGTAGTAGATCAGGCCCTTGGCCACGCCGGCCGCGCGGGCGATGTCGTCCATGGACAGCGCGTCGTATGAGGTGTCGGCGAACAACGCGCGTCCGGTGGCGATGAGTTCGGCGCGCCGCGCCTGGGCGCGTTCGGTGCCGCGGGCGGCCGGGGAGCCGCCCTGTCCGCGCTGTTGACTATTATTCAAAATCGGCCCTAGTCTCCCAACGGACTCGTCGGTAGTCGCCTCGTCGCCAACTGACCGACGCGCCAACTTCCATGATTTTTCCGCAGTATGACAGCACGTCATGGATCGGATCCGCTTCTCCGTCCAGGACCTCCGCGCTCGTCCGCCGCGCTCCGCCGGCGGCGCCCCCGCACTTCCTCGCGCATTCGACCACTGCCCCGGGGAGGACACAGTGAGCCCTACGATCCGAACGCCGCGCCCCGCGCCCGCCGCGCCCGAGGGACGCACCTCCTGGAAGAAGGCCGCCGTGGTGGCGGTGCCCGCCGTGCTCGCCGTGGGAGCGCTGGCGACGGTGATGGCCCAGGGCGTGCTGGCCGCCTCCTTCGCCGTCTCCGGCACCCACTTCCAGGTGTCCTCGGGCAAGCTGACCAGCAGCGGACTGTCCTCGTACGTGCACACCGACCGCGATACCGACGGCCGCGGCCATCCCGTCGCGCTGCTCGGCATCGGCAAGGCGTCGCTCGCCGACATCTGCCAGTCGGCGCAGGTCGAAACGCCGGTCGGCACGGTGGTGTTCAAGCTGACGGCGGGCGGCAGGGCCGGGCCGGTGTCCGCCGACAGCCTGGTCATCGACGGCGAGGACCTGGTCGGCGACGCCCGCTTCGGCACCGCGCAGATCGGCCGGGACGCCGCCTCGCTGGACGCCGTACCGGGTGTGCACGGCCCCAAGGGGAAGTTCGGACTCCAGGCCGGGGACATCGCGGTCGCCGGGGTCCGCTCGCACGCCTGGTCCGCCACCGGCGGCAACTTCCGGCTCAAGGGACTGCGGGTGAGCGTGAGCCTGGACGGCGAGAAGTGTTTCTGAGCGCGCGCCGTGCCCGCTGGGGCGCCCGCCTTGAGCGGGTACTGCCGTGGCCCGAGCGGCGGGCGGCGCTGCGCCGCTGGCGGCGGACCCGGCCGTTCTGGGCCGGGCTGCTGCTCCTGCTCGGCGGGGCGGAGCTGCTGCTGGTGCCGCTCTCACCGCTGACGGTCCTGGTGAGCCTGGGGCTCGGCGGGCTGGCGGCGATCGGTATCGGGCTGGCGCTGATGGTGGCGGGGATCTTCCTGTGGTGCGCCCCGGCCGCGCGCCACTACGTCGGCATCAATGCGCTGATCCTGTCGGTGCTCTCCTTCGCCGCGACCAATCTGGGCGGCTTTCTGGTGGGCATGGGCCTGGGGATCGCGGGCAGCGCGATGGGGTTCGGGTGGACGCCGGTGCGGGAGGGGGAGCCGGTGGAGGGGACGGATCCGGACGGCGCCCGGCCCGCGGACCGTACGACGCAGGCGCCGCCGCAGGCGTCGGCACCGGCATCGGCCCGCCGTGCCCTCGGCCGCAAGATCCTCGCCGCCGGCCTCCCCGTGGCACTGCTGACGGCCGTCGGGGGCCCTGCGCAGCGGGCCGAGGCGACCGGCGTACCGGCGCCACCGGCCCCGCCCACCGTGCACACCACGAGGTTCGCCCCCAAGGGCTTCACCCTCGCCGGGGTCACCGAAGTCCCGACGGCAAACGGTCCCGTCAAGGCCATGGTCCTGAAGATGTCGGCGGCCTCGCTCACCGACTACCGCCTCACCACCCGCGACCGCACCGGTCCCCAACTCGGCCTGGATGCCGACACGTTGAACCTCCGCGGCGAGGTGACCCTCTATCTCACCAAGTTCCGCGGCTGTCTGGAGGGCGTACTCTGCCTCACCTTCACCCCCGACACCCTCCCCGTCCCGCCGGTCGTGCCGCCCTTCGTCTACATGACCGATGTGACGGCCGAGCAGGCGCTGGTCACCTCCGATCTGATCGTCGCGGACGGGCTGCGGCTGCACGCCGGCTCGCGTTCCTGATCCGGCTCCCCCGGCGGGCTTTACGGCCCCCGCCCACTGCGCGCACCATCGGCGTGCGGGGGCCGGATCCGTGACGAAGAGGTGACTGGTGGTCAACCCTTGGCTGGCGCTGGAGTCGGGTGCCGACCCGGTGGCACATACCCGCCGGGTGCGGCGGGCCCATGAGGCGTTCCTGGCCGACGGGACGGTGCTGCCGCCCGTACGCCGGGTGGTCGCCGACTCCTGGCGGCGCTCGGCGCGGGCGCGGGCCGCCTCGGACGGCGCGGCGCCCATCGAGCTGGACGAAGCCGCGCTGCGGGCCTACCGGGACGCCCACCCCCTGGCCCGGGCGATGCCCGTCTTCCGCGAGCTGCTGGGCAGCATCGCCCAGGACGGTGCGCATCTGATAGCGGTCTGCGATCCCCAGGGGCGGATGCTGTGGGTCGAGGGCCACCCCGGGGTACGGCGGCAGGCGGAGCGGATGAACTTCGTGGTCGGGGCGCGCTGGGACGAGCGGCATGCGGGCACCAACGCGCCGGGCACCGCGCTCGCCTCCGGCCATGCCGTACAGATCTTCGCGGCCGAGCACTACAACCGGCAGGTGCAGCGCTGGACCTGTGCGGCGGCCCCGCTGCACGATCCGCGGACCGGGCGGCTGCTGGGCGCCGTCGACATCACCGGCGGCGACCATCTGGCCGGCCCGCACAGCCTGGCCCTGGTCCGGGCCACCGCGCGCGCCGCAGAGGCCCATCTGGCGTACGGAACACGGGAGTCGGGGTCGTTTCTGGCGGCACTGGGCCGGGACGAGGCGCTGCTGACCGTGGACGGCACCCGGTTGCGGCTGGGCCGCCGGCACAGCGAGATCATGGTGCTGCTCGCCCACCACCCCGCGGGCCTCACCGGTGAGCAACTGGCCGTCCTCCTCTACGGCGAACGGGAGGTGAGCCCGGTGACCCTGCGCGCCGAGCTGTCCCGGCTGCGGCAGCTCGCCGGCCCGCTGCTCGCCTCGCGGCCCTACCGGCTGACCCGTCCGACCGACACCGATCTCACCGCGGCCGAGACGGAGTTGGCCGCCGGTCGCCTCACGGCCGCCCTGGATGCCTACCCCGGCCCGCTGCTGCCGCTCTCGGAGGCCCCCGGGATACGCCGGCTGCGCACCGCCCTGGAGGACCGGCTCCGGCGCGCCCTGCTGACCGCCCGCGACCCCGCGCTGTTGCGCCGCTGGGCGGGGACCCCCTGGGGCGAGCACGACCTGGAGGTCTGGGAGGCCCTGGAGGACACCCTGCCGCCGCACTCCCCGGCGCGCGAGGTCCCGCGCGCCACGGCCGGGCGTCTGCGGACGGCATACGGGCTGACCGGCTCGTCCTCGGCCCACTCGTCGGCCCACGATCCCCGCAGACCGCCGGGTCTCTGAGGCATCCCCCGACCCACCGGTTTCGCGGGCCCCCGGCCCCTCCCCCACGCAACGTTCGCGCAACCTGCGCCGCCCTACCCTGCGCGCAACGCCCGTCGCACGGGAGCGGCGGGCACCGCGTCGAGAGCGATTGGGAGGCCGCCCATGGCCCGTTACGCCAGCCCGGGTTCCACCGATGCCGTCATGAGCTACCAGAGCCGCTACGACCACTGGATCGGCGGCGCGTTCGTGGCGCCGGCACTGGGCCGGTACTTCGACAATCCCACCCCGGTCAACGGTCAGACGTTCTGCGAGGTGGCACGCGGCACCGCCGAGGACGTCGAGCGCGCCCTGGACGCCGCGCACGCCGCCGCGCCCGGCTGGGCCCGTACCCCCGCCGCCGAGCGGGCCGGCGTCCTGAACAAGATCGCCGACCGGATGGAGGCCAACCTGGAGGCGCTGGCGGTCGCCGAGAGCTGGGAGAACGGCAAGCCCGTGCGGGAGGCGCTGGCGGCCGACATCCCCCTGGCCGTCGACCACTTCCGCTACTTCGCGGGCGCCCTACGCGCCCAGGAGGGCACCCTCTCGGAGATCGACGAGGACACCGTCGCGTACCACTTCCACGAGCCGCTGGGCGTGGTCGCCCAGATCATCCCCTGGAACTTCCCCCTCCTGATGGCCGCCTGGAAGCTCGCCCCCGCCCTGGCCGCGGGCAATGCCGTGGTCCTCAAACCGGCCGAACAGACCCCCGCCTCGGTGCACTTCCTGATGAGCCTGATCGCGGATCTGCTGCCGCCGGGCGTGGTCAACATCGTCAACGGCTTCGGCACGGAGGCGGGCAAACCGCTCGCCTCCAGCCCCCGGGTGGCCAAGGTCGCCTTCACCGGTGAGACCACCACCGGGCGCCTGATCATGCAGTACGCCTCCGAGCATCTGCGGCCGGTGACCCTCGAACTCGGCGGCAAGAGCCCCAACATCTTCTTCGACGACGTCTCCGCCCTGATGGACGACTTCCAGGACAAGGCCGTCGAGGGCTTCACCATGTTCGCCCTCAACCAGGGCGAGGTCTGCACCTGCCCGTCCCGGGCGCTGATCCAGCGGGGCCACTACGCGGACTTCCTGGCCGCGGGCGTGGCCCGTACGGAAAAGATCGTCCAGGGGCATCCGCTGGACACCGACACCATGATCGGCGCCCAGGCGTCCAACGACCAACTGGAGAAGATCCTCTCCTACCTGGACATCGGCCAGAAGGAAGGCGCCCGCGTCCTGACCGGCGGCTCCCGCGCCGAGTTGGGCGGGGAGCTGGAGGGCGGCTACTACGTCCGTCCGACGATCTTCGAGGGCAACAACGACATGCGGGTCTTCCAGGAGGAGATCTTCGGCCCCGTGGTGGCGGTCGCCCCCTTCTCCGACTTCGACGACGCGATCGACATCGCCAACGACACCCTCTACGGACTGGGCGCCGGCGTCTGGACCCGCGACGGCTCCACCGCCTACCGCGCCGGCCGCGCCATCCAGGCCGGCCGGGTGTGGACCAACTGCTACCACGCCTATCCCGCGCATGCGGCGTTCGGCGGCTACAAGCAGTCCGGCATCGGGCGGGAGAACCACAAGATGATGCTGGACCACTATCAGCAGACGAAGAACATCTTTTGTAGCTATTCGCCCAAGAAACTTGGATTCTTCTAGGCCGCTTGAGGTGGGCTCTGAGCTGGGGGATCACCAACAGGCGCCTTCATTTCCATCGCGTCACACAGACACCCGATTGCCCCATTCATCCCACTATCACCGCCCCTCGAACTGATCTTCCGGACCAGTCGCGGACCAAGTGACGGACCAGCTAGGCATGATCGGCTTCGGCGGCGACGGCGAAGCCGATCCATCCGTCCTCTCCGAGAACGCCCAGGAGGGGGACCGTCAGCTCCTCCAAAGTTGCCTCGCAGCTGGGCACTTGGCGCCCAGGTGCGGCCCGCGCCCGAAAAGCCGCAGCTCATTCGATGCCGGTGCCCTTGACCGCCTTGGTTGACTCGGCGTCGAACCGCTCATTGCTGACCTTCTCTATGAATGCGGCCAGGTACTTCAGCTGCGCGGGAGTGTGGTGCACGACCGGTGCAACCCTGTATCAAGCCCGCGCCGAGCAGCGCTCAGCGCGTCGGACGGTAGGTCGCGATGATCACTCCGCTGCTGGTCGGCTGGGCGCTCACCAACTCCAACTTCTTCAGGGCGGCGTCGTCGTCGAACAGCTTCTTGCGGCCCTCGCCAGCCACTACCGGGTGGATCAGCAGTACCAGTTCGTCCAGCAGGTCCTGCTCCAGCAGCGAACGCACCAGCGTCGGGCTGCCCGCGACGGTGATGTCCTTGCCCTCGCCGGCCTTGAGCTCCTCGATCGCGGCCGCCAGATCGCCGTTGATGAGCGTGCTGTTCGCCCAGTCCTCGACACTGTCAAGCGTGGAGGAGACGACGTACTTGGGCGAATCGTTGATCCACTTGGCGAAACCGGCGTCCTCGCCGCTGGTCACCGTCGGCCAGTACCCGGCCCACTCGGTGAAGGTCACCCGGCCCAGCAGAATCGTGTCGGCCGTCTCCAGCGTCTTCCCCAGCGCCGCGCCCATCTCCTCGTCGAATGCGAACTGCCACTCGTTCGGCGACTGAGCGACACCGTCGAGCGAGACGAACAGACCCGAAACGACCTTGCGCATGATTCCTCCGTGATGAGTTCGGGGTCGTCTGCCCGGTCCCGGCCGGGACGGTCCTGTGACCGGGGCGAGCCGACCCCGTCGGCTACACCAGGAAATCTATGCGGGCATCGAGGCCGAGGTCTTGTACAGAAGCGACAGGGGCTCCGCCCTGTCCGGAGAGCTCAGCCGAGTGGCGGTCCGGCCGATGTACCGGGTCAAGGACCGCGCCAGATGCGGCTGGTCGAAGTAGCCCAGCCGGTGCACGACGTCCTGGGCCGACGCACCCTCCTGGATCAGTACCGCCGCCTCACGGGCGCGGTGGATCTGCCGGATGGCGCCCCGGGTGAGGCCCGTCGCCGCGACAAAGCGGCGCTGGAGGGTGCGTTCGGAGACATCGGGAGTAGCACCGTCGAGCACAGCGGGCACGATCGGGTCGCAGTCCACAATGCCCTCACGCACCATGCGCCGTACGAACGCCTCCGCGTTGTCGTAATCGGGCGGGTGCCAAGCGGACCCCTTCAGCCAGACGGAGCGCCGCGTCACGTCGGGTATCTCCGCGCTACTGCCCACGAGCCGGCTGATCGGTATGTGCGGCATCGAGGTGCCGAGGGCAAAGCTGATGCCGAAGAACGTGGCGTTCATGGGGACGGGGGCCAGGCATGCCTTGGGTTCTGGGCCCAGTACGGCCGCCTGGACCTGACCGTGGTGCTCCCAGAAGACGAGCTCCCAGTGCGATGTCGCGATCGACGTCATCCGGCCCACTTCGTCGCTGCGGCTGCGCCATACCCGCTCGATGTACGGCAGCTCCGACGGCCTGCTCTCGATCTCCAGACCCAACCGGATCACCCCCCGTTCACCGCTGCCTGATCCGCCAGTGTGTCACGTCGTCCGGACGGCCAGAGCGCGTGCGAGATGCGCGGGGAGGATCGGCGCGTTTCGGCGGAATTCAGCGCGACCAATGCCTGGGCCGACACGAAGCAAGGGCAGAACCCCACCTCCCTGGAGATCCACATCTCCTTCCACCAGCCCGACGACGATCCGGCTGACCTCGCCCACTACATCCACACGGATAAAGCCAACCGCCTCCCTCTGATCCTGCACCTGGCGAAACTCATGGAGGAATACATCCCATGACCACTCCGTCCGGCCCGCCCTCTGCGCGGAACCAGAGCCGTCCGCCACGGCCGATAAGCTCTGCGGCTGCATGTCCCCTCATCGGCCACCGCCACTCACTGGAGCTCCCCGCCGACATGGAATCCTGGCACCCTAACGACACGCAACGTTGGCTTCAGGAAGTAGCCGAGGATTCTGGCGTATCACAGTCGGAATACGTGACGACTGCGAGAGCCGGCTGCGGCGGGCCGGGCGGTGAGCAGGCCCGACTTCACCTCCTGGGCTTTTGCCCGTCAGGCGCCTTTCGCTCGGTCCACTCAGAGCCGGGCCCGGTTTACGCCGCAACGTGGTCGGTGAGCAGGCCGGGTTTTCCCCTGGTTCAGGCGTATTTGCCGAGGTCGCTGGCCTGGAGGGCGGCCTGGTCGTTGATGCCGATGACGTAGCCGTCGGGGTCGCGGAAGTAGAACATGCGCTGGCCGGTGTGGTCGGTGTCGGTGTCCTTGATGATCTCGGCGTGGTCGGCGATGTGGTCGTGGGCGGCCTCGAAGTCGTTCACGGCAAGGTAGAACATGCCGGCGAACCCGATGGGAGTGTCCGCCAGGACAGGCAGCCACTTCTTCAGGTCGGCGTTGCTGTAGAGCATCCCGCAGAATCCGCCCTGGTAGGTCAGCATGTGAATGTCGTCCCCTGGGCTGGCGGTGCTGGAATCGACGTCGAAGCCGAGCTTCTTGTAGAACGCGATGCTGGCGGCGGTGTCCTTGACGCTGAGGCAGGGAGCGAACGGCATGGGTCCTCCATGGTCAGGTGCGGCCTTCGCCGGGGTGCGAGCACGGGGGCCGGCATACGCCTGGCACTCCGGGGTTCCTTTCTCCGCCGGTCCGCGCTGCTGTGCACTCCGGGGGCCGCCGTCCCGGTGAGAGCAGCCGCTGTGAGCGGCTGTGTCAGCGGGCGCTGCTGATGCAGAAGGGCTGGCCGGAGGGGTCGAGCAGGACGGTCCAGTGGTCCCCGCCCGGCTGGTGGGCGGGCTTGGTGGCGCCCAGTTCCAGGAGCCGCTTCTGCGCCGCCTCGACGTCGTCTGACGTGATGTCCATGTGGAAGGCGAGTTCGTCCTGGGGCCAGCTCTTCTTCCCACACGTTGGCGGCTCAGGGACGTCGCTGCTGTCCGTGGCGGAGGTTGTGCAGCCGTTCGCGGGTGGCGGGGGGCAGGTCGGTCACCACGCATTCCCAGGCGTGGTGGAGCATCTCGGTGAGCTCTTCGGCGGGCACGGTGCCTTCGTCCAGGTGCACGGTGATCCAGTGCCACCGGCGCCCTTGGTACCACGGGCGTACCGCCGTGTGTTGTTGGCACAGGTGCAGGGCGAGGTGGGGTTCGCACTTGACGGTCACCTGCTCGGGGTGTGCTTTTGTCGCTGCCGCGAGCATGGCGAAGATGCTGCCGCCGACTTTGTAGACGGGCCTTTTGGGGCCGTACGGTTCCTCCTCCGTCACCTCCGGCAACGCCAGGGCGAGCGCCGCGACTTCTTCGGGGGGCATGGTTACGTCCTTCGTACGGGCCGGTGGCTGGGGCCGGCTTATGGCGGGTGGCAGGCGCTGCCATGCCGTGGGGCCGGCCCGCGCGGCGTCGTGGCGGCGGTGACGCGCCGGGGCGGCACACTGTGAGATGCAGCGCCGGAAATCCGGGCGGTGGCGTGTAGGAGCGCGTCGTGACTGCATCGGGTTCCCTGGCGCCGCGTTCAGCGGTAGTCGTCGGCGTTCGGTGCCTGTCCGGTCCGCATGAAGTCTTGGAAGTAGCGGACGGAGTCGGGGGCCGAGCCGTCGGCGTCAGTGAAGCCGTACTCCTTGGCCAGCGTGCCGACGGACAGGGAGCCGCCGTTGTAGCGCGCCACGCCCGGGTCGGCAGCGAGTGCGGTCACGGCCCGGGCGGTGAAGACGGGGGTCTCTGAGATCGCGAACGTGGGGTCCACCTTGCAGCCGTCGCGCCAGTTCTCCTCGGTGATGCCGAACGCGTCGAGCATCGCCTCGGTGCGCATCCAACCCGGAGCAAGACCGAGTGCCGTGCAGCCGTACTCCTTCACCTCTTCGGCCAGCGCCCACGTCATCCGGAAGGGGGCGAACTTGGCGAGGTCGAAGGCGAAGGGGGCACGGTAGTGGCCGTGGTTGAACTCCTCGGTCCCGTCGGTGAGTTCCACGACCAGTCCGCCGGGCCGCCGGATCAGCAGGGGCAGGGCGTAGTGGCTGGTGACGTAGTAGGTCTCGATGCCGAGCTGGAGCATGCGCCGGCCCTTGTCCAGGTCGCATTCCCACATCTTCTTGCCGCGCTCGACGAGGTGCTCCCCGCCCCAGACGGCGTTGACGAGGATGTCCAGCCGCCCTTGTTCCCGATCGATCCGCTCGGCCAGCGCCTGCACCTGGTCCGCCTGGAGATGATCGACCACCGCGGCGATGCCTTCGCCGCCGGCGGCAGTGACCAGCTCGGCGGTCTGCTCGATGGTCTCCGCCGGCCGGCCCGTCTCGCTGATCGCGCCACGGGCGGTGCGGCCGGTCACATAGACGGTGGCCCCGGCCCGGCCGAGCTCGACGGCCATCGCGCGACCCCCGCCGCGAGTCGCCCCCGCGACCAGCGCCACCTTTCCGGCCAGCTCCTTCTCTCCACCCGCACTCTGACTCTTCCGCGCATTCACGGCATTGGGTCCTTACTTTGCATCGATAGTCGTGGATGGGAGTATGAGGCGGATATAGGGCACTTTCTGTCCTGCTTGCCGCGCACGCCGACATTCACCCAAGTGCCCCCGCCTGCCGGGGCTCGCTCAACGTCACCGACGTCGATGCCGGCCGGACATTGCCGCGATCGGAACAGAGCAACCGCCGAATCCGGCCCCCCACGGCCCACCGGCCCCGGCAGGGGCCCCGTTGGTCAGCTCAGCCCTGCGGCATGGTGAAGAGGCCGAAACGGTTGCCGTGCGGGTCGGTCAGGCGGGCGAAGACCAGGCCGTAGGTGGTGGCTTCGGGGCCGTACTCCACCGCTCCGCCGAGCGAGACGGCCCTGGAGACATTGGTGGGCACGTCCGTGGCCAGGAACGTGGGCATGGCGAACTCCGCGCCGTCCGCAACCGCGCTGTAGTCGTACATGCCGCCGGTGGGGACCGGGCCGGTGAAGATGCTGTAGTATGGCGCGCTCACCGAGCCCGGGTCCGGCTCGAAGCGCCAGCCGAACGCCTGGGCGTAGAAGGCCCGCGTCGCCTCGGCGTCGGTGGTGCCGATCTCGAAGCTGGCGAACGCGCCCGGCTGAGGCCGGCCCGCCCCCTGCTCCGCCTCCTGGGCACCGGTGCGGGAGACGAGCGTGAGGACATTGCCGCGCGGATCGGTCACACGGGCGCGGACGCTCCGGTCGCCATCCGGGGCGGCCGGGGCGACCACGGCGGCGCCCAGCTTCTCCAGCCGTGCCGCATCGGCTGCCACGTCACCGGAGAAGACGCGCAGGCTGGTGGCTTCCCTGCCGCCGGCTGCGTGCTGCCGGACGAGGCCCATCGGGGCGGCCGCGCCCGGGGCGGTGATCCGGATACAGGTGGAACCGTCGGCGCCGGAGCCGGGTTCGGTGGCGAAGGTCCAGCCCATCAGCGGGCCGTAGAAGTCCTTCACGCCCTTGGCATCGGCGGTGTCGATCTCGAACCCGGAGATCATGTCGAGGCAGGACAGTTCCATGGCGCTTTCCTTTCGGAGGATCGGGAGAAGCAGAGGGGTCTCTCCCGGCTTGAACAACCACCGTAGGAGCCCTTTAGGACACCTCGCGTCACCATTGCCTGGCAGGCTGAAAGACATGACCCAGGACCTGCCCGCCCGGATGCTGCGCCTGCTGTCCCTGCTGCAGATGCGCCGCGAATGGACCGGCGCCGAGCTCGCGGAACGCCTCGGTGTCACCCTGCGCACCATTCGCCGCGACATCCACCGCCTCCGCGACCTCGGCTACCCCGTCCACGGCACCACCGGAAAGGCCGGCGGCTACCGCCTGGCCGCCGGAACCAACCTCCCGCCGCTCCTGCTCGACGACGAGGAAGCCGTCGCCGTCGCGGTCGCCCTGCGCACCGCCACCAGCGGCGTGCGCGGTATCGAGGAGAGCGCGGTGCGCGCCCTGGCCAAGCTGGAGCAGGTCCTGCCCGCCCGCCTGCGCCACCACGTCGCGGCACTGCACACCGCCACCGTCTCCGTGCCCTGGGCCGCCGGCCCGCAGGCCGACCCCTCCGTGCTGGCGACCCTGGCCGCGGCCTGCCGCGACCATGAGGTCGTCACCTTCACCTACGCATCCAAGAGTGACGCCGCCGTGGGACGGCGCCGCGCCGAACCGCACGGCCTGGTGGTCGCCGGCGACCGCTGGTACCTCGTCGCCTACGACACCGACCGCGCCGACTGGCGCATCTTCCGCGTCGACCGCCTCACCGACCCGGCCCCCACCGGCCGCCGCGTCACCCCACGGCCCCTGCCCGCCGCCAACACGGCGGCCTTCCTAGCCGCACGCATCGCCGCCGCCCCCGCCCGCTACGCCCTGACGGCCACCGTGCCCCTCGACGCCGAGACGCTGCGCGCTCGCCCCGGGACCCTCCCCGACCGCGTCCGCTCCGTCGACGAGCACACCAGCACCCTCGACCTCACCGCTGACGACCCCCGCCACCTCGCCGCCCAGCTCCTCCGCCTGGACCCCGGCAGCACCGTGCACGGCCCCGCCGAACTCGCCCCGCATCTGGAGGAGCTGGGACAGCTGCTGCTGCGCGCCGCCCGCGCCCTCGCCCAGCCCCTCGACGGGGCGGACCAGCACAGCACCGACGGCACCACGGACCGCTGACGGCACGCATACCCGTCGCCGCCCACTCCGCAGCTCGCTTCACTACCGTGCACCGGGCGCGGTTCGTCACGGCAGGCGGACGCCCGGCTCACTTGGGCGGTAGTTCGGCGGCGGCCTCCCAGCCCAGGTGCAGCCAGTCGTCCAGGACGTCGTCGTCGAGGACCTCTCCCGCCACCAGCAGCCAGCCCTTCGACACCCGGCCCTTGACCTCGAACGGCCGTGCACCGGGCCGGGTCAGGGCCTCCACGGTGTCTTCCGGCGCGACCCGCACGAACAGCTCGTCGCCGACCACACCGGCCACCGTGTTGCCCTGCGCCATGAAGACCAGCCCGCCGAACATCTTCTTCGCCGTGACCGGCTCGGTAGCCTCCAACTGCTCCCGAACCCGCTCAGCCAACACCTCGTCGTAAGCCATAACCTCACGCTACCCAGGCACCCCACCGTGCGCCCCCGCACCACCCCAGCCCGGCCCAAGCCGCGCACCCTTCCCGGTCTGCCGTGTCCGCCCAGCACATTGCAAAGGCCCGCCGAGCTCGGGGGCCACCGCAACGTGGTCTGCCTTCGGGGCCACGCCCGCACTGTCAGCGAGTGGAGATCTGGTATTGCTGCGTCTCGGAGTACTCGGTGGATCCGATACCGAGCATTGCTGCGACAGACGGACATGTAGCGGAGAGTGACGGGTGGTCAAGGCCCCTCGCGGTAAATGCGTACACCTCTTCTCGTAGAGCGAGTTGATGTGCAGGGGGAGAGTGACCGCCGACAGGCGCGGGGGCCCTTCTGCGAGCCCCACGACCGAGCCGACCCCAAACCTGTTGGGAGAGGCCGTGCTGACATCGCCCGCCGTCCCGGGCTGACCTTCAAGGCGTCGAGCGGGCGGCGCTGGACCACTTCCTGGCGGTGAGCTTTATCCCGTGGCCTTTAGGGGGCGTCGCAGCCCGTCACCTGTCAGGGATAACGGGAGGGTTCGGCGCCTTCCCGGTACCAGCCCCAGGCACGGTGCGCGGTGACGTGGCTTTTCCCCCCCCCGGAGCGACGCGGGTGGTGGTCATCGCGCCGTGATCGGAGGCAGTTGGTTCGGCTCCTGGGAGCTGGGGCGACAGGGCGCGAACGATCGCGAACTCTGCCGGGCGGGTGTGGAAGTCCGACGGCACAGAGCCCCCCGAACGGGGCGGTCGTCTTCGCCTACGCGGTGTGACTCGCGGGCGAACTGGCTGCCATCACCGGCGCCCGCGAGCCTTCCGGCGTGGCCGTCACCATCGAGGTCCCCCAGCCGGCGACACCGACGGCGTCCCGCCCGGACCCGAAGGCCGGTACCAAACCCGGCAAGCGATCCGGCCCCCGACGCCGAAACGACGGCGGGGCCAAAGCGGCGACAGACGCTGCCACCAGGGCGGAGAGCCGGGGCTCGGACCGCCGGGCGACAGCCTCTGGCGGCACCTCCGCAACCGGCCGGCGCGGTTCTGCCCGCCGGGCGGGATCCCGCGGGGCCACGGGCGGCGCCGTCGGAGCGGGCGCCCGGAGTTCCGCCCGCCGATCCGCGGCCGGTGCTGCGACCGGCGCAGCCTCCGGCAAAGTTGTCCGCGGATCCAGCCGACGAGCGGCGGCCGACGGAGCCACGGGCGGTGCTACCGGGACCGGCAGTGGCTCCGGCCGCCGAGGAAGCCGACGGATCTCTGCGACCTAGTGCTGCATCAGGCAAGGTTCGCCCTGTCGATGACGGTGCGTAGGCGTTCGTCAGCGGCGTGCTTGTTTCGCCAGATGATGTAGCGGCGGATCATGCTGCCCTGTTCCGTGTGGTTGGCCCGCCGGCTGCCCGTGGTGCTCCCGTGTCAGGCGTTGGTCGGCTTGTCCCAGAGGATCGCGACGTAGCCGTCCCCGCCGGTCTGGCCGTGGGCACCGACGTGGCCCTGATCGCCGTCGCGGCCCCCGTTCTCGGGCAGGCGTGCGGTGCTGCCTTTGCCGCCGTCGCCGCCCGTGCCGACCTTGCCGCCGTCGCCGCCCGTGCCGGGCAGGCCGGGCTGTCCGGCGGCGGCGCGCCTGTTGGGGTTGGCGTCCCAGCTGCCGTTGCCGCCCTGCGTGCCGGACGCACCGACGCTGCCGGGCTGGTGACATCTACGGGGGCCGGGGCCGACTTGCCCGTCGGGGTGGCGCAGGAAAGGATCGACGGGCCATGCCGGCGCGAGCGGTCGGCGATGCGCATGAAAGACAGGGTGGGGCGGGATGGGCGAGCACGGCCGACGGCAGCGTCACCGTACCGTGGACCGGGTCGCGTGGATCCTGGAGGCCGCCGCACGGGCGCCGGGCGGGGCGACCGTGGCCGAGCTGGCGCGGGCGGTCGGGGCGCCGGCGAGTTCGGTTCAGGATCTGGTCAACGGCCTTGTCGCGACAGGGTTTCTGCTGGAGCAGCACCGGCGCTTCCGGCTCGGGCCCGCCCCGCACGTCCTCAACCTCATCGCCGGCCGGGTCGTCCCGCGGATCAGTCAGGCCGAGCTCGACGAACTGAGCCGCGTCGCGGATACCCCGGTGCTGCTCACGATACGGGTGGGACTCGACGCCGTTCACCTCGCACGCGGCGGCGAGGACGAGATTCCCCGCCTCGTGCCGCTCGCCGACGGACACGTCGCCCGGCCGCTTCTGCGCACCGCCGCCGGCCGTCTGCTGCTGGCCTTTACCGACGAGGCGGAGCGTCATGATCTGCTCGACGAGCTCGCCCGCCACGATCCCGAGGCGGTCACCGAGTTCCGATCCGCTCTTCCCGCGATCCGCGCGTCGCGCATCAGCCGCAGCGAGGGTCTCGCCGACCCCGAGGTCAGCGCACTCGCGATCCCCGTCACCGAGGGCCCCGTCGTCACGGGAGCCCTCGTTCTGATGCACCGGCGTCGCGGCCGCTCGGAGCGGCTGTTCCTGGACCGGGCGGCGGCCCGTCTCCTCGCGCACCTCCAGGAGACGCAGACCTGACGTCCGCACCGATTCACGGATATCCGTGAATCCGGGCGCTCGCACAGTGCCGGGAAGGAGCATCCCGGCATGACCTCCAACGCGCTGACCACGACCGAACCAACGCGGCTGACAACCACCGGAGAGATCGT